>JBGSMY010000301.1:0-14623 GCA_041739975.1 Pirellulaceae bacterium
TCCGATTGAATTGTCGGATTGGTATGCTCAATTCCCAAAATTACTGGCAAGGTCCACTTTCGAGTTCGCAAGTCGGTGCCCAGCGTTTTTCCGACAACGGAATCTTGTCCAACGAGATCGAGGCAATCGTCAATAATTTGAAAAGCAATCCCCAAGGACGTGCCAAACGACTGTAGCGCATCAATCTGTTCTGACGAGGCATCGCTTAAAATTGCCCCGACGCCGCAAGCTGCCCGACATAATCCACCGGTCTTGCCTGCTACGATAGCGATATATTGATCGCCAGTGATGGGTGATTCACCAGCCGCTGCGTTTTGTTTGATTTCACCAACACAAACTTGCCGTGAGCATTCCGCCAAGAGGGAGACACAAGCCAGTGAGCCTGTTTTGGAGATTTCTGCAAACGCTTGCGTGAACAAGAGGTCACCTAACAAGACGCTCTGCGGCACGCCAAACTTTTTGTGTACGGTCGTTTGCTGGCGCCTCAATTCGGCCTCATCGATCAAGTCGTCGTGCACCAGTGTCGCCAAGTGGACAAGTTCCACGGCAGCTGCCCCGGGAAAATGCACATCTCGAATAGCTCCACAACTTGATGCAGCCAGCAAACACAAAAGCGGCCGAATACGTTTTCCACCCATCTGCTGCAAATGACAAAGTAAAGGACTCAAATCAGAATCGCCATCGGCCAATTGTTTTGCGATGTAATTGTCGAGTTGATGTAATTGGTGTTGTACCGGGGCGACAATGGTGGCGAAATCAAGCGGGACAGCCGCAGTTAAAGTTTTCAAGCGTTTGGGTCCTTTCGCAGAAAATGACCACGTTGGCCACCTGTTTTTTCTTCCAATTGCACATCCGTGATCCGCATGGTTTGATCCATACTCTTACACATGTCGTAAACAGTCAGTCCGCATACGGAGACGGCAGTTAGTGCTTCCATTTCCACACCGGTGCGATCTTCAGCAATGATCTCCGCACGAATCGATAACGATTGTTCATCTCGCCATTTGAAGTCGATTTGAATTGCATTCAATCGGATGGGGTGACACAACGGAATTAGGCCGCTAGTGTTTTTGGCCGCCATAATACCCGCCAATCGAGCTACCCCGAACACATCACCTTTTCCTATCGTGCCACTGCGGATGGCCCGCGCCGTGTCGGCATTCATTGCGACGATGGCCGATGCAATGGCTGTTCGTCTGGAAATAGGTTTTGCGCCCACATTAACCATTCGCGATTGACCGTGCTCATCAAAATGTGTCAGTTTATTAACCATGAACCGCTCCCAGTAACTAGGAGATAACGAGAATTGAATACCCACCAACTTAAACGAGGGTCGTTGAAATCGAAAGGTGGTCTGTGAGTCCATCCCGGGCATGAATCGAGGGGCTCAATCAAGGGCAAGTATTTTGCGCAAGTAGTGATCTTCGCTAAGTTCGAAACAACCGTTACATTTACCGGTAAATTGTACTGTGTTATCAAAATAGTCGATGCGGAGTAAATGACAATTGTGTTGGGGTCGCGCGGGCTTCCCCAATGTATCGCTTGCGTGAAAAGCATCGTGATGTTACCCCAAAGTTCCCTCGACTTGCCCAAAAGTCGCTTTGGGACCTTTTTTCAGCTTGACATTTCCAAACGGACATTTGATTCCGAATATTTTGACCCGTTTTTCGTTTCAACCGAATCCGAAACATATGAGCGATGTACTCATTGGTAGACAGCCGATATTTGACCGCAACCGAAACGTCATCGGATACGAATTGTTGTATCGAGACAGCCAAGTCAATCGTGCCTCGTTTGTCGACGGACATCATGCGACCAGCACGGTACTTTCCCGCGCCTTTGTCGAAATTGGAATCGATCGACTGATTGGCGACAAACTGGCTTTTGTTAATTTGCCGGATACGATGATTCGCGGCGATTTGGAACTCCCCGGTTTAAGCCAGCAAGTTGTTTTGGAAGTTTTGGAAGATGTGGAGATCAATGCCGACATCATCGCGGCCTTAACTCAATTGCATGAGCGCGGATTCCAATTGGCAATGGACGACATTGTTTCTGTCGATGATATCCAGTCCGTATTGCACCTGGTGCAAATTGTCAAATTCGACTTGGTCAACGTCGACCGCAATCTGCTGCCTCAGCAAGTCGCCTCCTTGCGAACGTTGCCTATCAAGATACTGGCCGAAAAAGTGGAAACCGAGGAAGAGTTTCAATGGTGTCTCGCGCAGGGTTTTGATTGGTTTCAAGGTTACTTTTTTTGTAAGACGACTATTGTATCCGAAAAGCGAATTGCCTCATCGGCTTTAGCAATTATTCAACTTCTTACTAAATTAAGCTCGGCCGAATCATCAATCGATGAATTGGAATACTTGGCCAAACAAGATGTGACGCTTAGCTACAAGATCTTGCGAATTATCAATTCGGCCGCCTTTGGACTAAAAACTAATGTAACGTCGCTCAAACAAGCCATCAACATTTTGGGCATGCGGAAACTGCGCTCGCTTTTGACATTTATGTTGGCAGATCATGCTGACGATAAACCCGCAGAACTACTCCATCTGGCGTCCCTCCGCGGTGAAATGGGCGAACGCATGTTGACAATGGCGGGTGAATCGGCGGGTGGTGGTTTTACGGTGGGTTTGTTTTCGACGCTCGAGGCTCTGCTGGGAATTCCCATGGAGCAAATATTGGAACAAGTTCCCCTTGCTGATGAAATTAAACAAGCGCTGCTGACTCGCAGTGGACGACTCGGCCAATTGCTGCTGTGCATTGAAGCGTACGAGCATGGCCAGTGGACCGTCGCTAAATTCTTGCAATTGACGCCCGAACAAATTCGCAATTGTTATTGGCAAGCGGTTGAAGTTGCTCAACAACTAAGCGCCAAAACGTCGGAATAACACAGGTTGGCCGACGCTGGTGTCATCACTGTGTCAGGGAATTGAGCGTTCCGATATATTGGCTGTAAAGGCTGATGATCGTAAAGCCAATAATCACCGCCACAAAGCCAAAGGCCACAACAAATCCGACGACGGAAAGAATCTTTAGGTTATTCTCTGCCGTTTCTTGCAGTGTATGCGATGCGCGGTCCATAACCTCGGCTAACTTGCCAGCCGTTTCGCCATTGTCGACAAAGATCAGAAAGTCCTGCGGAAACGATTGGGTTTCCTGCATCGAGGTGTAAAACGGTTGACCACGAACGATTTTGGAAACGAGTTCTGGTTCCAATTGTTGATAGTAATAGTTTTGCGTCGACTGCAAGGCGAGTTGCATGGTTTCCACTGCGCTCATTCCCGCGTTTTCCGCGACAGACATCGTCCACGCCATTCTGGCTAACGATAAGCACTCGATCGTTTTTCCAACAATAGGTACACGACGAGCAATTCTCATGGGCAACGTCCCATACCAACCTCGCATCGTGCCGACAACTAAAAGGCCTAATGTCGTAAAAAAGGTCAGCACCACCGTCACGTAGAGAATAAAATTCCCACGGGTTTGAAACCCAAACCCAAACCAATCGGGCGCTCGCATGCCTTCCTTTCCATCCAGTAAATAGCCCATAATCAAAATCAAGGCGCCAAAGATCAGAATTGAAGCCATCAGCTCGAAAACGGGCCAGCCGATTGCCATTAAAAAACGCGTGCGGAATTTAACCAAATTGTCATAGTGTGCTGCGAGGCGGTGAAAGGCCTGGTCCATTCGGCCCCCGCGCTCACCTGCCTTAACTGTCGACAACACCAATGGCGGGAAAAAATCGGATTGTTGCAAACTATCGGTGAGCGATGTCCCCTGATTAAGCGCATTGGAAACAATCGCCATTTTTCGACGATAAACTGGCGAACCAAAGTCCTTTTCACGTTCAAACGAATGCCGTATTTCCAGCCCTGCCGTGTAACTGTTTCCGAGGCGATGAAACAATTTTGCGAGTTGTGAATAGGAGGCAGTAGACATGGTTCTCCCTAATTATCCTGGTCTGTTGTCGACAATTGGTCAGCAGGTTTTCTAAACATTCAAGCTTTCCCAAAGCCGCGAATATCGGCCAGTTTTAGCTTGTGCCGCCAAATTATACTCCTCCATCAACGAGCGGAAGACATCATAACTTGCAATTCCGATACAACTGCACCTTCCATGTTACCTTTTCCTTGCATTTAGAACACATATTGAGTAGCTTTAAAGAGTGCGACTATCGTCAATTTAACGGCCTACATTGAGTTTCGAAAATGTTGACCAAGCGACTCGTCTGGATTTCCTCAGTATTTCTCTTGGCTTTGCCTGGTTTACCTATTCAGGCAGACTGGAAAACCGAAATTGGTTGGACCCAGTTATCTAGTGAAGTGGGACCTGGACTCGAGGATGGAACTGGAATTGCCGCGGCGATGGTCGAGGCCCCCAGTAATGGCAATTACATGCCCGCGCTTGGCAATGTTGAATTTACCGGAAAAACGATTGTTGCCGGTAGCGGCGCGTCGGGTACTTCAAATCATGCAACCGGCATGGCGCAAACTTTTTTCGGTAACAGCATCAGCATTGCGCCCGGCATAACGCAAATCACTGTCTACTCGGCAGGCGATTGGCTAAATAATGTCACGGGATTGGCAACTGGCAGCGATCCACTGGCTCATCCCTATCGTGTCATGAACCACAGTTGGATTGGGAACTCTAACAATGCTGCGGCAATTATCGCGCTGAGTCAACGTGTCGACTTTCTGGCCATTCAAAATCAAATGACGGTGGTGGCAGGAACCAACAATAATTCGGCTAACCCATTTCCACCGATTCTAACCACGCCCTACAACGCGATCGTGGTCGGACGATCCGATGGCAACCATGCCGCGGGAAACACCTTTGCTTATGGGCCTGGACGATCGCGTCCGGATATCGTTGCCCCGGGTCGATTGAATGTAGGCGACCCGGCAACCACCAGTCGCGCTACGGCGATGGTGTCATCGGCGGCAGCTTTATTGCACGAGAAAGCATCTGGAACCGGAGCCGATCGAATTGATGTGATCCGCGCTACAGTTTTGGCAGGGGCAACGAAACAGGAAATCCCCAATTGGGATCGAACGACGACGCGTCCCCTCGACGAGCGGTATGGTGCGGGCGAACTCAATATCTACAACAGTTATCGAATTTTGGATGCAGGGCAGTTTTCCGGGTCAACAACTGAACCGACCTCAAGCGTTGGTTTTCGCGGTTGGGACTATCAGGCCAATGTTGCGGCTGGCGGTGAACGATTTTATGATTTCAGTATTGATTCAGGAACAAAATGGAGAGATTTTTCCATAGTGTTGACCTGGAACATGTTAATCACCGACACCAACCCCTCTAGCAGCGTTTTCGCTCCCTCGGAATTGTTGGGTGACTTAAACCTGGAATTGTATGATTCTACCGGTACTTTTTTGGGCAGTTTGCTAGACCAAAGCGTTGCCTCTATTGGCAATATTGAACATTTATACTTTGCCAATTTAGATGCTGGCCGATACACTTTACGCGTCACATCGGACGTATCGCGAGACTATGCTTTGGCTTGGCGTTCCACGATCCGTGCGATTCCCGAACCCGGGCTGGCAATTTTGGCTGGATTCGTGACGTTAAATCTAATCACGCGACGACGCCGTTAGGTCCGATCGGGTTCCAATACGACAAGAAACTCGGATTTAGGTAAGCTGTCCGAAACTAGGAGTTCGCGGAACATGTATTGCCCAATTGAAATCTGGCAACAACGCCATGCCAACCGGGTGCGATGGCAACCGTTCTTTTATTTTTCACTGCCACAAAGTCTACAGCTGGCCACGATCTCATGGATTCTTGTGTTCGGCGGGCCCCTCGTTTGGGGACAAGATAGCTCGAATTCCAACAAGCCAAACGAAGTGGCCACAACCGCGGCCGAGCCGACAACATTGGCAACTCCCAGTGACACAATCGAATTTAAGACCGGTGGATCGTTGACGGGAACGATTATTCATCGGGGCGTCAAAAGTGAAGACAACAAGAAAAGTTACTTGGTCTTCGAAACGGTAACCGGTGGGCGACTGAAAATCGATGAAGCGCAATTAAAGCCGACCGTTGCACGGTCGGAATCAGTTGAGTTCACGGAGTACATGCAACGATTTTCGCAACTTGCTGATGATCCGATTGCCCACCGAGAACTCTACCAATGGTGTGAAGCGCAACCGCGCGGCAAGACATTTTTTGCAGATCAAATTCAGTTTCATCTGCAGCGAATTGTCGAGTTAGATCCCAATGATCGGGAAGCTCGCCAGAAACTAGGAATGATCGAAGTCAATGGACGTTGGGTTAGCGAGCTACAGAATTACCAGTCTCGAGGTTATGTTTATGACCGACGGTGGGTGCCGCAGACGCGTCAAGTAGTCAATCGACAATTGGAAGCGGAAGAAGCATTGATTGGTGAAGGTAAATCGATGTTTGTTAAGTGGAATCGAAACCTGAACCGTGCGGCAATTGATTTGAGCCGCGAGCTCATTGAAATACTTGCAAAACACCCACAGATGAATTTGGTGGTTGTTGAATACATTCGCGAACGCAATCCGCCGGACGATTTGCGACTTTTAATGTTAGAGGCTGTTGCAACTCAAATAAACATCGAAGCGTTTGGAAATTTAGTTTACTTTGCGGTCGAGGATCCCAGCGATAATGTTCGCGATCGCGTGATTAGTTTGTTGGAACAACCGGCCTATCAACGGTTTCGACCGCAGATTGCCAACGTCATAGCATCCAATTACCTGCCTCATGCGCGAAACGAGTACGTAAATCGCGCCGCTTCTATTTTGCAGTCTTTGGGTGATTGGTCGGTGGTTATGCCACTAATTGATTGTTTGAAAACACGTCATAAAGTGGCCAATCCTAATCCGGCTAAACCGGGCGGAATTGCTGCCGGCAATGGTGGGATGAACATTGGCGGCGGGTCGGGACCAACGGAACTTACCGTGACCGTAACCAACGACGGGTGCTTGAATACACTGCGGCGAATGACCCAGCAAGACTTTGGTTTCGACCTATTGCAGTGGCGACGTTGGTACGCCGCTCAAGTTACAAATACCACGGCTAGTATTCGCCGCGATGATTAATCTTACCGCTTTGCCAAACATACCTCTACAGCGTAAACTAAGGCACGATATTTGCTGATTCCGATCAAGCATGTTTGTCGTCAAGAACGCTGCATCAACAGCGCGGATTTCAAACCATTTGACCGCGTAAATTTCTCTAATCAGATTTGAGATATAAAAATATGTTTTGGGCGATCTCCGGGATCGTAGTGGGATTAATTCTGTTAGTCTGGGGGGGCGAATGGTTGGTTCGCGGCGCCGAAAGACTCGCGCTCACTCTGAGAATTTCACCACTTGTTATCGGGTTGACGGTGGTTGCCTTTGGGACTAGCGCGCCGGAATTAGCGGTGACGGTCCAATCGGCAGTTTTGGAAACTGAAGTTGGCATTGGCAATGTTATCGGCAGTAACATTTTTAATGTGTTGTTCATATTGGGTATTTCGGCGATTGTTGCACCTCTGGTGGTTTCCCAAGATCTTATTCGCCGCGATGTGCCGATCATGATCGCCTGCTCGGCATTGGTCTATTGGGCGTGTTGGGATGGCGTCTGGTCGCGACTAAACGGCGGCTTAGCCTTTCTCGGATTGATGATCTACACTTGGTATATTGTGGTGGCATCACGTCGGGCAACGGCGACGGATGTTGGCGAATCCCCAGCCAACCAAACCTTGCGGCCGCGTTATGCAATCTTTCAGAATTTAATGCTGGCGGTTGTTGGTCTCGGGCTGCTGGTGCTTGGGGCCAATTGGTTAGTAGATGGTGCAGTTTTTATTGCGCGCGCGTTGCAAGTCAGTGAATTGGTAATTGGCCTGACGATCGTAGCGGCGGGCACCTCGTTGCCGGAAGTCATGACATCGGTAATTGCCAGCTTCCGCGGTCAACGTGAAATCGCCGTGGGCAATATCGTAGGCAGCAACATCTTTAATTTATTGTGCGTTATGGGCCTTGCCGGATTGGTTTCACCCAAGCCGTTGACGATCTCCACGGCGGCCTTGCAATTTGATTTCCCGGTGATGTTGGTCGTCGCAGTCGCTTGTTTGCCAATCTTTTTGACCGGTCGGATCGCGCGCTGGGAGGGGCTCGTGTTCTTGTTGTATTATGTGGTTTACGTCGTGTACATGATCGTCGATCAAACGGGTCATGCGGCAAAATCCAGTTTTGAATGGTTGTTTTTTCTATTTATTATTCCGTTATCGGTAATCACATTGATTGTGTCTTTTGCGGTAACGCCAAAATTGTCTAGGGACTCGAGCCGCTGAAAAAAACAGCTTGGTTTTGGTGTCTTTTGACTCCCTTGTTGCTGGACGTCGGGGACGTAGCCCCCCCACCTGCCTGGTCTATTTAAAACGCCCATTTTTCAGAACTTGCTGCCGGCGCTAAGAACGCAAAACAGTGCTATAATTGCCATTGGCGTGGGGTGAATCGTGCGGTTACAATAAGTCGGGCGAAACTCAGTTGACGCCAAACTTTAGCGAAAATAGGCAAACTGCATCAAATGCATGTGAATCTATTGTTGCAGTTCCTGGAAGATACCGATTGCCTTGGGTTCCGCTTGTTCACAAATTTGTGGATGATGAAGGTGAAAATCCAAGTTTTTAGCAGGAGTAATTGACGGTGGAAGTCAAGGTTGTTGCCAAACATGGAACGGTGCCGGCGGATATTCAAGCGACGATTGAGCAAAAGGTCGGTAAACTTCCGCGTTTTTTTGATCGTGCGACCTCGATCCAAGTCGTAATCGACCTCAGTCATTCTTCTGAACCGAAAGTCGAGATAATTGTTTCGGCGGAATCGAGCCATGATTTTGTGGCGACGGATACGGGCAATAATGTGATCGTGGCGACGGACAAAGCCATTGAGAAAATGGAAAAACAACTAAGAAAACACAAAGAAAAATTGACGGAGCATCGCGGTCGCGACGACCGTCGAGCAGATCAAACCTCAGTTAACTGAGGTACGGAAATAAACAATACAGAGGGGTGCCTGGCGACGACTGACTCGTCATTTAGCATTTAATGCGTCTTTATCTGAAGCAACTTCCAAATCGGGTTGGTCAAATGAGTTACGCTGACTGCGAAATCCGCCAAGGCATTAGACAGCCAAATTATTTTTAGGATTATTGACATGAAATTTAGCGATTTCGTAAGGAAAGATGCGATCAATGTGAACTTGAAATCCAACGACAAACCTGGCGTTATTCGCGAACTCGTGAATGGCTTGGTTGAAATTGGACAGCTCAAGGCTTCCGAAATTGACAATATCTTCAATGCGATTATGAAACGGGAAGAATTAGGCAGCACGGGAATTGGTCGCGGCATCGCCGTTCCGCATACCAAGCACCCCAGTGTATTGAATCCTGTTGGCTCCATTGGCGTCAGTCGGTTAGGGGTTGATTTCCAAAGTCTGGATGGCGAAAAGGTTCAGCTATTTTTCTTGCTCATTTCTCCTCCGGATCGACCGGGTGATCATTTGCGGGCGTTAGAAAATATTTCAAAACAACTGCAAGATGAAACGTTTTGTCGATTCTTGAAACAATCCAAGACCGCTGAAGAAATTCAGCAAACGTTGGAAGAGGCCGACAATAACCAATTTGTTTCCTAATTGATCTCTGCCCCATCCATGTCAGATCAAACTCATTTGGCGAAAATGACCATTGTCAATCCGCAAGGACTGCATATGCGGCCCGCGTATTTGTTTGCGGAAATGGCGGCCAAATTCCAAAGCAAAATTGAAGTTATCAAAGAACATTTGCGGATCGACGGTAAAAGCGTTTTATCGGTATTAACCTTGGGAGCTGCCCAGGGGACAACCATTGATGTCGAAGCGACCGGACCTGATGCAACCGATGCGCTAGAGGCCTTGACCGATTTGGTGTCCAGCGGATTCGCCGGACTGGAGACCCCAACCGCAGACTCTGAGTCCTTTCCGACGCCCACGGAGTCAACCGCGGATCCGAGATAGTACGAACATCTTTTGCTCTAGGTTTGATTTGAAGTTATTGGATGCGGCTAGCCGTGAAGGGCGAAGCAGTGTTCCAACAAGTCATGCCATCTCTTGAACCGATTCGATGGGGTTTGCTCTCGCAGCTTGCTGTGAGCCTCAGCAATTGCCTCCATGCAATTGGACTCTTGAATTCGCGATCCACACGCGCCGGCGACTGCTCCTGCTTCAACGTTATTTATTCCATCATTCAAACATTGGCGACCGTGTGCCCCAGCGACCGTGGCCAACTGCCACCGTTGAATCGACTCCAGGCCACACAGTTTCCCACAATTCCAAATGGACAACTATGAAAAAAGAAATGCTCATCAACGCGATGCAGCCCGAAGAATGTCGGATTGCCATCGTGGAAGACGGTCGACTGGAAGAACTGTACACCGAACGCGCCAGCCAAGACAACTATGTTGGCAATATTTACAAAGGCAAGATTGTCAATTTGGAACCTAGCATCCAAGCCGCCTTTGTCGATTTCGGAGTTGGTCGCAATGGGTTCTTGCACATCAGCGACGTCGAGCCGCGTTATTATCGACAAGGCGGATTTGACCCAGACGAAATCGCGGCCCAAGAAGAGGCCGCTCGCAGACGTTCGCCCCAACGTCGCCACAACCCCGATCAAGGTGGCTTGCGGCCACGTCATAAACCACCAATTCAAGATTTGTTTCAGCGGGGTGATGAAGTCTTAGTTCAAGTCATTAAAGAAGGCATTGGCAATAAAGGACCAACCCTTTCGACTTATATCAGCATTCCCGGTCGTTATTTGGTGCTGATGCCGGCGCTGGGCCGCGTCGGCGTTTCTCGTAAAATCGAAGATGAATCGGAACGACGCAAACTCAAAGAATACCTGCTCGAACTGAAACCGCCACGCGGACTCGGTTTTATTGTTCGTACCGCCGGGGCCGGCCGCAGCCGCCGCGAATTGTCCCGCGATATGGCTTACTTGTTGCGTCTGTGGAAAGCGATTGTGCGAAGGGTAAAACAACTTCCCGCTCCAGTCGATATCTACGAAGAAAGCGATATTATCATTCGCACCATCCGCGATATCGTAACGGCTGACATCGATTCCATTGTTGTCGATGGCAAAGAAGCTTACGAGCGAGCGCGCGAATTCTTGAAACTTGTGATGCCACGACAAGTCAATTGCCTACAACATTACACCGGCCGCGATCCGTTGTTCCACAAATATCGCTTGGAAGACGAAATCGCACTGATCAATTGTCGGCAAGTTCCCCTGCCCAATGGCGGCTCAATCGTCATCGATCAAACCGAAGCGTTGGTTGCGATCGACGTCAATAGCGGCAATTTCCGGATGGATGACTCCGCTGAAGAAAATGCTTATCGTTTAAATTGTGCAGCCGCCAAGGAGATCTCTCGACAATTGCGGCTGCGCGACCTAGGCGGCGTCATCGTCAATGACTTCATCGACATGCGAAAGGAACGCAATCGCCGCGGTGTCGAACGCGCTCTACGCGATGCCATGAAACGCGATCGCGCCAAAACAAAAATTTTGAGAACCAGCCCGTTTGGCTTGATCGAAATGACCCGCCAACGAATTCGCCCCAGCCTCAAACGCAGCACCTATTATGAGTGCCCCTGTTGCGGTGGTCGAGGCGTTGTCAAAACCGAGGAAAGCATGGCGCTCGATGTCATTCGAATGCTGATGTTGGCCTCCCAACAACCCAAATGCAAAGTTGCCACCGTGCGGGTCTACGAAAAAGTCGCATCTTATCTCAACAACCAAAAACGCCAGGATATCGCCGAACTGGAAAAAGAACGCACGATTCGTATCGAGATTCGCGGTAGCGAAAACGTGTTTCCAGAACATCTGCATCTCGAGTGTCGCGACGAACATGGCCTAGAAATCAAAATGTTCCAGCCCAAACCAATCGGAAAATAACCGCGATCAGTATGACCCAGGCGTCACATCCAGATACGACTGCGGACGGCCATTTTCGGTCGTCCGCCGGCATTGATTTGCACCAAGATCCCGTGATTGTCGATTGGATTCGACAACCTCCAACTTGGGAACATCAAATTGGACTGGTTGACCATTCGAAAAAGCTCACGGCCATTTGTCAAAGCACGCTCCCCTCAGGCTTGGCTGACAATATTGCCACGATGGTGTGGCAAGAAGTTCACTGCCAAACCATTCACAAAAAACCTGTTGTGATGGGTTTAGGGCATCGGCTCCAACACCTAGGTTCTTGCTGCACGCAATTTAAGCCGAACAAACCAAATGATTCGTCAACAGTTAGGTCTGAGCAACGCGAATTTCAGGAACCTATTAACTTACATTTTGAATACGCGTGGAGGGTGGCGACGCCGATCGAAAGCCTATTGTTGGCTTATCAACTATGCCTCGAAATCGAAGGTGAATCGACGACCAATCGAATTGCCAGCGACCAGTTAACCGTGGCATTAATATTGCCGTCGTTAGACGTAAAGCCTGAAATTGAAATGGACACCGCACAAGGCGGGGAAACCACAGTGCGGGTTCCACAACCCCATCGCGTCAACACGTTGCGATTGTCGTTGGCGGCTGAACCTGTGGTTTCACAAGACAATCCGTCAGTTATTAGCGGTCCGTCGACGATTGAATGCCTAGCCAATCCGCCCAGTTGTCTTGACACCGACGGTAAACATGCGTTTAAGCCAAAGTGGTTAGTAATCTCGGCACCGGTGCCTCAAGCTCGAAAATTCCCACAAACGTTACTTTGGACGGTCAACTTTCAAATCTTTTAAAGTCGACCTTTGCATGTCAGTTATCTAGAATTGGTCTGTCGGTTAGGATTCACGGAACGATAATTGCGTAAACAATTGATCCAATGTGAAATGACTGACAACTTGACACCAGCTGTCGCTGTTTTAGATTTTTGGGAACCTTTATGGAGAACGCTTAATGTTTGACTGGATGTATATTCTGGTCGTGGTGATTCCAGGTTTGGTTTTGTCGGGGGCCGCCAGTTGGTTGGTTAAGTCTCGGTTCAATCATTACTCAAAGGTTGGAACCATTCGCGGTTTAACTGGTGCCCAAGCAGCCAAGGTGCTGCTTGACCGCGCCGGAATTCACGACGTTGAGATTGTGCCCGTTGACGGGTTTCTGTCGGATCACTACGACCCTGTAAACAAACGACTAGCGTTGTCCCCCCCCGTTTTTAACAGCCAGTCGGTAGCAGCCATTGGCGTGGCAACTCATGAAGCGGGCCATGCTATTCAACATGCGACCGGATACGCTCCACTAAAGATCCGATCAGCACTTGTGCCAGCGGTTCAATTTGGCAGTCCATTTGCAACTTGGGGCATGATCATCGGATTAGCTTTGTGGGGCGGCGTTGGCGCGTCCGGCGGTGGTGGGTCACCCATTGGTCAGTTGATTTTCTTTGTCGGTGCGGGGCTATTTACGTTGCTGGTACTTTTCCAGTTAGTTACGCTGCCAGTTGAATTTGACGCCAGCAATCGGGCCAAACATTTGGTCGTCGAATCGGGGATCATTACCGCCGCGGAACGTGAGGGCGTCGATAAAGTCCTGGGTGCCGCAGCGTTGACTTACGTTGCTGCTTTTGTGTCGACCCTGTTAACGCTGCTGTATTTCCTCTACCGCGCTGGTTTGTTCGGCGGTCGCAGCGACGATTAATCGATTGCTTCAGTTAGTTTAAAATACCAAATAAATAACCCTGCCGTTGCCGGCAGGGTTATTTTATTTGCGGAGTTTATCTTGTTCGATGTGAGCCTCGATGGGAGGCACTTCCTTAAAATACGTCGGTCAGGAAGTGATGGCCCCAATGGTACCGGCGAGGAGTTGGGTAGTAGTTGTGCCACGCCTTGTTGTACACAGGGACTCGCATTTCCGGTGGATATCGAAAGTACATCGAATCCGCGCTGCGGTAATATTCGTTGCCCCAATAGTTTTGCGGATAGTAAACATACGGATAGTGATAAAATCGCTCCATGTTTCTCATGGAAGCTTGTCCTCCCCAAACCGCACCGTATGCGTGCTCTTGAGCTTGGGCCTGGTTCGCTTGTCCGCACAAGACGAACAGGGCTGCAAAGATCGCAGCGATAAATGTTCGACGAATCATGGAGTCGCTCCCTCCTGTTAATTGACCCACGTATCCCGGCGGTCAACACCCTAACGATTGTGGTTTCAATCGTCTCAAAGTAATCCGCTTGAGATGCTCTGTAGGAATCGGCATCGCATATAACCCGAATGCAACGATAATTTGGCAAAACCGGCACAAACGACATGGCCAACACAATCGATTCAAGGACCTTTCCGGCTAGATAAGATGTAAGGGATAGGATTTCAATATTTCGACGAATTAGCTTTTGCCGCGACGCAAGAAATTGCTAGCGTTTCCCTCCGGGAAAAGGAAGTCGTGCAGCTTTCGAGAATCGCTTTTGCATGTTTTTTTGGGTGCATTGCCGCAACTTGTCAGGTCGAAGCGGGGCCTATGCGGAAACCAATCTAACGGTCTCGCCCCAACTAAAACGAAAACGCAAGAAAGCTTAACTGACAAGGAAGAAAGAAAAGTCCTTGGTTTATTGACGTCTATACAACAAACTTTGCT
>JBGSMY010000318.1:0-4339 GCA_041739975.1 Pirellulaceae bacterium
CAGCCTCGAGCTGATTTTCCAGCTGCCAAACTTTCTTGCAGTATTCGTCTTAGTTAGGGCGAGACCGTTAGCTTGGTTTCCGCACAGGTCCCGCTTTAACTTGACACGATGCGGCGATGCACCCAAAAAACCATGCAAAAACGATTCTCGAAAACTGCACGACCTCCTCGCAGGCATTAGTGATTGCATCGTTTTGAATTTCACTGGATCTATTTTTTTACCGGCACATCTTGAACGCAGCGGAAACCAATATGCGATGTTCCCGTGTCAGGAGGTACGCCGCGTCGTGCCGCAGGACGATAGCTTTCACAATAATCGGGATGGCACAAAAACGATCCTCCTTTGATCACGCGGCGCAGTGCACCTGGCACCGTGGGTGGCGAAGGATCACCGGGAATTGGGTCTTGCCCGGCTCGCGGTGGCAAATCACGCGGATTGGTGCAGAATTGAGGGTCGCCGGCACGCTTGGCAAATGTATCTGCGGCATAAATGTCGGAACACCAGTTCCAAACGTTACCGCCCATGTCAAATAGCCCATAACCGTTGGCTGGAAATTTCCCGACCGGCGATGTTCCGATAAAACCATCTTGTTTCGTATTCGTATAAGGAAACTTGCCATCCCAACGATTTACTTGGAATTTTCCGCCAGGTCGTTCTTCATCGCCCCAAGCATATCGCGATTGGTCT
Source organism: Pirellulaceae bacterium (assembly GCA_041739975.1). Classification (GTDB taxonomy): domain Bacteria; phylum Planctomycetota; class Planctomycetia; order Pirellulales; family Pirellulaceae; genus BJ22. The sequence continues at coordinate 688 of JBGSMY010000318.1, forward strand.
AATCCGCCGCGAGCTGCAAATTCCCATTCGGCTTCTGTCGGTATTCGCTTACCAATCCATTTGGCATATGCCTCTGCGTCTTCAAAGGCAATATGTACGACCGGATGGTCCCAGCGATCTTCAATGTTGCTTTCAGGGCCTTCGGGATGTCGCCAATTTGCACCGACCGTCCAATGCCACCATTGCGAAAGATCGCTTAATGGTACCGCCTCTCGAGTAGGTCGAAAAACAACTGAACCTGGTACGAATTCAGATTCTGGAGGCTTGGGGGTTCCCGGTGGTACTTGCTGCTTGATGGCTTCCCAGTCTAACTCACGCTCGGCAACCGTCTTGTAGTTGGTCGCTTCGACGAACTTCGCGAAATCACGGTTGGTGACCGCGAATTTGTCGATCATAAAGTCCGATAACCGAACACGATGTGCAGGCCGCTCGTTGACAAACGAATATTCCGCGTTTGAGCCCATCGTAAAAATGCCACCTGATATTAAGACCATCCCCTCCGGCGGAGTCGGTTTATCCAATAATGTTTGGCTCAATACCAATTCTGGAAAATTTATCCAGACTAAAAACACGAGTACATGAGATGACAATAACAACGGCCAAAACTTACGTTTGACACAATAAAGTGTCTGTTCACTTTCGAATCGAATCATCGTACGTCGCTCTAAAAAGTATTGGGCCGAATTCGCAACGGTTTTATTCTAGAGCGATTGTTTGCTTGAGCCAAGCAACGATGGGGCGCGAACAAACCCTAGCTGGGGGTAACTCATTACTGGCTGTCGTCGGTGTGTTAGCTGGAAGTAACTCACCACCGACTTACGTCGGTGGTTTCGTTGGGGGCGCTCTCGATGGATAGTCGTCAGTGTGTTAGCTGGGGGTAACTCACCACCGACTTACTTCGGTGGTTTCGGTGGGGGGAGCTCTCGATGGACTTACGTCGGTGTGTTAGCTGGAGGTAACTCACCACCGACTGTCGTCGGTGGTTTCGTTGGGGGGGGGGGGGAACTCACTGCGGATTGGCGTCGGTACAGCAAGCTTAAGGTAACCCCAACCACCTGAAAAGTTTAATAACCAGATGCACCGACCGATTGGCTTTTTTGCTGTTCGATGTTTCGAATCAAGGCATCAACACGTGCACGCAAAGATTCCAGTTGACCCGAACGGCTTTCCAATAATTGTGAAATCACCCCGACATCGTTTTCCAAGTTCTTGTTGTCCTGACCCAGTTTGGCGATCATTTCATCGCGTGCGCGAATTTGATCATTCGCTTTTTCACTGGCCAAGCTCGTCGTGACGTTGTTGGCCATAACGCTTGCCGTTCGTTGCTCGAACTCCGCAGCTTGTCGACGCAACTCGCTAAACAAAAACGGGAATTCATGAAGGTGACGGCGATAAATCCGAGATACCTCCGTCACATCTTCCGTACTATCAAATCGCGGAACAATCGCACCATCGGACAATTGGTACCCCTCCGCGACGGGTAATGCAACTAATAGCTCATCGGTGCGATCAAACTTGACTTCACTGCCCAAGTGCCGCGAAGGATCAACAGCCAATCCACGAAGTGTAAACGGGCCTTCCACATCAAGGTTTCCACTGGAATCCACCGGGTAACTATTTTTCGAAGGAGCATTAAATTTGTAGCGAACAAAAATCTCACTCGCACGCGGTTCAAACCGCAATCGGCGACGACCGGTCGGATTGTCTTCAATCCACTTTTCGATTTCGCCCATTGTCATTCCATCAAATGCAATCCGATCAATCAACAACTCATACAATTCGCTATCCGGTGTTAACCCCAACGATTCAGCAGGGAAAACTTCTGTTTCTAATTTGCGTCGGAATTCCGTGACGTTGAAATCCTTTTCATCGCCTTTTCGCAATGTGTCATACCGATCCGATGGCATTCGTTCAAACAAAGTCCAAGACCCGCCCAACCGAAAAGCTTCTTCCGATACTAAGAATACCGGTTCCAGTTCCAGTTCAGCCTCCGTTTCAGACACCACACGAACCGAGCCAATGTATTGAGCCGGATACATGGTTGCCTCTAATTGAGCGTCCACGAACGCATGTAACACAACGGACTGTAGACTAACAGCGGACGCATCCGCCTGAGCTCGCGGCGTCGAGAATTTGAAAGTTACATTTGCGCCCTTCGGTTCAACGGTACCATTTCGCCAAGAACGACCCGTGCCGATCAATTGAAGTTTTAACGCTTCGTCAATTCCGCGCAATGAATCCGGTGAATAAGCGATTGTCTCGTCAGGCCCAAATACGACTTCGCGCGCCGATTGCTCTTGTCGTTCTGCGTTCTCCTCCGCTGACGCGGCGGCCTTCATTGCCGCCGTTCGTTTTGCAAAGACTTGTGACAGCCCGGCAGCAGCGGCCGTTCCAGATAAAAAGATTCCAATTACCAAAACGATATTGATCCAATGCCAATGCTTGGCGCTAAGCACGCAGAACACGATCAGCAGGACGAACAATAATCCAAGGACGATATAGGCGATCATGTTAACTCGTTTTCGGTGAATGAGCTTTAATTTTCAGCCAGTTGGCCGTTACTGCCCGGTAGTTAAATCTACCACCCAAACCGGCACGGCAGCCTGCCCCCAGTTGCCGAACACGGCTTGAGCGTCGATTGAATATATGACAGCTCGATCCGCGACTCCCCAGACCTCAATCTGCGCTAGTTCATCGAGAATACGATCTCTCTATGATAAATTGGGTAAAATCCAGCGTCAAGTTTTCTAATCGTCCGAAATCCCTGGCTGCTTGGGCCATTTTAGGGCCGACGGTACGACGATTAGCACTTGAAACGTTAAACGTCATATTTTTACTATTTTCCGCGAATCCCCTAAAACCCTCAAATGCGTCTTTTCCGAAATTCGCGGATCAACCCGTTTTACCCGACGATAAATTGGGTAAGAAACGGGCCGTTACCAGCGCAGGAAGTCCAACGGCCGGCAAGCAGTGTTGTTTCAGCTCGACCGGGTTTGGGGAGGAAGTGCCGTGAGGCAGACGATTTGGACATTGTTTCTGTTAGGCAGTTCAGTAGCCGTGATGCTAGTCACCCAAGGGTGCCATCGCGGTTATTATCGACGAATGGCCGATACTGAGGCCAAGCAGTTGGTGGTAGAAAAATCGATGGATCCTCGTTGGTCAGCGCAAAATGGCGCGATCGAAGTCGACCCAGCGAGCCGAATGTTCAATCCATTTTCGGAAGACCATCCACCGTTGCCACCCGACGATCCGGAAGCTCATCGATTGATGAATCGAGTAGACAATCGCAAAGGCTATCCGCATTGGCATGCCAACGGCGATACCGATTATGTGCAAAATCCAGAATGGTTGGATTACTTGCCGCGAAATGACAATGGGGAAGTGATCATTAATTTCCAAACGGCGGTGGAATTGTCGCTATTGCACTCGCCCACTTTTCAACGACAACGGGAAGAATTGTATTTATCGGCTTTGGACGTTTCACTGGAGCGTTTTGGATTTGACTCCCAAATGTTCAGTGGGTTCAATTCGTTTTTCAGTACCCAAGGTCGCTTGCGTGCGGGTGGTTCTCAATCGACATTTTCAACAGGGCTAGGGGCCAACGGCGGGGGCATCAATTACCGTAAGCTGGGAATTACCGGCGCCAACTTCA
>JBGSMY010000339.1:0-3413 GCA_041739975.1 Pirellulaceae bacterium
AAGATTTGGGACAAGAAGGTTTGGGACAAGAAGGTTTGGGACAAGAAGGTTTGGGACAAGAAGGTTTGGGACAAGAAGGTTTGGGACAAGAAGGTTTGGGACAAGAAGGTTTGGGACAAGAAGATTTGAACTCTTTAAGAATCTGAGTGCCTAAAGGCGGCATCACAAATTAGGTCAAGCGATATGTATTACGTTCAGTGGACAAAAAAGAAGAAATGCAGACACAGGATACCAACCACGATAATCCTTGCTGAATTCCACCTCACACTGGGCATTCAATTCCCGTTGTCCTACATTTTTTTGCCCTACATGTTTTTTGCCCTACATTCAGCGAAAGCCACTAAATTTCCTGAATAACCTCATTTTTTAATCAACGAACTTAATCCGAAGAAGTGATCGTTTGGGGGATGTCCTATTTTCACGTCATTGGCCAGCCCCAACCACCGATCAACTTGCAACTGAGAATTGTTTTTCAGCGGGGTCAAATGATATTGATCGATGATCGATTTGATACACTGTATGCGAGCAAGTAGTTTCGCGAAGTCGTCAGTTAACTGAGGATCGCCACATGTCGCACGAAAAAACGCCAGGAAATCGAAGAATAAGCAATCGATTTTTCAAATCCCTGCGACCTCTGCTTTTTGGTTGTTGGGTACCTTTTTGGCTAGTTGGCCCGTTGTCAATCCTTGCCGGAGGTGGCCCAGAAAACGTGCTATTAGTAGTAAATGCCGCTGACCCATCGTCGTTAATGATCGCCAATTACTACCAAAGTTGGCGAGGAATTCCAGGGCGCAATGTGGTCTACTTAACCGACATTCCTGAGCGACAAGTCACAACGCTGGAAATTTTTCGCGAACGTATCTTGCGTCCAATCTTATCGGAAATAGAACAAAGGCAATTAGCCGGGCAAATCGATTACATTGTTTACTCGGCCGGTTTTCCCACGGCTGTAAACATCGGTGAGCACGTCAAGCTCTTAGAGAAACAAATGGAGGGGCAAATAAACCCGGCAGGCGGACCCAACCGCATGTATAATCCGCGGGCATCGATCAATGCACTCACCTATTTTGCATTTGCCGTTATGGCAGACAACCCCAGTTATTTGACACTCAATGCCAATTGGTATTATCGCGATCTGGCCTCGACTTTGTTGGCCCGACCGTTCCTGAACGAAACCCAAAAATCTTATGAGCAGGCTGTCAATTCGTTGCAGTCGCAAGATTATGACGCGGCGATTGAGGAACTTACAGCGCTAGCCGAACAACACCCGCAACAAGTCGCCGTGCATTATCAATTGGCTCGCGCGTGGGCTGGAAAACAAGACACGATCCGCTGTCGTGATTCACTGCGCGAAGCGGTAAGGTCAGGATGGTGTTATCGCGACTTCACGCTTGCTGACGAAGCTCTGACGGCTGAGATCCGGACTGAAGAGATTCAGGCACTATTGCCAAAAATTCCGGATGAACCATTCGAATTTATGCCCACACGCGGATTCCAATTTCGCAATTTTTGGGCACCCAACGGCAGCGTCAACGGCAATCCCCAACAAGGTCGACAATATTTTTTGTCGGCGGTCTTGGCCGTAACACAAAATCTTGGAAACTCAGAATTAGAAGCTCTGGAACAACTTCGACGATCCGTTGCCGCGGATTCAACCAACCCGCAAGGCGTGTTTGCCTTCACGCTAACCAATGACGTACGTACTCGTGCGCGTCAATCAAGTTTCGCGGCAGCAATCGACCGACTAAAAGCTCTGGGCCACGAAGCCGAAGTGGTGACGAACGTATTACCTAACCGTGGCCCATTGGCTGGCGTTTCGATTGGCACGGCTAATTTTAATTGGCCCCAAGCTCGTTTGGAGTTGGTGCCCGGGGCAATCGCCGAAAATTTCACGTCGTTTGGAGGTGTAATGGAGCGAACGGGCCAAACAAAACTCTCCGAGTTTATTCGTTTGGGCGCGGCAGGCTCCAGTGGTACGGTGATTGAGCCGTTGGCTATCCCCAATAAGTTTCCTCATCCCATGATCCATGTCCATTATGTACGCGGTTGCTCATTAGCCGAAGCATTCTATCAATCGGTCGCAAGTCCATTTCAGTTGCTAATCGTTGGCGACCCCCTTTGCCGACCATGGGCGACTTTACCCACTTTTGAAATCGTCGATTGGGAATCGGATTACCCATTGTCGGGTAATGTCGAGTTTAATGCCAAAGTCAAACCGAATTCAGCACCCATCGCCGGATACGAAATTTACATCGATCAACGACTGATTACTCGGCAAGCAGAATTGACTAAATTTGCTTTTGACACCAGACAATTTGCCGATGGATTCCACGAAATGAGAATTATCGCCATTGCCAATACTCATTTGCGTCATACCGGACAACAGATTTTGCCATTTGCGGTGGACAACCAAAGTCGTGCCGTAAAATTTGTCGGTGCACCGACCGAGCCAATCTCCATAGATACTCCAGTTAAGATTCGTGTGGAGGCTACTTGGGGCCAGAAGATTTTGATTTATCACAATCTTCGTGAGATCGCACAAGTTGACGGACAAGCTGGCGAAGTTGTGATCGATCCACGGGTTTTAGGTCGAGGCCCGGTGGTTTTACAGGCGATTGCCCAAGCCCCCCAGTCCCCGCAAGAGTCTGCTCAGCCCGAAGCAAACATAGCCAGCCCTCCGCTTTACTTGGAAATCAAGGGTCCCATTGGCAAGGAAATACCGTTGCGAGAGCCAGCTTTATTGAACCCTCAGCCCAAAAAATAGCGAGATAAAGTGTCTTTGCTGTAAATGCCTGGCGACTTTGTTGATTCTCAATTCGCGATTTCTGAGATTAATAGTCTCAGAATTAGACGCTTATAATTCTTGCCTTTGGCAATGGTAAGATTTTCTCCACAATAGCTCGATTTGCGGCCTTGCCAAAACGATCCATTTTTTTTCACTACCGGCATGACGTTTGCCTATAGTCAAAATCGAGAGCGGGTGGAATCTCATCAATGATTCTTGCCCATTAATTGCCTCAGTTCCATTCGCTCTCGTTTTTATTAATTTTGGGTTTCCCAAACTTCGTGTTCTGATTTGCAGGATTCCGGTCCTGCGGCGGATCAGAGATAGGCCCGAAGTTTGGGAAACTAGATTATTCCAAGATTATTTGTTTTGCCAATGATTGACGGTGCCGGCTCGATTGGGCCGCTTCGTCGCCAAAATAGGCACCCAAATCTGGGCGCCTATTTTTTTTCGCGTTGAGCTAATGTAAACAGCGGCAGCCTTGACACGACCATAGCCAACAAAATTTGCTCCCTGCCAACAAGGAGGCCGTGCAGCTTTCGAGAATCGCTTTTGCATGGTTTTTTTTCGCGCATCGCCGTAACTTGTCAGGTCGAAGCGGGGTGTGTGCGGAAACCAATCTAACTGT
>JBGSMY010000346.1:0-5166 GCA_041739975.1 Pirellulaceae bacterium
TCAGTTAATGCTTGAAAAAACTGTTTCAGCCAACCGTCTTGGTAAACATGTTTGTGCGTATTGGGCCACGTGCCAAACTTCTCGCCATCGTCTCCAAAGACAACGACACTTCCAGGTCGATTTTCTCCGAGTTGACGACAGTAGTCGATCGTATCTTGAGGTGCGGCAAAGGGGATGAGGTACCGCAGTTTCTCGCTGCCAGGAAATACCCTCAGCAACTGGCCTTGATCTTCGGTGATGTAGTAGCCATCCAATTGATCCTGGCGCAAACCTGCGCTGCGAAAATGAAAATCGTCGAGAATCGTGTACTGGATTCCAGCGGTAGCGAGGTCCGAAGTGAGATTAGATTCCCACACGCGTTCGGGGATCCACATGCCAAAAACTTTGGCACCCAATCGATTCTGTAAGAACTCCGTGTATCGAGTAATTTGCCCCAACCGGTCACGCGAGGGGATCATCGACAGAATCGGTTCAAAATAGGCCCCGCCGACGATTTCAATTCGGCCGGCAGCGACCAAGCCAGCCAGTCGGTCGACATATTCCGGATGACGTTCATCCAACCATTGCATCAAGCTGCCACTGGTGTGGAGCGATATTCGCAAGGTCGAAAACGGTTCAAAGACATCCAAGAAAGGCAGATAGCTTTCCTGGTATGCTTGCTCAAAAACGGAATCGAAATTTCCAATCGGTTGGTGATTGTGGAGAACCAAACACAGTCGGATTAACGGTTCGTTCATAACTCGTCCTATAGGATCATCGTCACGGTTGCCAGTCACCGCGTTTTTGGAATTCATCGGAACAATCGTGCGGCTTTGTTTTACTGATTTATTCGAAGTTTACCAGCTATCTTTTCGCGCGGCGGAAAAATAGTCAGAGTCTTTTTAATTGTTACCGGCAGAGATTACCCAGCCGTTAAATTCAGTTGTTTAGACGTTTTATCTGCAGCAGTCTCAATTGTTTGGCATTTCGTCGTCGCGATCGCGTTATCGAAAATTCTAACGCTTGGCCACAACGCAATAAACCATGGCTCATGTCAGTCCGACGAAGGGATTTTGTTTTCCCTTTGTGGTTGCCACTTGAGCCGCCAACAACGATTGTTGACATCCGCCCGGTCGTTGCGGTGTCAAACTCACCCGTCACTGGATCGAATTCGGCGACGGCAATGTGCAATCCCGGTTTGCCGGAATCCAGCCGCCGATATCGTTCTGAAACTGCATTGAGAATTTCTGTTGGACTCGCAGCAAAGCAGGCTGCAGTATGAAAAATTTCCTGCCACCAATCGGTATCTATGATTTCATGTTCTTGATTGGCGCCGAGGCACCAGGTTAGCAGGGTATCGCGACGAGAAACGTTCCACTGGCTCAAATGTGAATATTCCAGTTGTGGCAACGTGTTTGTACGTCGGGTTCCGAGATGCCAATCGCCGCGCAGATTCCAACTTTCGAAGGGAGGTTGGGGTTGCAGTTGCCGATTTTGAGTGTGGCTGATGTTGGGGTGCTTTGTCGCCTCGAACGGTTGATTTATTGCTTCGGCCCAATCACCGAGCAGGCGGCCCACAATTTTCTCTGGATTTGAAACCGCTATTTTTCCCGGTTCTGGAAGCTTGTTTGGTAGGGGGTCAACCGATGTTTTGCTGCTGGTGATTGGTAAATCACCCGTTAACGTGGGGTCCGCTAACAGCGGCCAATCGGCATCCTGCCAAACGGTTGAGTTTCCGTTGCCTCGGTGGCGGAGGATGTGTTGAGCTAAAGCCAGACGTTCCCATTCCGATGCGATTCGGCCAGCAACCAATTCCAGCAAATTGGTTTGTTCCGAGGACGGTTCAAGGCGTTGAGTCGACGAGACTAACCACAACGTTCCCAACAATTGTGACATCGAAGACACGGGCAAACAAACGGCCGAGCGGGCGGCGACGGGACATCCCCACTGGGCGGTCGCGGAAACGGATCCCATGACAACGAGCGAGCCCAGCAATGCCTGTTGATCGGCTCGACTGTCACTGATCAACCGCGAGCTACCCAAGGTTTGGCGAAATAGATTTCCAACACCAATTCGCTGAATTAACCGTTGTTGATGGTCGTCGATCACAAATGCTGCCGCTGCGTCATAACCGGTTTGTTGAGCCGCTACGGTGATCAATTGATTAAGAAATTGGGTCAAGCGATCGAGGCTATCGCGATGTAACCCCACGACACATTGACTGCCCAGTTCAAAATGAGCCGCTTGGAGCAGTTGAGTTTGCTGATGGTAAGCTTGCCACAGGTCATCAATTGCCGCTAATAGGCCTTCGCATTTTTGCCGGTGAACGGCTGGCTTGCCGGGCGGCCAAGCGGCCGACAAATCAGAAATAAACAACGTTCCATTTTTCAAGTTGTTGCGGACGGATTGGTTGGCCTGGTTTAACCAGGAGCCGTTAACTTGAGTTGGAACTAACTTACTCGGCGCACTAGTCGGCATTGCGTTTTGTGGCCGGGCGGAATTTGATGACCAATCTTGATCGACGATCCAACCCGTAGTTTCCTGAAATTGCGACTGCAGGTTGCGCAGCAGCGATGGAACCGATGATGCGGGGTCTACGGGTGCCGCTTCGTCTCGCCAAATCCGAAAGGACTGCGGCGACGACGATGGTTTTTGATAATTCTCTTTGGACGGCATGGCAACAGCCAATCTCGAATATCAACTGGGACATTGTCGGGCGCAAAATCTGCGGCTCGTGAGCCATAAACTTGGCTCCGGGCATCGCGCCTGGGAGACGTAACTCTGGCCGTAGTGGCAAGAGATGTCGATTTTTTCGACTTGCGAGAAAATAAACCTTACCGATAACGAAGACTTTTCCGACAATCTTCGCTCAATCGGTGAGAAGATGCCGATTTTTCGTATGATTCCGCATATCGGCTGGGTGGTTCGGCCGACAATCTATGGTTGAAATCGCAATTTCTTGGCCCCTAACCCTTGCCGAGTACGTAGAAAAGCTGTAAATTGTGCGGTTTGAATCCAAATCATTACAAAATTAGTAGATAACTTAGGAGTAACAGGAATCGTGGCCGGCACCAAGTCATTTGTCGCAAAAGCCAGCGATATCAATCAAAATTGGTGGTTGGTCGATGGCCAAGACGCAATCATAGGACGGATGGCGTCAGAGATCGCAATGATCCTCATGGGCAAACATCGACCCACCTATACCCCGCATCTTGATACCGGCGATTTTGTCGTTGTTATAAATGTGGAAAAAATTCGCTTCACAGGCGCAAAAGCTGAGAAGAAGCAATATACCTGGTTTACAGGCTATACAGGACTGCGAACTGAATCGGCGGCCCAGCGATTGGAGCGTGCTCCGGAACTTGTACTGCGCGAAGCAGTCCGCCGGATGTTGCCCAAATCCAAATTAGGGGTGAAGATGTTGGACAAGCTCAAGATGTATCGCGGTGGCGAACATCCGCATCAAGCTCAGAATCCGCAGCCGCGTGTTTTGACTCGAAACCAAACCGCTTAGTCGGAACAAAATTTTAGTCCGCTGAATTATTAGTCCGCTGAATATTGCTCAGCTAAACTCAATCGCTTTGAAGATAATCGCTCAACGTAGGTCAAAGAGGGAAGGTCATAGAGGAATTCATGGTAACAACCAAGAAAGATCAATTTACGGGACAAACGATCGGCACCGGACGTCGCAAAACGTCGGTTGCCCGTGTGCGAGTCCAAGCTGGTTCGGGAAAAGTCACTGTCAATCACCGCCCCTTGGACAATTACTTCCCCAACGTCACCGATCAAAATGCGATTCTTGGGACGTTGGACCTAGTCGGTCGACGCGAAGCGGTTGATGTCGACATCACCGTCTCGGGCGGCGGTCCAACCGGACAAAGTGGCGCCTGTAAAATGGGCTTAGCTCGCGCTTTAGTAGGTTATGACTCTGAGCTATTTCCACCTCTTCGCGACAAAGGCTACCTGACTCGCGACTCACGAATGAAGGAACGCAAAAAGTACGGGCTACGTGGTGCACGCCGTGGCGTTCAGTTCTCCAAACGATAATCGTTTTCGAGTCAACATCATATTCTCAAGCTGCCGAGCTAAAAAGTTCGGCAGCTTTTTTTGTAGCGGGCCTCCTGTTTGGGCGGACTGTTCGGGCAGCCGCGTCCAAGCCAATAGAGTTTCAATCTTGTCGTATGGTTACTTCGTCCGGCAATTTACCAAAACCATGACGTCAGACTTCACAATGGCGGAATCCCTTTGGTGATGGAACCGTTATGGTGATGGAACCGTTTTGGTGATGGAACGGCTATAAGACCACAGGGCCGTCTTTACACAATTCGGCCAGTCCAAAACTATCGATCTCGTGACCCATCGCGTGCGCGATCGCCAACCACAATCGGGTTGTTGAAACTCGATCCACGGCGGTGTATCGCCCCATCTCAAAACCAAAGCCACCGCCTACCAATACCATCGGTAGATTGGCCAAGGTATGCGAATTACCGTGCCCGAGCTCATTGGTCCAGACAATAAGCGTGTTATCTAAAAGCGACCGCTCCGTACCTGGTTCTTTGGTTTGGGCCAGTTGATTTGCCAAATAAGCCAACTGTTCGGCGTACCACGTATTGATGCGGCGGAGTTTGTCTTGGGCGTCCTGATTTTTATCTGGCTCGTGGGACAATTGGTGATGCCCCTCAGGAACATCTAACCAACCCATCCGGATATCGCCGACCGATTGCGAAAACTGCAAGGTCGCCACCCGATTTAAATCATTGACAAAACCATTTACCAACAGGTCAAGTTGCATTCGCGAAATATCTGGCATTCGCTCATGAACCAGTGGCACGTTGGCCGGTAGTTGTATTGGAACCTGAGTACCGGACGATTGCAAGGCACTGGCAATGTCTTGTTGCATGCCATCGACGTATTCGCGATGAGCGCGCAGCAATTTTTGAGCTTGCTGGGGCGCGTTGCCCTCGACACGCGAATAGTCTTGTTTGACTAGGTCCAGCACGCGCTGCAATCGCTCGCGTTGAGCCACATCGCCGTGCATTCGTTCGTACATCCGATAGGGGTCACACTGGGGAGCAATCGGTTGATTGGGTCCAGCGTACACCATCCTGGTCCAAGGGTTGGCCTCATGGTGAGTCAACACACCATATTCCAACGAGCCAAATCGAGTGCGGCCGGTCGTTTGCGTTT
>JBGSMY010000357.1:0-3239 GCA_041739975.1 Pirellulaceae bacterium
GCAGTGTTTCGGCCAATCGTTGATTTGCGAGATTTAATTCGACTTGGTCTTTAGCGATTTCGCCGCGCTGAAAAACTTCGTTGTTGGGATAAAGTTGTCGCAATTCAAATTGTTCGGAGACACTCGTAAATCCGTGCAACGGATCGGCAAGGATTCGAGCTGGCAAAGTCAGAGGTTGCTGAGCGGCACGACATTTTTGGCCAATTTCCACCATTTGCATGATTAGCTCAATCATGCGAGGGGCAGCCGGTGATTGGCATTCCAATTGATCGGCTAGTACCATTTCTTGGTACAGCATTTTTGGCCCGGGAGGATTAGCCAGCTCCGAAAGCGTTTGATTGGTATGTTTAGGTGCATTGATCATCCAGGCCGAGGGGACATAGTGTGGCACATTATGGAAATCTAAAAGTGCGGTCGGACGTTTCTTGAGAGCTGCTTCTAAATAGATTGTCGATGGTGTGGTCAGGACCGCATCGGCGGCGTCGATAGCAGCCGACATGGTGGGCCGCGGCCCACGCGTTTCCGGTTGCGGGATATTGAGCTCAAAGTCGAGATTGTCGGTCAGTCGCCAGTTGACCTCGAGTCGACGCCCGTTCACCCAGGGATTATGCTCAAGTTTTCCTTTTAGTTGACCGAGAGCTTCGAGGACCATGGAGCGTTGCGGCGTAGTAAATGCCGGCGTGGTTGCAGTGGCAATCAGCAATCGAAACGGGCCCTGTTTATGGATTGGACTTGGAGTCTGACCGAGAAATGGGTCCAGCCGCGGCAGTCCGACCGATTCACATTTGCCCACATTGCCCCAGGATTCGAGCACGCGGATTTGGCCGCGGCCGAGACAAGCCAGTTTGTGTCCAAAAGCAGGCTGAAAGATGCAGCCGTCTGCTAAATCGGGATGGTCAAAGAGATTCCGATATTCCAAAATGCCATCGGCTAAAATCAGCACTGGAACGCGGTTTAATTCGTAAATACGCCTCAGTGTATGGACTTCATCCCAACGGTAATGCCGGTGAGAAATAACAATGGCCGCATCGTCCGGCGGCTCCCAAGAATTAACACTTTCACCAATGATCTCGTACGCGATTGGCAGTTGATCCCACCAACTGGTATAGAGACTAAAATGATCGGCATGTTTGCAAAGGATATACGCGCGCATGATAATCGAGGTTGATTCCCTTTATGAACCTAAGTATTTACAAATCGATCTTAACCCAAGCCGGGAGTGCTGGCGAGTCGGGTTGTGATCGGTGGAGGCGACCACTGGTCAAACTGAGTAACGCGAGGCAATAATCGACTTTCTATGAATAATTCTGGTGCCACGAAAATTTCAATATTTTCTCCAATGATGAAACGCGTGAGCCGCGGAGTGATCCGCCTATGCGCGATTGTCGCAATCGCGTATCTGGCTGTGATTGTCTTTCTCGTCGCCAGTGAAACGAGATTGGTGTATCCAGGCAAACCCTATTCTGAGGCCGATTGGTCGTCAGCCGATTTTGCATTCGAAGAAGTTTGGTTTGAATCTCCAGATGGAAATAAGCTCAATGGTTGGTTTATGCCCCATTCCCAGCCTCGATTTCATATTTTAGTGTGCCATGGTAACGCGGAGAATGTCGCAACGGTCAGCCGCAATTGGGCGAAAAGACTATCCAGGGAGCTAGAGGCAAATGTATTTGTCTTTGATTATCGCGGATTTGGGTTAAGTAAAGGCACGCCCAACGAACTTGGCGTGATCGCCGATGCAACCGCCGCTCGCAATTGGTTGTGTCAGCGATTGCAAATCACTCCAGCGGAAATCGTCTATTACGGAAGTTCATTGGGCGGAGGCGTTGCGATTGCCGTTGCCGCTGAGCAGCCGTGCCAAGCTTTAATATTGGATCGAACTTTCGATCAAATCACAAACGCTGCGGCAAACCGATACCCATGGATTCCGGTTTATTGGTTAATGCGAAATCGATATGACTCAATGGCTCGAATCCCTAATTGTACGATGCCGACCTTTGTTTCACACTTTGTCGATGATGACATCATTGCTTGGTCTCAGGGCCGTCGTTTGTATGACGCCAGTCCTGCGCTGATCAAAGAGTTTTATAGCATGCCCGGCGGGCACCATTTGCAAGCGTTGCCGGACGACTATTGGCATGCCCTGCGGCTATTCATGAACCGAGCTTTCCCACCAACGGTCGGTACTAATCCAGACGATCAATCCACGGAACGCAATACTCCAAACCAACAGCCATGATCTCACAAATCACCAGCACCCAAAATCCACGATATAAACAAGTGCTAAAGCTCCAGTCCAATCGGGGGCGACGCAGTCAAAATCGTTTTATTATTTTTGGACAAAGAGAGGTCGAACGCGCGTTGGCGAGTTCTTGGCAAGTTTCAGAACTTTGGATTTGTCGAAGTTGGCTGTCGGATCAGGTGTTTACAAATATGTCGGACAAGTTTTCCGATTCGTCGCTATCCGTGTTTGAGGTCCCACCTGAATTGTTTGAACGACTTGAGTTTGGCGATCGGCATGAGGGTATCGTGGCGGTAGCCGACCGGCCTACAACCACACTTGATCGTTTTTCTCCTCGCGCGATGGACTCAGTAAAACAAGACCAGCAACCGCTGATTCTGGTGGTCGAGGGCATCGAAAAACCGGGGAATCTAGGAGCCGTCTTGCGCAGTGCCGATGGTGCGGGAATCCACGGAGTCATCCACGCTAATCCCCAAACGGATTTTTTTCACCCCAATTCCATTCGCGCTAGTATGGGCACAGTGATGCATCTTTCATTGGCCGAAGCGTCAAGCTCTGAGGTCATCGATTGGCTAAAGTCTCGCGATTATGAAATCTTATTGGCAAGCTTGGCGGGCAGCGTCAATTATTCATCGGTTGACTTTACACATCGTTGTGCGATTGTGTTTGGCACTGAGGCGACCGGGATATCAGAGGCCTGGTATCAAACGGCTCATCGCGCCATCCGGTTGCCAATGATGGGAATCGCCGACAGCCTCAATATTTCCGTAGCGGCCGCTGTCATGATGTACGAAGCCCGCCGTCAGCGGACGTCGTTTATTGGATAAAACGATTCACAGGTTAATTCGGCAATTGAAATACGAATTCGTAAACAATTGGGCACTGAATGAACTTCGTTTGATCCAATTCAATCTCATTGACTGTTTGCAACAAGGCATCACACTCTGCTGAGGTTAGGTAACCCATGGTCACTAGTTTTGGAGCATCGGTTTGCCACCAA
>JBGSMY010000358.1:0-17010 GCA_041739975.1 Pirellulaceae bacterium
CCAGTGTTTCGCCGACAGGCGTGGGTGCCGGTGTTTCACCGACAGGCGTGGCTGCCAGTGTTTCGCCGGCAGGCGTGGCTGCCGGTGTTTCACCGGCAGGCGTGGTTGCCGGTGTTTCGCCGGCAGGCGTGGCTGCCGGTGTTTCACCGGCACCCACGAGCGGGTTTCCGCACAAGCCCCGCTTCGACTTAACAAGTTGAGGCGTTGCACCTCAAAAAAACTAATCAAAAACGCTTCTCATAAGCTGCACGACCTCGGAATACAGCGAGGTACGATGGCTCACCACCGAATACGGGGTGACCACATACAGACACCACCGAATACGGTGGTGGCCACGGACACGCACCACCGAATACGGTGGTGACCACATACAGGCACCACCGAATACGACAGCGGTTAAGGTAGCTGCACTACAATAATTTCCAACTTACCGTCCGTTAATTTGTAGCCCAGGCCAGTTCCTGACAGCGTTTTCTCCATCAGTTCCGCCAACTCCACTTCGCGTACGTTGAGTTCTACCGTTTCCTCCATTTGGCGTCGGAATTCGGAAGGATAAGTCCACTGGACCGAAAGCTGTTTGGCGACCGAAGCGACGATCTGGCCGCGTTGTGCTTTAGTTTCCAGTGTGTAACGAATCTGAGCCGGGGCGGCAGCACGCTGGGGGGGGCGATGTAAGGTGGCGATCGCTTTGCTCGCCAAAATCAAATCATCGGCACCGCCCGTAATTGTCATCGAATCGTCTTTGGCAATCACTTCGAGCTGGGGCGCTTGTGACTTGAGGCGCTCCGACCAGTCTTCAGCTTTTTTGAGCCCAGTGATTTTTCGAGTAAACGGCGGTTGAATGTCGATGGCTATCAGTTCCAAGACTCCGTCATCACGAACGGAAATCGTCAAATCGAAACCAACCAGCAATAATAGCAGATGCTGTTGGAGCGATGACCTCGGCAAATCCAGAGGCGCCCAAACGTCATGCGGGATGGCTTCAAGATTAGCAATTTCAATTCCTGCTGTGGAGATCAGCTGGCCGATCAATGTACGCGGCTCCACGACATCTTCGCTAAACACATTCATTTCCCGCCGCAATTTTTGAGCAACGGTCGGATGGGTGGCAAGTGCCGATTCCAATTCCGAATTGCCTGCGATCAGGTGGGTCAACTGGAGGGACTTGTCTATAGGCCCCAGGTAATAGCCGTTTTCTAGTTCGGCCACACCCCAAGAATGTTCATCGGCGATTCGCCATAAGATTTGTTCGAGTGTCGATTGGTTGAGACTCAGCGTAATTGGAAGTTGCGGATCGATGCGGCGATCGACAAAAATCGATGTTTTTCGCAAAGCGGCCAATGGCCTTAGATGATCGCGCAGAGGTGCTTGCAACCAATCGATGGATAGAGTTTGTTCGCGGGCCGCCAATTGAAAAGCTCGGCCCCGGAGCCAAGCCGTAGGCCCCAAACTTCCGTCATTGGTGGCCGGTTGAGCCCAACACGAGGAACAGATTGCCAAGCTGAAATTGAAAGTGCAAAGCATGAAAACTTTTGACAGGCGATTCATTTCACAGCCCAATCGTCATAAACGTCACAAATTACAGTTTACCCTAAAAACAGGGCGTAAAACGCCGATACGGCCCAAGATTTGGTTCAAGAACACGTTGAGTCGCCGGCCCAAGCCAATTAAACTCAGAATTGTCGCCCAACAAACCCGGGGAATATTCAGGGCGATTTTTTGTTAGGAAACCTGGCGACCTCTAATCCGGCAATCCCGCAAAAATTGAACGCGAACCAGTCACAAATTCTCAATGGTTATGAGCAATCACGAGCAACCACCGCTGCTGGACCAATTCTACCAGCAATACCTCCGCGATGAGAATTCGGCTCGTTTTTTGGATCGCGTCACTCGTTATTATTGTATCGGCACTTTAGAACGGTTGGCATTTGCTGGTCGCCCCCTCTCTCGCCGGGCTGCTTTTTTGAGTCTAGGATGTTTGGGAGATTTTTCGCAAGTAGAGTTGTTTGGCCAGGGGCTTCATGATCGCGATCGCGGCGTGCGAGTTTTGTCCGATCACGGTTTGCGACAAATCAGCTTTCGCCAAGGCACTTTGACTGAACAGACCCAGACCCAGCGATTGGCCCGATTGAATTTGCGTCATCGGCATGATGAAGCATTCAACTTGGCTAATGAATTGATTGCGGCCTCTGGCGATTCAATCGCGGAAGTTCGCTATCAACGTGGAGTCTCTTATTTTGCGTTAGGGCGTTACGACGAAGCTAATTTTGATTTTTGTGAGTGTTTGTATTTGAATCGATTTCATTTTCAAGCAGCCATTGGGGCAGCCAATTGTCGGCTGGAACAAGACAATGTCAGTGCTGCCTTGGAATCGTTTCGGTTGGCGATTGTCATTCACCCGGACCTTGAAGGTATCCGGCATCAAATTTCAACTTTGGAAAAAATTCTAGAAGGATAGGTGCTGCCCTGAGTGAAGGACAGCGATGTCCTTCGCAATTGATTGTTGGGCGACCACCATGGGATTGGCAAAAGACCTCTTGATTTGTGTGTTGGGGATCAGCCTGATGTTAGAACCAGGTTTGCCGGCACAAGAAGTGACCTCGCAAAGACCTCAGCCGACATCCACACTGCGACTGGGCGAGCGATTAACCGATGAACAGGCTGCTGCACTTGCCAAATTGGCTTTAGCAGGACTCGATCGCGAGTTTCCCAACAAGCCTTCGACGGTAATGGCTGACGAGCAATCCGTGCAGCGGCCCCGCCAAATGTTTCCCGCTTTTTACGGCTGTTTTGACTGGCACAGCGCCGTGCATGGCCATTGGCTGTTGGTGAGGATCTTGCGGCAGCATCCACAAGTGAGCAATGCAGCGGAGATTCGTCAGCAATTGGCAACTCATCTAACGATTGAGAATCTTGCCAAAGAAGCCGCTTTTTTTGCTGATGATACGCACAAGTCCTTCGAACGCATGTATGGTTGGGCTTGGTACTTGCGACTGGTCCTGGAACTCCATCAATCGACGGATGCGGAGATGCAATTGTGGCGGGCAAACTGTCGCCCATTGGAAGAAGTGTTGGTGCGTCGCATCGAAGCTTATTTGCCATTGCTCACGTATCCGATTCGCACTGGCGAGCACCCGGACACTGGATTTGCCCTGGGACAAATTCTGGATTACGCCCGGGGCGTCGACAATCAAACTTTGGCCGATTTAGTCGTCCAACGAGGCAAAGATTTTTATACTAAGGACCGCCTTTATCCGTTTCATTACGAACCATCGGGACATGACTTTTTTTCCTCTGGGCTGAACGAGGCGGATTTTATGCGACGTGTCTTGCCCCCTGATGCGTATTCAACTTGGCTCGATAACTTTTTGGGCCAATGGTCAAAGCCCGAACAGGTTACTTTTGTAACACCAGTTGTGGTGAGCGATGTCACGGACGGAAAACTTGTTCATCTGGCCGGCCTCGATCTCAATCGCGCTTGGTGTTTGCAAGGGATTGCTAACGGACTACCCGCATCCGATTGGCGACGTGCGGCGTTATTAGCCAGCGCTCAAGCCCATTTAGACGTTGGCATGGGCTATGTGTTTAGCGGGCATTATGAAGGTGAACATTGGCTAGCTACGTTTGCGCTCTATGCCTTAACGCAATAGTTAAGTACTTCTCGACATGGCGACTTCGTCCGTCGTAAACGCCTAACTTTTAACCGTTCGTCGCCCAGAGATTGCTTGTTTTACTCGGATTTTGTACAACCAAGACTTACAAGAAATATTTTGAATTACTTTTCAGATGGGATTCACGATGAAGGTTCAAGGTTGGTTAGCAAATTGTGGTTTAGCGTTGGGCCTGATTGCCGTGGGGTTATCGACCGTCCATGCCCAACCGGGGTCAACTTCAGGCGCAGCAAATTCGGGTTCGGCGCAAGGAGTTAAGGGGGCAACAAATGTAGCCTCACAAAATGCAAACCAAGACGAACCGGGCACACCGAAAACGATGGAAGAAAAGGCCTGTTACATCATTGGCTATAATTTTGTGCGCAGTATGCAATCGAACAAAGTCGACGTCATTTTGGAATCCGTTATTGCCGGCATGCGTTCCGCCAGTGCGAACAAAGAAATCGGCATGTCAGACGAAGAAATCGGAGCCGTCATGACTGCATTTGAGCAAAAAATGATGGAACGATTTCAAGCGGAGTTGAAAGCGGCTGCAGAAGAAAATCAGTTAGCCGGAGAAAAGTACTTAGAGGCCAATCGGATTAAAGAAGGCGTTCAAACGCTCCCTAGCGGCGTTCAGTTTAAAGTACTGAAGCAAGGTTCCGGAGCATCCCCGAAAGCGGAGGACACTGTCGAAATTCATTACGCTGGCCGTACAATTCAGGGCGTCGAGTTTGATTCGTCCATCAAACGCAATGAACCAGCGACTTATCCTGTCTCCATATTTGTCAAAGGACTCGCCGAGGCCATGCAAAACATGAAAGTGGGCGACAAATGGGAAGTTACGATTCCTGCACATTTGGCTTATGGAATGAACGCTTCGGAAGCAATTGGCCCTAATCAAGTGCTTATTTTTGAAGTCGAATTGCTGCAAATCAAAAAGTAGAGGTAGAGCCTCCACTTTTCCTGAAAACTTCATTCGCGCATAATGTTGGGTGCGTTTCAGTCGCCTTTTTACTAGGTTTTCTGAGTTGTACGGAAACAAAACAACATGTCGGAGATCATGATCAAGACGGAGGGACTGTGCAAATTCTACGGTCCCTTTGCAGCGGTCAATAACGTTTCATTTGAAGTGCCGCGAAAGCAAGTTTGTGCGTTTCTCGGCCCCAATGGGGCTGGCAAGTCGACCACCATGAAATTGCTCACGGGGTTTTTGGCCCCGACGCGTGGGCAAGTCTGGATTGGCGGGATTCCAATGGAGTCGCGGCGGATCCAGGCCAGTGAACGGATTGGCTACTTGCCTGAAAACGGGCCACTCTATAATGAGATGACCCCTAGCAGCGCGATTCAATATATTGCCAAAGTGCGGGGCCTAGCCCCCCAACAGCGGCGCGATCGCATGGAATTTGTCGCTGATAAATGTGACCTCAAAGAGGTCTGGATGAAACCGATCGGAAAGCTTTCTCGCGGGTTTCGCCAACGGGTCGGCATGGCTCAAGCTTTGGTACACGATCCTGATGTATTGATCTTGGATGAACCGACCAGCGGATTGGACCCCAATCAACTGGTCGGAATCCGCAACCTGATCAAAGATTTAGGCGCGACCAAGACCGTGTTGTTGTCGACTCATATCTTGCAAGAAGTCGAATATCTTTGCGACCGCGTGATTTTGATCGACCAAGGCCGTTTGGTATTTGATGGAACCACAACGGAGTTGGGGACACGCGAAGCGATGGAATCTAAATTCCATCATTTGACCGGTTTTTCTCGCGCTTCTTAAATAGCTTCGATCTTTATCGGTTAATAAAAAGAGCATGACTCCGGCCCCAGTCGGATTGATTGCCGCCGAACATTGGATTGAATGGGTGAATGATCACATTGCTGTAACGTGGTACTAGGGAACGAGTAAGAACTATGATTCGTGGACATGTTATTTCTGCCATTTTTTGGCGCAATGTCAAACAATACTTTTCCGGGGTGCTGGGTTATTTAATCATTGTGGCCTTTGTATTTGCCTCGGCCGTTTTGACCTTTTCGCCATTGTTCTTTGCGCGCAATTTGGCAAATCTGGACCAACTCACTGAATATTTTCCGATGTTATTGTTGTTCTTAGCGCCCGCTATTTCGATGGCGGCCTGGGCCGAAGAACGACGCCAAGGCACGGATGCGATTTTGTTTACCTTACCGGCGTCGGACCTTGAGATTTTGCTGGGAAAATATTTTGCGGTTGCCGCCGTCTACTCCGTGGCCTTGCTTTTTTCCACGACACAATTGATTGCTTTGCAGTCTCTGGGCCAACCGGATTGGGGAGTGGTTTTTTCGACCTATGTCGGCTATTGGTTGGCGGGCTTGGCTTTAATTGCCGTCGGGATGTTTGCCTCTTCGTTGACGGACAGTCCAACCGTAGCGTTCGTATTGGGGGCTTTAATGTGCGCCCCCTTTGTTGTGCTCGGGGGGTACTTTCGCGGCTTTGTCGCCTGGGAACGCCTCGGGTTTCAATGGAATCTCTATGATTTTTCCAATGGCCTGATAACCTGGTCGCAAGTCTTTTATTTCGTTTCCGTGATCGCTTTCTTTTTGTATCTGAATTTAGTGGTGATCACGCGGCGGCATTGGAGTCGGGGTCAGCAAATTAGTTTGGCCGGACAATTTGTGATTCGCATTGTTTGTTTGGCTTTGATCTTGTTGTCCGCCAACTATGTTCTTTCCAGCGTAGCAAGCCATCGATTTGGCAAAATTGATTTGACTCAAGAAAAATTATTCTCTCTTTCGCCGACCACCTTGACCGTTCTAGAACGTGCCAAGGAACTGAAGCAACCGATTACCGTACAAGCCTTTGTCAGTAATGACGTGCCTCGTGATTTCACGAATGTTCGCAAACAGTTTTTGGGAATGCTGCGTCAGCTCGATAGTTCGGGTTCTAATTTTGTTGAAGTGCAAATTGTCGATGTTGTACCCAATAGCGAAGAAGAGCTTGAGGCTCAACGAATGGGAATCGAACCAAAAGTCGATCGTTCGGAAGTGGGTGGTCGTACCATCGAGCAAAACGTCGTGCTCGGCGCCCATATTTCAAGTGCCGCCGGCGATGTGACTCTGGATCAAATCGATAATCAAACAGCTCTCGAATACGAACTGGCTCGCGGCATCGCTGCGACAACAGACAAAAAAGGCCAAATCAGTTTAGGGATACTTGAAACGGATACGTTTTTTGGCGGACCAGAAATTGACGGTCGCCGTATTCCGTGGGCTTACGCTAATTCGCTGAAGAATTTGGAATCGACATTTAAAGTGACCCATATTCGCCAAGACGATTTGGCCCTGTTTGTCGGACCGGACCCGGCGTTGGCTGCGGCGGCAGCCGCTGAAAATAAACCGGTCGATACCAAACCGGCAAAGGCAGCCCCCGGTGTACTGCTGGTGCCTGATCCATCAAGTCTTAACTCCACTGCTGCCGACGCACTTGTCGCGTACATCCGAGCGGGCCATCCAGTGATCCTGCTGGCCGACCCCCTGCCCTTTTACTGGACGTATCAACATCCCACCAATGTGGCGGTTCTCAACGCGCCCAAAATGCCCAGAGTTACGGCACAGAACCCCTACTCACAAGTATTGGCCAGTACTTTTGAACCCAAAGCCGACGAAGGGTCAGCAGCGCGAGTTATGCAAGCGATCGGAGTATCATGGGACCACGGCCAAGTCGCTTGGAATCAAATGAATCCCCACCCGGACTTTCCAGGAAAATGGCCTGATTATTTAGGCAACGGTTGGCCTCAATATTATGGTCCGCTAGAGGTCGCGCTGAACTTCGTCAAATCGGCCGGTCGCGACAAATTGTTTTCGGAAACAAGCCCAATTGTCCAAGGTCTCAACGAGATGCTGTTTTTCTATCCGGGCTCGATTAAGCCCATGGAAAAGGCGGACGACGAAGCGATCAAACAATTGGAATTTATTCCCCTGATTTCATTGGGTAAGCAGTCCGGGGTGATCCCATGGGAGCAGATCACCTTTACTCCGAAACAGGCTCAACGACGGGTCAACCCCACCACACGGCGAACCGAAGTTGAAGATGTTGCCGCCCGCAGTCAGATTACCATGGAAGATTTGATTGTCGTTCGTCCCGACCCGGCCCATATGCTCGACGACGCTGAGCACATCGTTGCGGCGCATATTCGCACCAAGGCCACTGCGCCAAAACCAGATGCCGAATCGCCAGCGGGTCCTTCGGGGATCAATGTGATTGTCGTCGCCGATTTAGACTTCGTGAGCGACCTTTATGTAGAGCAACAAACCGCGATAGGTCAACCACTCGACAATTTGAAGTTTTTGCAAAACGCCATCGAAAATTTAGCCGGTGAGACCGGCTTTGCGCAACTTCGAAATCGCCGCCCCAAGCCGCGGACGTTGACCTCCGTCGAACAACGTATTGATGCCTTCCGCCAGGATCGTGCTAAGAAACAGGCCGCAATTGAAACGCGAATTAAACAACAATTAGAAGAAGAACAAAAGAAACTCAATGAAGCCACGGCCAAGATCCAAGAAGACGAATCGCTGAGCTTTTTACAAAAACTACAACAATCATCTCAAGAAGCAAGTGATGCTCAAGCCCGTTTTGATCGTCAACAAGAAAAATTGAGTAAAGAGCTAAAACGCGAAATCGACGCCGCAAAGGCTATTGAACAACGTCAAATTTCGTCGCTCGAATCGAGCATTCGTTACTTGGCGATTTTCCTGGCGCCGCTGCCAGCAGTTCTGCTAGGGATTTCCGTGTTGACTATCCGCAAGATGAATGAAAACCGAATGATTCGACCGGACCGCAAAGTTCATTAAATCATTGTTTGAATTTTTGTGGCAAGTCTCGAATTCGACCCGTGTAATTAAGTGACCTAAAACCATGAATGAATCAGCGAAGACTACCGGATTTGTATTGGTCGCTGGCTTGATGCTGGCTTTGGCGGTGCTGACTTTTTGGGCAAATCAACCGCCTCAGATCAGTGATTTCTCCAATGTCGGCCAACCGTTTTTCGAGAATTTTAGTGGTGGCAATCAAGCCGAGTCGCTGGAAGTTTATGCACTGGATGCGTCTGGCAAACAGCGACAATTCAGCGTAAAAAAATCCAATGGACTTTGGACTATTCCCAGCCATTACAATTATCCCGCCGAAGCAGCGGAACGATTGGCAAACACCGCTGCATCCTTAATCGGTTTGACGCGAGAGGCCCTCGTTGGTCGATTGCCCAGTGAACATGAACGATTAGGTGTAGTTGACCCCACCTCGGATGCGGCCAACGATCCAGAAACCGCGGGCACACGTTTGGTTTTAAAGGATCGAACGGGCGATGTCTTGGTCGATTTAATCGTCGGCAAAAAATTAGAAGCAAATTCTGAACGCGGCAGTGAAGATCCTTTCAAAGACAAGGCGTTGCAGACGCGGTATTACTTGAGGCGGACCGACGAGAACCAAACCTATCAAGCAGGCCTCCAGCTCGAATTGTCAACCAAGTTTACCGACTGGATCGATGACCGATTGCTGGGCATTGAATCTCGACAACTCAAACAACTTGCCGTCGACCGCTACGAATTACGCGAACAAGCGCTGGATCCTTTGGGACAACAAGTTCGCCTGACCATGGTTCCCGGAACGACACTTGAATTTTCCCGAGAGAACGGTTTTGCACCATGGGACTTGGTCGGATTGAACGCAGAATCCGAGACGATGGACGCATCCAAGGTCAACAACTTCATCAATACACTGACCGGACTAAAAATCGCTGGCGTCCGGCCCAAGTATCGCTATGAAAAACAACAATTGCTCACCGCTGACTTAAAACTTAACCGCATTCCGGAACTTGAGCAAAACCCCGAAGCGTTCGAACTCGCTTTGACCAAAATGCAACAAGAATTAAGTGAATACGGATTTAATGTCGCTCCCAATCCAAAAAATCAAGATGACTTGATCCTGGTTTCCGAGCAAGGTGAGTTGACGTTTGGTACGGAACAAGGCATTCGATTTTATTTGAACTTTGGCAAACCGGTGACCGGTGATGAAGCCGCAATTGAAATCGGAACCGCCGGGGGCAGTGAAACGGTTGCGGCAGGCGAAACACCAACCCCCGACGAAAAAAAGACGTCGGAGCCCGGTGAGCAAGTGCCCGATCCACCAAGCGGTGCGATTAAAAACCGATATGTTATGATTCGCGTACTGGCTGACCCCAGCCTTTTGGGCCCACAACCAATTCAACCGGTTGAACCTAAGAAACCCGAACAGCCGGCCGGTTATACTCCACCCGTGGATAAAGCGGCGACCGATAAAGCGGTGGAGGATAAAGCGGCGGAAGAAAAAACAGGTGAAGCCACGGGGGAAGCGGTAGCGGGATCGGAGAATCCACCGCAAGACACGCCGCGCGATCCGAGTTTTGTGGCTTATGATCAAGCGTTGGCGGAATACGAGCAACTCAAGGCGACTTATGAACTCGATCAAATCAAGTTTAATGACGAGACCAAGGCGCGAGATGAACAAGTCAAACAAGCTGATACGTTGATTCGAGAATTGAACGAACGTTATGGCGCTTGGTTCTATGTGGTTGCCGGTGACGATTTAAGTTCACTGGATATCGAACGCGGTGATTTTGTTCAACCCAAGGCAGCTCCTAATCTTGGCCAGCCACAGGTCGAACCGGGATTGCCGCCGCGACCGGATATTCGATTCGAAGATGATGGCAATTAAGGGTATGTGTTAAGCTTACATGAAAAGTCGGCCAAACTAAGAACGGTCGCTTTGTCGCCCGGCGCGAGTTCTTTGTAGGCCGATTCTCGTGAGCGGTCAACTGTTAGAGCGAGCGCTCGTAGACTTGATATTTCTTGTATCGTCGCATCGGTTCAGCCCGGGCGAGCGCTGCCATCGACAGCAAATTTTCTTCGGCGATCCAGCCGAACTCCCGATGTTCAAACAACAAGGCTCGATCTAACATGGCTTTGGTCAGCATGGCTGCCCTGCCTTTTACTCGGATATCCCTTTTGCTCGGATATCGGGGTCGACACCGACCGCGATCAATCGACGAGTGCGCGGTCGGGTGCGTGCAATAATTGACTTTTTGAGATCGCTCGTAAAACCCGGCTTTAAGCGGATTCATGCGCCATGATTTTGGAGGCTGCCGCCATGTTGCCTTCGAGTAGCGGGATTTTCCGCGACACGGCAACCAAAGCATCAACGAGTCGATCCATTTGTTCGGTAGTATGACAGGCCGTCGGGGTCATGCGAATGATCGAGGTCCCGTAAGGCACGGCCGGATACATCACCGGGTTAACGATAATATCGTGTTCTTCATCAAGCATTTTGACTGCATGCAAGGCAGTCACACCACGGGTGAAAATTGATGTCACGGCCCCTTGAGGATTGCCAATTTCAAAACCGGCATTTCGCAAACCGTTTCGCAACGTATTGATATTTTGCCACAGTTTTTCACGCCATTCGGGGTGAGCTTGCATCAGTTCTAATGATTTGATCGTCGCAGCGACAATGGCCGCCGGAAGTGCTTTGGTCAGCATGAATCCTGGTGAAACGTGTCGCACAAATCGGATTACCCGTTCGGGAGCGCAGATATAACCGCCAAAGGTCCCGAACGACTTGGCAAACGTACCACCGTGAATGTCGACTTCGTGCTCGACACCGAACAACTCACAGGTACCACGACCGTTTTCGCCCAAAACGCCTGTACCGTGAGCATCATCCACAAACAAACGGGCGTTGTATTTCTTTTTCAGTTCGACCAACTTTGGCAGCGGGGCCAAGTCGCCAGTCATGCCGTAAACCCCGTCGACGGCAATCATTTTTGGCGTTTCTAGCGGAACCTGTTTCAACTGCTCTTCGAGGTCGTTCATGTCGTTATGAGCGAACCAGCTCGCCTCGCCTTTGCACAACCGAGCGCCGTCATGGACGCAGCTATGGGCATAAGCGTCGACAAAAATACGTTCTTTTCGGCCAACTAAGGTGGCAATGGTACCGGACATGGCTGTCAACCCGAGGTTGTAGACCAGTGTCGATTCAGTACCGCGATATCGCGAAATTGCTTCTTCGAGTTGGGCGTGAAGTTCTGTGTGACCGGTCAGTGGTCGGGCGCCTAAGGGGGAACCAATGCCGTGTTTGGCGGTAATTTCGGTGGCCGCCTGAATTACCTCAGGATGGTGCGCCAAACCTAAATAATCATTGGTCGCAACTTGGAGGACTTGGCGACCATTCATTTCAATCAGGGGCAGCGAATTGCTGATTGGAAAATGTCGAAAAAAGGTATTTCTCAGGGCCAACATGTCTTCGCCTGCAATCTTTTGCATGCGAGTCCAAAATTCATCACACTTGTCAAAAATGTCCGACATTTAACGGTTAGCTTTCGTTTTAAACTGGGACCGGCGATTGGTTCGCAAATGAGCGAAACCAAAGGAGACGGTCCCGGCGGTTCCTTTAAGCGCAGACGCATCAACCCAAAATTTCACCCGAACTTCACGATTTGGTTCGAGGAGCGAATTCGCGCGCATTTCGATAGTGTATTCGGAATCCGGCCGCATGCAACTCTACAAGCAACCCGGATTTTTTGCCTAAGGAGAAGCTTTTACCTTCTTATCTGCGGGCTTTATCGGATTTTCCCAGCTTTTTCCAATGTTTTGGCGGCACGACCAGATTCGATGGATTGGATCGGGGGTTTTTACCCGACGATTGTTCTGTTTCTTTGTCAGCGACACTTTGGCGACCCGAGGGTATTGGCGGGGCTTGGCCAGTGCCCTTGCCACTCAAATTAATCGCGTCGCGATTCGAACCTTGCAAGCCTTTTGGGGCCTTTTTGCCGCGAAGCAAGAATGGCACCCCCAAGGGACCAAGCAACAGGGCCGGCAATAAAATCAAATCACCTATCAAGGCCACCAGCAATAGGATTGCCATCAGCCGCGCGAATCTGACCGTCGGCATAAATACGCTGAACATAAACGGTGCCATTCCCAGGCCACAAATCAACGTTGAATCAACCATTGATTTGGCACAGTGCTGGAATGAATAACGTACCGCCCCAAATACAGGCAACCCCCCTTCTAATCCACGGCGATACCAAGCCAAAAAATGGATTGTGTCATCGACGGCAATGCCCAACGCCACGCTTGCAGTCATGACTGAGCCAATTTCAATCGGCACGTCCAACCAAGCTAACGCTCCAAATACCGTGACCGGTGGGAAAACATTTGGGAGCATCGATAATAGTCCCGCCCAAAACCCTTGGGTCACAATCATCATCACTACCGAAATCATCAAAAACGCCATGATAAAACTTGTGACCAAGTCGGACATGACTTGGTGCTGCGCTTTGTAAATCATAGGGACGCTACCAGTAATCACTGCGGAAACGCTGGGATTACCCATTTCGGCTAATTTGTCATTAATCGAGTTCAACTGGTCGCTCACGGTGGTTTTAATCGTGTCTAACAATACCCCGTAATCGAGTTCATTCATGGCGTTAATTCGCAGGCTGATCCGCCACAATTCGTCTCGTTCGGTTCGAGCAACCAAACGTGCGGCTATCAATTGGTCCTGGCTCTGCTCCCATCGACTACGAATCTCACGGTTGGCCACATGAACACGTGGACCACTGCCGGTAAATGTCGCTGGCCTAAATGTCGCCGCGGAATAGGAAGCGTTGATTACAGGATTGGCACGGATTGCTTGCTCCACAGATTGGGTCATCGTCATGCGATCCCAGGCGGAAAGTGGGTGGTCGCGGTCAATTCGAACCACAACTTCCATCGGCACCAATGGGCCAAGTTTATCTTCCAACCATACGTAGTCTTGTATAATTTTTGTCGAATCCGCAAACCGATCTTGCAGCTTGACTGACGCTTGCAACCAAGAAATTCCCCAACCCAAACCAATTACGGCCGCAAAACTGACAACGACCACAAATCCATGTCCCCGCTCCAACAACCTGGTCAAACCAATGATCCAGGGCGATGTGTCATTGGTCTGCGACGTCACCGAATCATCTCGAACCGCTAGAATATGTCGAGACCGATTTCGCATCAGCCATCCCAAGGTAAACGGCAACCCATACAAAATAACTGGGACGCCAAGCATCAATACCACGCCAGAATAAAACCCAAACCATTTAATGGGAATAATTTGGCTGGTGGCCAGTGAAACCATCCCTAAAGCCGTAGTAAACGCGGAAAGGAAGACGGGCCAGCGACCATCACTAATCGATTGTTGTACGGGATCCTTTGTCGTCGGATCATAGTATCGCTTGAGGAAATAATTCATCATGTGCACGCCGGTCGAGACGCTTAGGACAAATACAAGCGTGGGCAACATGATCATCGTTAAATTCATCACGCCACCGGTCCAATACACGACCGCCAAACTGAGCAGAGCGTTGTAACCAGCGAACAACATCAATACCGTAGTCAACAACAAACTGCGATTCCGAATCCAAGTCAATCCCAGCACGACGATGGCCGTCACCCAAACAAATTGCCTCAAAGACCGTTTGCTCTCCGAGTCAATGGCCGCTCCGTCGATGGTGGGACCGCCCACATGAATTTTTTCCATAGGCAGTCCAGTGATCTGTTGGGCTTGCGCCACGAACAACTCCACCAGCTTTGTTCGGTTCTTGGACGACTCCGGAGTAGGAATCGCAACCAAACATCCCTGGTTCTTATCAAGCCCCAGAAAGATTCCCTGAACGCGTTGAATCGCCACCTCAGGCCGTACGCCCAAATCAATGATCTGCTGAATCACTTCCGGTGTGATCAGGATTCGCGAAAATACTTTGTTGTGGACCGCAGGCAAAACCGTGGTTTCGGCTGGGGACAATGGTTTTTCGGAAAATTCCAATGGGCCATTGTTTTGAGAGGCGTTCGGATCGGTCAATTCGAGACCACGCAAGGTCACCGCCAGCGATTTCAGACGTTCGTCGTGAAGGTGGCAGCCGTCCCAACTGACAACGATCATCTCGTCGACACCAAAATAGTTGGTAAACCACTCGTATTGTTGGGCCTCAGTAAAGCCTTTCGGTAGCCACTGCCGAATATCGTTGGAAAACCGATCAAGCGATTTAACGGCACCCCAAATCACTAAGGGCAGTGTAAACACAATCAGCCAGCCAAAGGCCGAAATGGGGGACACAATTCGCAATGATTCCGACGTTTTTGTCATGTCAATTGAGTTTACCAAATCTTCTGCCTAGACCGCAATATTTGAGTTATCGGCTTAACCATTCCGTGTTCTGGTCCATGCGGTCGATTTCAGCGCCAATAAGGAACAGCGAAAATAGTCGGCTTCTTTAAATTTTGCTCAACTTTGCGAATCAGTCATTGTCAAAACCGGCTCTCGTGGCCGATAATCACTACGGCAAATAGGGTGCCGCAAAACCACTTTTGCGGAATTTTCAACCAAATTAACGAATTGAATGCCAGATGATTTGCCTTGGCCCTGTAAGTTACCAAATCCTAAATTTGATTTTATAGACTTAATAACCAACCGTTTTACCGATTTCATTTGAGGTTATATGTTGCAGTCGACAATTAGTTTTCTTGATCAAGTCAATCAAAACTTCGATCGCGCCGCCGCGTTTACCAAGCACGACCCCACCCTGCTTTCGCAAATTAAGGCCTGTAATTCGGTTTACAAAATGGCATTTCCGCTACGCCGCGATGACGGTCGAATTGAAGTCATTAACGCTTGGCGCGCGGAACACAGTCACCATAAGATGCCGACAAAAGGCGGAATTCGATACAGCTTGGACGTCAACGAAGATGAAGTGCAAGCGTTGGCGGCTTTGATGACTTACAAATGTGCGATCGTGAATGTCCCGTTTGGCGGCGCAAAGGGCGGCATTAAGATTGATCCGAAACGATATTCTAATGCCGAATTGGAACGGATCACACGACGTTACACCTTTGAACTGGTACGAAAAAATTTCATCGGACCTGGCGTCGATGTGCCAGCACCCGATTTTGGTACCGGCGCCCGAGAAATGGCTTGGATCGTCGATACATTTCAAACGTTAATTCATAACGAAGTTGACTCGGCCGCTTGCGTTACTGGAAAACCCATTCCTTTTGGTGGCATTCGCGGGCGCGTTGAAGCGACGGGTTTAGGGATTTTTTATGGGATCAAAGAAGCCTGTGCTAACAAAGAAGATATGAAAGCCATCGGGCTTACTCCCGGAATTGCTGGAAAACAAGTAGTTGTCCAAGGCTTAGGCAATGTCGGATACCATGCGGCCAAATTCTTGGTCGATGGAGGAGCAATCTTGGTTGCAATCGCCGAATGGGATGGTGCAATTTGCAACCCTAAAGGTATTGATTTAGAGGCGGTCATTTTACATCGCAAAGAAACCGGCTCGATTCGCGGAACTCCCAATACGCAACCGCTTCCAACCAGCGAAGCTGGATTGGAATACCCTTGCGACATCCTGGTTCCCGCAGCCTTAGAGAATGTGATTCACGAAGACAATGTTGCGGGTATCAAAGCGAAAATTGTGGGCGAGGGGGCAAACGGGCCCATCACCTCAGGCGCCAGCGATCAACTGTTCAAGCGCGGCGTAATGGTGATCCCCGATACATTTTTGAATGCAGGTGGTGTTACTGTTTCTTATTTCGAATGGCTCAAGAACCTGTCGCATGTCCGATTCGGGCGCATGGAAAAACGATTTGAAGAACATGCATTTCGAAGATTATTAGAAGCCGTGGAAACTGCCACTTCCAGGAAATTTACCGAAGAAGTGCTCAGCGCCCTGTCGCGTGGAGCGGACGAAAAAGATCTAGTGTATTCTGGACTCGAAGAAACCATGAGTACCACTTATCAAGAATTGCGAGGAATCCAAAAGACTTATGATGGCAAAGCCGATTTGCGAACCGCCGCATTCATCGACGCCATCGACAAAGTGGCCTTGTGCTACAACGACATGGGAATCTTCCCCTAATGCATTGGTCACATTAACTCCATCGACAGTGCCGGTTAACCATTTAACCGTTTAAACTTGTTGCATGCGATCGCTGACCACTACTTTTTTGTCGATGGCCTCCAGCACCAGCGCTTTGACTCGTTCATCTAACAAGTTGACAAGAAGATTTTTTGACAGGAAGATTTTTTGACAGGAAGATTTTTTGACAGGAAGATTTTTTGACAGGAAGATTTTTTGACAGGAAGAATTCTGTTAAGCTGACTGCCCGCAGTAAGTCGAAAAGTATATCCCTGCTCCACCATCTTCTTGTCCACCATCTTCTTGTCCACCATCTTCTTGTCCACCATCTTCTTGTCCACCATCTTCTTGTCCACCATCTTCTTGTCCACCATCTTCTTGTCCACCATCTTCTTGTCCACCAT
>JBGSMY010000359.1:0-9402 GCA_041739975.1 Pirellulaceae bacterium
ACGGGCCCTGCTTCGACTTAACACGGTGAATCAATGCTCCTAAAAAACTAAACAAAAGCAATTCTCGAAAGCGGCACGAACTTCTTGCTGACAGAAAGCAAAGTTCGGCAACTAGACTAGCGCCGCCGGTGGAACACCGGCGGCCACGACCGCCGCCAAAACACCCTTTTGCCTTGACTCTTTTTTGAAACTTTGCTATTTCCCCCTAACGATCTTTACAATCAACGCAACGGCCGAACAGGAGCTAGGCGGTGCATCAATTTAATGGTGTGATGATTCAGCACCGTCAGTTGGCCTGTTTTCTAATCTTATTAGCAGGCCTTGCGCTTGGACTGGGTTGCCAGGGTCTGGGAAGTTCGCGTACTCGAATTAAAACGCGACGCCAGTTGGGTGACGACCCATCGACCGGTATTATCCCAGCGCCACTTGAACGAGTTCTGCCTCCAGCCCAAACGACTCTGCCACCAATGCCACCAACCTTGCGCTCACAATCTCCAGATAATTTGTCCGGTCAATCGCCGTTATACTTTGAGGAGTCGCCAGAAGCAGACATTCAATTAAACATTACTAGCGACGCGTCGATCTTTGAACCGTTGACATTCGACGAAGAATATGCAGGCGTAATTCCAGACAACAACGAGGGGTTTTGGAAAAGTCGTTGGCAACAGGTTCGACAAGACTATCGCAATCTCTATTCGCGGTCGGGATTTACTCGGTTGGCAATTGGATTTGCAGCGGGCGCTACTATGGCTCATACCAACTTCGACCGATTCGTGACCGATGATTTATTCAAAGAGAATATTCTGGGCGCTTCCGTGGACGAATGGACCGAATCGTTGCATGAGCCCAAGATCATTGGCGATGGCTATGTAACCATTCCGCTGTTTGCCGGTTTGAGTTTGGCTGAGCCGCTGCTTGCCGGCCATCCTTGGGGCGAGGCGGCATCGACTTGGGGCAATCGATCGTTTAGAACCATTTTGTTGGGTGGGCCGATCTTGGTCGTTAGCCAGACGCTGGTCGGAGGTTCTCGCCCCCATGAAACGGCGGCCGGATCTCACTGGACGCCGTTTACCGATAATAACGGCGTGAGTGGTCACAGCTTTATGGGCGCAATTCCCTTTTTGACGGCAGCCCAGATGACCGAAAATCGTTTTGTCAAAGCACTTTGGTATACGGGCTCTGTGTTGCCCGCGATTTCGCGTATCAATGACGAACGGCATTATGCGTCGCAAGCGTTTCTCGGTTGGTATCTTGCATTTGTGGCTTCCGACATGGTTCATCGTTCCGATCGTGGTACAAGATTGGGAACCCTGTCGCCTTGGATTGCGCCGGAAGGAGTGGGTGTCCTTTGGGAAAAACGGTTTTAAGGATAAGCGTTTACCGAATTCGTTGTTCGTTGTGGAACCCTTGGCGTGTGTAATTAGCGAATTGAACCAATTCCAACAGTTCCAAGCTACCAATCTATCGCCCCCTTGGCCAGCAAGGAGGTAGTGGCAAAAGTTTGACGGCTAGAAGATCAAGCTCGTAACGCCGGTGGAATAGTCCACGCCTGACGCCGGTAGAATACCGGCGCCCACGCACTGACGCCGGTGGAACACCGGCGCCCACGCCACGAGCGTGGTTATTCTACGGCATCGTCCTCAAGACCATCGGCTGGTTCGTCCTCTCCAGGCGGCACTTTGACAATCGCAGCTAACTTGTCGCCTTCATCCATCCGCATGATCCGAACACCTTGCGTGTTGCGACCAATCACATTGATGTCGCTGCAATTGATCCGCTGAAGTTTTCCATGCGTCGTCATCAACAAAATCTGATCGCTGTCGTTTACTGGCAAAATACCAATCACGCGACCGTTTCTAGCGGTGGTCTTGATGTCTCGAATGCCTTTACCACCGCGGCGCTGTGTTCGATAGCGATTCGAACTGCTGGTTTCACCATTGGCCTCATCGCCCGTGCTGGGTACTTCACTAACCGCACTGGGTACTTCACTGCCTGTGCTGGGTACTTCACTGCCTGTGCTGGGTACTTCACTGCCTGTGCTGGGGACTTCACTGCCTGTGCTGGGGACTTCACTGCCTGTGCTGGGGACAACTTCTTCTGGACCATCTTCCGCCAACCGCGCACCAAACAAAGTCCGTTTGCCATAGCCATTTTCGCAAACGGTCAACAAAGTCGCTTCCGGTTCTGCCACGACCATGCCCACCAACTCATCATTGGCCGATAACTTAATACCTTTCACGCCGCTGGTGTTGCGGCCCATGGCCCGCGCATCGCTTTCGTCAAAACGAATTGCCATGCCATTGGCTGTCGACAGCACCAATTCATCACCTTTTTTAGCGACGACGATGCCAATCAACTCGTCATCCTCACGCAGCTTAATCGCGATCAAACCTGCTTTACGCGGTCGACCATAAGCGGCCAGCGGCGTCTTTTTGATAAGCCCTTTTTTGGTAGCCATAATCAAGTAATGATCAGGCGCCGTGAAATCGCGAATGGCGCGGCAATCGGCAATTTTTTCGTTCTCCGCCAAACTCAACAAATTGATAATCGCACGCCCGCGACTCTCACGACTCAACTGCGGCAACTGGTGGACCTTGCGCCAAAACACATTGCCTTTGTTGGAGAAAAACAACAAGAAATCATGCGTGCTGGCGGCAAATACATGCTCGATGGGATCTTCGTCTTCCATCTTCGCACCTTTAATGCCTTTGCCACCACGCTTTTGCGATCGATAGGTGCTGACCGCCGTCCGCTTGATATAGCCGCGATGACTGATCGAGACGACCATATTCTCTTCTTCGATCAAATCTTCGTCGATGATTTCATTGATCTCTTCGCCAGAAATTTCCGTGCGTCGCTCATCAGCATAACGACGTTGAATTTCCTCAATTTCATCGCGAATCATTTTGCGAATATTTTTTTCATCCGATAAAATTCGCAAATACTCGTTGATTTCTTTGAGCAACTCAGCATGTTGTTCGGACAATCGCTCTTGTTCCAAATTGACCAATTGCCCCAAGGTCATCTTCAAGATGGCATCGGCTTGGATTGGCGACAGACTATAAACACTGGCGACACCGCGTTCATTTTGAAATACGGCAAAACCGTCCGGGCCCAAAGCCCGCTCCATCATCGCCGCGGGGCATTCTATGCCCATCAATCCCTGTTTAGCTTCGAGCTGCGTCTTGCTGCCGCGAATGATTTTGATAATGCGATCGATATCGGCCAACGCCAACAACAATCCTTCGACCGTGTGCTTTTGTTTTCGAGCTCGCGTTAATAAAAACTGCGTACGGCGGCGAATCACCGTAATGCGGTGCCGGATAAATTCCTGCAGAAATTGTTTGATCGTCAACTCGCGAGGCTTACCGTCGACCAGCGCCAAGAAAATCATCGAGAACGATGTTTGCAGCGGCGAGAATTGATAAAGCTGATTGAGCAACACGTGCGGATCGGCATCCGAACGCATGTCGATCAGCAACTTCACGGGCTCCTTCAAATCGCTGAGATCCTTAATGCCCGTAATGCCTTTGATCTTGTCGCTCTTGACCAGACCCGCAATTTTCTCAACGACACCATCGCGTGTTTGTTGATACGGAATCTCAGAGACGACGATGCGAAACCGCCCCTTTTTGTACTCCTCAATTTCACAGCGCGACCGCAAAACGATGGTGCTGCGTCCTGTAAGGTACGCTTTGCGAATTCCAGATCGACCACAGATAATACCGCCGGTGGGGAAATCGGGGCCTGGCAAAACATCCATGATGTCGTCGATCGAGATTTCAGGATCGTCGAGCACAAGAATCAGTGCCGCGCAAACTTCTCCCAAATTATGCGGCGGAATCGACGTCGCCATACTGACGGCAATTCCGGCCGAACCGTTGACCAACAAATTGGGAAACCGGCAAGGCAACACGGTGGGTTCGGTGCGGCGTTCGTCGTACGTCGGAATATAGTCAACCGTATCGAGCTTGAGGTCCTCCAGCATCATGGCCGCAAACGGACTCAAACGCGCTTCGGTATACCGCATCGCAGCGGGAGGTAATCCGGCAATCGATCCAAAGTTTCCTTGTTTGTCGATCAGTACATATCGCATGTTCCACTCTTGGGCCATGCGGACCAACGTTGGATAGACGATACTTTCGCCGTGCGGGTGGTAGTTACCGCTGGTATCGCCAGAGATTTTGGCGCATTTGACGCGGGCCGATCCCGGCCCCAAGTTGAGGTCGTTCATGGCGACCAAAATGCGGCGCTGCGATGGCTTTAATCCATCGCGCACATCGGGCAAGGCCCGCGAGACAATGACGCTCATGGCATAGACAAGATAACTGTCCTTGAGCTCTTGCTCGATCGGCATGTCTTGAAATTGTTCGCCACTGCCCGCGCCGGTAGTGCCATCGCCGGTACCACCAAAATTCCTTCCACCGCTCTTGTTACCAGCGGACTCACCTGTATTGTTTTCGGGTTCTATATCAGAATCGTCAGGTAGATCGGCATCTGTAGACAAAGGTCGAATTCCTTCCTGTTAACCAATCGCTTCAATCGCCGCCAAAAATGGGGGTCAAAACCAAAGAAAGTGGCGAAAATATCGGCTTTTCTTAGCGTCTTTACAAGAGCTTAATTCTAGGCGAAATCGGCCCGTTTCACAACCGGCAGGAATGCGGTTTGAAGCAACTTTACCTCAAGACAACTCAATGCCATTTGAATCGATCTAACCCCAGCCCGCGCTGCTTTCGCACGGGTCGCCGACAAGGACCCAAATCACAATTCGAAAAAATTCTGCAGACATTTCGTAAATGTGGTAAAACTTAGTTCTGGGGGGACGTGTATTCAGATAGGTCAGCCAACCAGTCACCAGTCAATTAGCGAACGAGATGAAACGACCGAGTCCGCGCACTACTCCCGATTTCTTAAACGACTCCTTCCAGTTACGACTGCCGGGGTTAGACGCTGCGCAGCGTGAACAATTGAC
Source organism: Pirellulaceae bacterium (assembly GCA_041739975.1). GTDB lineage: Bacteria > Planctomycetota > Planctomycetia > Pirellulales > Pirellulaceae > BJ22. The sequence continues at coordinate 4,973 of JBGSMY010000359.1, forward strand.
GATCCCCCAGGTAGTTCCACATATTTCACTGGACCAGTCAGTGACAGCCGCTCCAGCCATCAACCGGCGAAAACCTCAACGCGGCTCACAACCTGTTGAGTCTGGCGCATCAGCACGTCCCGCACCGCGGGCCGGCCGCGACGACGACCAAACAACAACATCGACTCCCCAACCGTTTGACTCACTTGAAACAGCCCGACACGAATTGGTTGTCGACGGTCAACGATTTTGGCTGGCGGGGAATGCGATTTTGTGCGCTTGCCCCGATTGCCGCGCGCCAATGACCGTTCGACAATGGCTAGGACTAGCCGATTGTTGGCGCTGTCAATGTTCGCTGGAGCTCAGCGTTAGCGTATTGAATGAACTCGAGCAATGGCTCCCCAGTCCGACCCATGACACCCGCCCCTCGCCGACTGCGACGCCGCTCGACCTGATTCCTGCGCCGGAGCGCTCGCCAGCGACGGCGGCCTTTGACACGGCTTGGCCAATTGCTGCTCGCGATGAACGATGGCGAGAATTGGAGCGACTGACGCGTCGCAGCTCGGCCGGTCGTTGGATCCAACAAGCACTCGACGCTTTGCCGGCCTGGGTTTTGAGTTTTCTGGCTCATGTGTTCTTAATCCTAATCCTGGCGTTAATTGTGTTTCAACGTCAATCGACCGAAGCGATCAGTCTGGTGTTGTCGACTTTTTTAGACGCGTCGCGCACTGAAGGCGGTGAAGTGCGAATTGAAAACCCTAATCTGCAATTAGCAGACGACTCACTGCCCGCGCCCGACTCGATTGATCCCACCAAAGAGGCCAAAGCCGATGCTCAAGCCGAAACCGATGCAGCCGAGTTAACTCAAGACGTAAATCCGTTAGCTCTGCGCGGGAGTGTCGACGAGCTCAAACAGGCTCTGGCCGAACGGAGCGGCCCTAGTGCTACCTTTGCCGCGAGGGATCCCCGCATACGCGCCGAGATCGTAAAAAAAGAAGGCGGTACAACACAAACCGAAGCAGCAGTGGCCCGCGGATTGCGATGGCTGGCCTCCGTGCAAAACCGCGATGGCAGTTGGAGTCTAGCGAATTACGATCGGCACGCCCGCAGTGAAAACCGCGGCGATGCCGCCGCAACCAGTTTGGCGCTGCTGCCGTTTTTAGGCGCCGGGCAAACGCCCGATACCGGGATCTACCGCCAAACGGTCGCCCGCGGATTGTTGTGGTTGGTAGAAAATCAAAAATCCGATGGCGACATGCGGGCTAACTTCACGGGCCAAGCCGGCATGTACGCTCATGGACAAGCCTCGATTGTATTGTGTGAAGCCTATGCGATGACGGGCGATGAACGACTGCGAGCTGCCGCTCAAAAAGCAGTTGAGTTTATTGAAGCAGCTCAACATTCGAGTGGCGGCTGGCGCTACCAGCCCGGCACTCCTGGCGATACAAGCATGCTCGGTTGGCAATTGATGGCGCTGCAAAGCGCGCGGGCCTCAAGTGGCACCTTAAAAGTTTCCAAAGAGACGCTCGATTTGTCTGATTACTTTTTGGATACCGTCAGCCGCAATCGCGGCCGCCAAAACACAGCTCCCGATGGCGCGCTGTATCGTTACCTCCCCGAGGAACGCCAGTTCACACCATCGATGACCGCGGAAGGATTGCTGTGCCGCGTCTATTTGGGCTGGAAACGCGATGACCCGCGGTTGATGCATGGCGTCGAATGGTTGCTCGACAATCATTTGCCCAGCCTGTCAGAGAAGGACATCTATTATTGGTATTATGGTACGCAGCTGATGCATCACTACGGAGGGTCGGCTTGGAAACGCTGGAACAATGCGCTGCGCGATCGGTTGGTAAGTTTACAAGAAACCAACGGCAAGCACCCCGGCAGTTGGAACCCACGACAATTTGTGTGGGGGCCGGAAGGTGAACGAATCTTTGTGACCTCATTGGCCGTCTGTACGCTCGAAGTATACTATCGGCATTTGCCGTTGTTTGTTCCGATTGACCTCAGCGCACCACCAATTCATGAATAACCCAGCTGAATTTCCCACCGAAATTCCCGCACCCCAATCCATTGCGTCACAATCTGCAATTCGCGTGCCCCGGTTATGGCAAGTGGCTCAGGGTGACATTACCTTTGCTGGACAGCCACGAATCATGGGGATCGTCAACGTAACGCCCGACAGTTTTTCCGACGGCGGTCGCTGGTTCGATCCTAAATGCGCAGTCGATCACGGATTACAACTGTTGGCCGACGGTGCGGATATTCTTGATATTGGCGGGGAAAGCACACGACCGTTCAGCGAACCCGTCTCTGCCACCGAAGAGCGACAGCGCGTTTTGCCGGTGATCGAGGGTTTGCGGAAACAAACAAAAGCTTGGCTGTCGATCGACACATCGAAAGCATCGGTTGCCGCGGCCGCTATCGATGCGGGCGTCGATATCGTCAACGATGTCACTGCCACCTCTGGCGATTCCGCCATGTTGCCTCTGTTGGCAAGTTCAAAAGTGGGGATCTGCGCCATGCATGCGCAAGGCACGCCTGCCACAATGCAACTCGATCCAAGTTATCGCGACGTCGTCAACGATATCGCGGAATACTTGGACGCCGTCCAACATCGTCTGTTACAAGCCGGCATTGCTGGCCAGCGAATTTGTTTGGACCCGGGAATTGGATTTGGTAAAACGCACGAGAACAACTGGGAATTGGTGCGGCGCGTGGGCGAATTTCGGCGATTGGGGCGGCCTTTATTGGTCGGTCACTCGCGAAAAGGTTTTATCGGCAAATCGGTGGGCGAAGATCTCGAGTCTCGCGATCTGGGTACACTGGCGATCAGTTGGTTCCTGGCGTCACAAGGAGTACACGTTATTCGCGTTCATGAAGTGGCCCGCACGGTTAAATCGTTTCAGATTTGGCGACAACTATACACGTCTGGACAACTGTCATGAATAGCAACCAAAGTTTCCAGCAGATCGATGTCTCCAACGAGCTAGACGTCGCTTCCAACCATTGGACGGCGACTATCGCCAACCCGGCACATTGTGGCAGTTGTGGCGCCGCAGTGTCGGAAAATTTTTGTTCGCAGTGCGGACAGAAACGACTGCGGCAACGATTGTCGTTTTCTCAACTAGTCAGCGACGTGCTTTCTCGCGTTTTCAATTGGGAACGCGGTTGGTTTTATACGCTGGGGTGTATGTTTCGTTGTCCGGGACAAGTGGCTCGCGACTATGTGTCGGGCAAGCAGCGCTGTTACGTGAGCCCACTGGCCTATTACTTTTTGGGAGCCGCCGCACAACTATTGGTGTTGTGGTGTTATTCGCCATTACTTCGTCAACGATTCTCCGCGACGTTTCAAGGCACCCTGCAAGCTGGCAACAATGAAGCTGCCAGCGAGAAACTAAAGTCAGTATTGGGGCAAGAACTTCCGGATGCTTTGGCCGATGTTTATTTGGCGACGATGCAACAGAGCTACAGCTACGCGGCGCTCCTGTTTTTCTGTTTGCCTTGGGCCATCGCATTGCGCTTTTTCTATCAAATCTTAGGCGATGATTTTCGTTTGGGCGAGACGATGGTATTTTCGCTATATGTATTTGGGCATGTATTGTTGCTGACGGCAGCGATTGCACCATTTACATTTACTCGGGCCGCAGAGGTTCATATGCTTCTTTCGATGTCTATTTATTTTATCTATCCACAATGGGCACAAGGTTCCTTTTTTGGCACGGGGATCCCACGTCGCAGTCTTACACTGCTCTCAACATTAATTTCCACGGGAATATTTATGGGCTCGATCGTGGTGTTGTTCACCGTTTCTTTCGCAATCTACGTCGGATATCGAACCTACCTGTTCAACCATTAAGCCGCAGATCGGCTATAACATTGCCAGGGAATTTGAAAACCCGGCTGAAACAGCTTTGCCACTTGACTGGCCAAGATGTTTTGCCAAACTACGAATTCGATACGTCGCCGAAATTGATTTGCAGCCTGCTGGAGAATGTAGCCTTGGTTCGCTATTTTTCGTTTATCGTTTTGCTCGCCGTCATCGTTTTGTTGTTTGTTTTGTTTTACAAAGTGATGGTCGGGTTCTTTGTGCCCTTGTTTTTAGCGCTGATCGCCACCATTTTATTCCAGCCTTTGCATTTGCGAATTCTGGAACTTTGTCGCGGCCGCGTGCAATGGGCCGCCATGATTACCACCGTAGCCATTATGGCATTGGTTTTGGTCCCAGGGCTAATCATTAATTGAACCTGCGCGGATTTGATTCGTATAATGGCTGTCTGAAGTTAACGGAATGTAGTTTACCATTCAGGAGATTAGTTTGAGTACACCCGCCGTTGTGGGATTGCTGCAGTTATTGTCAGCCATCCCCGATCCTCGCGGGCGACAGGGACTTCGCCATCCATTAGCTGCCATGCTGGCGGCGATTCTTTGCGGAATTTTATCGGGCT
>JBGSMY010000360.1:0-8734 GCA_041739975.1 Pirellulaceae bacterium
CACCGCGGCCTTCACCACCGCGGCCTTCACCACCGCGGCCTTCACCACCGCGGCCTTCACCACCGCGGCCTTCGCCACCGCGACCGGGAGGTGTTTCACTCGGTGTTTCACCGCCGGCACCGATAGCCGTCAGCAAATAGATTCGATCGCCCCAAACGATAGGCGTGTTGATACCGCTGCCGGGGATTTCTTTTTTCCAGCGAACGTTTTCGGTCGTGGACCATTTTGTTGGTGGCGTGGCTGAGGAAGCCGCGACACCATCGCCCGTTGGACCTCGCCAATTGGCCCAATGGTTATCGTCAGCGGTTAGGGTCGCCACAAAACTTCCTGCCGCTACACAAATTGCGATCGCTGCGGTATGGCAGCGAGCGCTAAAAGATCGAATTGACAATTGATACCGCCGCATGATGAAGCACCTTCTGGAATAACAAATTGAACGATCAAACCAATTGGCATCCTAGCAAAACACCCCAAGGGCTGTGCCGACGATGATTGAACCTAGTGTCCCAATTCACCGCCGGTGACTCTCCCGATTATAGAGGATTGGCAAACTTGGCGGGCCAATGACCCAATAATTTGTTTCAGAACCTTTCTGAACTAGGGCTTTTGGGGGAAGACAAAGCCAGTTGGCTGAACTAGAATTTCAGTTCGTTATGGGTTTCGGCGAAGCAATCCGACAGTACTGGAATCCCGTAACCAATTTTGCATTAGGACTATAAGCCCGATATTTCTGGGAAGTAGTTACCAATAAGAAAAGGAACGACAACCGTGACAGACAATCAAATTCGGTGGGGTTCGCGAATTGGTGTGATTATGGCCGTAGCGGGTTCGGCCGTTGGATTGGGAAACTTCTTGCGATTCCCGGGCCAAGCTGCTCAAAATGGTGGCGGCGCGTTCATGATTCCGTACTTTATTGCGTTGTTGCTCGTTGGTATTCCTTTGGCTTGGGCCGAATGGTCGATGGGAAGATATGCGGGGGTGCGAGGCTTTCATTCGGCACCGGGAATTTTTGCAACACTCTGCAAAAGCCGCTGGGCAGGGTTTCTCGGCGTGTTTGCGCTGATTATTCCTATGATGGTTTACACGTATTATGTAATTGTCGAAGCTTGGTGCTTGGGCTACGCCTTTCATTATTTGAGGGGCACTTTTGCAGAGATGAATTCACCGGAACAGTTTGATTTATTCTTCAAACAGTTTACCGGACAAAACAACAATGGTGATCTGATCGGGTTAACGGTTTCTTCGCTGCCCGTATTTGTTTTAATTTGTTTTGGAATCAACTTCTTCTTAATTTATCGCGGCTTGAACAAAGGCATCGAACAATTTTGCACCTATGCGTTGCCGGTAATGATCGTTTGTGCGCTGTGCGTGTTGGTTCGGGTTTTGACTCTTGGTACTCCCAACCCTGCATTGCCTGACCAATCCGTAATCGGCGGTTTGAACTTCATGTGGAATCCCGATTGGTCCAAATTATGGGTCGCCAAGACTTGGTTGGCAGCCGCCGGACAGATATTCTTTAGTTTGTCGGTGGGATTTGGCGTAATTATTGTTTACGCGAGCTACTTGACTAAGAAAGATGACGTAGCGCTTAGCGGCTTGACGGCCAGCACGACCAATGAAGTATTTGAAGTGGGGCTAGGCGGTATGATCACACTGCCCGCAGCTTTTATCTTCCTGGGTGCCGCCGTTGCTACTCAAGGCACGTTTGGTTTGGGTTTCAATGCTTTGCCGAACGTATTCGCACAAATGCCAGGTGGTCAGATTTTTGGGGCCCTTTGGTTCTTCATGTTATTTTTGGCCGCCATTACAAGCAGTTTGTCGATGTTGCAGCCTGTCGGCGCGTTTTTCCAAGAAGGCCTGGGATTGAGCCGCAAAGGTTCGTCAGGATTATTGCTTTTTCTTGCTATGATCGGGTCGGGCTTTGTGCTGTACTTTTCCAAAGGTATGGCTGCCCAAGACAACATCGATTTTTGGTGCGGCACATTCTTAATTGTGGTTTTGGCTTTCGTTCAGTCGTTGATCTACGCCTGGGTGTTTGGGGCGTCCAAAGGTCAACGTGAACTGCAAAAAGGTGCATTGATTGGTGTACCAAGTATTCTTCCGTTCATTCTACAATTCATTACGCCAGTCTTTTTGTTAATTATCTTGGCCGCGACGATATACAACGATTTAGGTGGCTATATCAAGAACTTTAAGGAGCAAGAAGTCGCTCGTTATTCGATCTACCTGATTGGCGGTGGGCTGTTGTTTTTTATTATTACTATTTTCTTGGCCATTCAACGCTGGTCGCGCTCTGGCCAAATACAAGAGTTAGAGTCGGAAAAAGACTAAATCGTCATTGATGCTTGTTTCAAGGCCACGCGAATTAAACTTGAAGAATAGGAAAATAAAGGCTCGATTATGACAACATCCGCAATCGCCGTGATGACGCTCTCGGTTGGCACAACTGTCGTCTTGTTTATTTACTGCATCTTTAAGGTTCTGACGGCACCGGCACCAGAAGAATAAATCGTTCGTGTCGGCAGTTTACGCTACGACGGATTAAGTTCATCAAATTTTTGATACCAAATAGTCGTGACGAAAATCAACGGGCTTATTCGTCCGGCCATACCTATCGATTCGTGATTTGACAATTTAGCCTGTTTTTCGGGAACCAAGCGATTAAGCAAACCAACCGAACGGATTCCGTTGCGGATGTTCCGCTGAACAAACTAATCGAGATTTGTGAAATAACGATCAAACTTAACTGAAGCGACTTTCCTGCAACAACTTACATTCCTCTTTTATTCTCATTAATTTTTTTCCGGCGAACTGGTTGATTCGCAAATAATCATTGCCTAATGATGATTGGACTGCCTCAAACGGGCCCACTAAGGCTGCGCCGTCAAAATGAAGATTGCGTAAATGATTATTAACCCAACCTTCTCTGATCGTTAACGGTTTTTTTGGCGTTGCTAATTAGAATCGGCACAAGCTGCAGACTCGTGTTTTTGCTGCAGTTAGAGTGCACACTTTCGAAAGGTAGTATGATGAGAATTTCTAATTGGATGATGGCAGCTTGCCTTTCATTGTTCTTTGTCGGCAACGTTAACGCCGACCTGATCAGTGAGTTCCAACCCAATCCCGAAGGCACCGATCCAGCCACAACCCAAATTGAATTGTGGGGCACGGCAGGCGCGAGCTTGAGCTTAACTTTCTTGACGGTTGAAGCCGAAGGCGCCGCCGCCGGCACCATCGATGCATCGATTAGCGTTTCGGGCAGTTATGACTCCAATGGTTTGTTTGTGTTTTCAATGAACGATTTTGAAAACCCTGCCTTCACCGCGTTTCTCGTGTCGGGCTTTACCGGCGCAACCGGCAACGACCTTGACACCAATAACGACGGAGTTTTGGACCTAACGCCTTGGACCGCGATTGAAGACTCGTTGAACGTTCCAGACGGCGGTTCGATTGGATCGGGTGACTTTTTCTATGGCAGCACTAGCTTGACCGCTGGCGTGACGCCATTTGATGACGAACCAATTTCTGTGTTTCGCGCAGGCTCCAATGGCGCCTGGTACGCCGTTCATGAAAATCCCGATGGCAGCCTCACCTATGGTATTTTGGATGCCAGCGGCAATACGGTTGACGCTAGCTTGTTTGACCTCGATCCGACCGTTAACACGTCGACATTTGGCTCGATTAATCCAAACTTTGCCATTCCAGAGCCTTCTGCGTTTGCCCTTCTATTGGTTGCTGGTGTTTGTGGTTTCGCCACTCGCCGTCGACGAATCTAAGAAATGGTCTTTGGCGACCGCGCCATTTACTTTTTTTGCAAACAAAAACGAACCGCTGGGAGCCCTCAAAGCCCCAGTGGTTTTTTTTGTACCCCAAGAAATTGCTCTTGGAGGTTTCGCGGAAATAGCTACCATTAGGTTTGAAAACCCGGCGGTCCAACGAGATCCGTCGGATAGAGATTGATCGACTTGGTATTAACCAATCAATTTAGAAGAGTAAGCATGGAAGCGACCCTCAAAGAACTGGCAGCACAAATTGATGGGCGAATCGTGGGACCGGCCGATTCGCCGTCGGTCAATATTTCTCGCGCTGCAGTCATTGAACTGGCTGATTCAACAAGCATTACGTTTGTTCGCGACAGCCAACATTGGGCGGCGTTTGTCGCGTCCACCGCCGCGGCCGCAATCGTTTCCGGTTTTGAACCGGGTCTGGAGAAACCGACGATTGTCGTGAGCGATGCCGAGTCCGCATTTGCTCGAATTGTCACCCGTTTTCGCCCGCCAGTTGTCCGCCCTGCTGTTGGTATCAGCCCCCAGGCGATCGTCCACCCCACGGCTCAAATTGCTGCCGACGTCGACATTTATCCACTGGCCTACATCGGCGCTGGAACGGTGATTGAGTCCGGCAGCGTGATCATGCCTGGCGTTTGCATACTCGAAAACTGTCAAGTTGGAGCGCGCGTTCGGATATTCCCCAATGCAGTTCTGTACGAAAACACAATCGTGGGCGACGACTCGATAATTCATGCGGGAGCGGTAATAGGTGCATTTGGGTTCGGCTACAAGAGTCACCAAGGACGCCACCAGTTATCGGCCCAGCTCGGCCACGTGGAAGTCGGCTCAGCCGTAGAACTGGGCGCCAATACAACCGTCGACCGCGGTACCTTTGACGCCACTCGAATTGGCGATGGCACCAAAGTCGACAACCTTGTTATGATCGGGCACAACTGCCAAATTGGGCAGCACAATTTGCTGTGCTCCCAAGTTGGCATTGCCGGCAGCTGCACGACAGGCAATTACGTTGTGATGGCAGGGCAAGTGGGGATTGGCGATCATTTGACGATTGGCGAAAAAGCAATTCTCGCTGCCAAATCAGGTGTGATGCACCCGGTCCCCGCTGGTCAAACATATTTGGGAATTCCGGCCACGCCGATTCGCGAACAAATGCAGATCCTAGCGGTCAAAGCGAAACTTCCTGAACTGCGAAAACAGGTCAAAGATCTAACGGCGCGAGTCTCGGAATTGTGTCAGGCCCGCGAGGCAGAAAACCTCGATTTGACAGCGAGCCGCAAGAGTGCGGAGGAATGTGATGCGCGGAATCAACGAGCAGCTTAATCCCAATACGACTGCAAACGCGCCATTTCTGTTGCAACGCCCGGCCAAACCCGTAGTTGGACTGGTTGCCGGCTGGGGAGATTTTCCCTTGGCGGTCGCGCGGCGACTCGTAGCTCAAGGCTACGATATCGCTTGTGCCGGTTTGCATGGCCACACTCACTCACAACTCAAAGACTACTGTCGCGTTTATCGCACGTTTGGTTTGGGCCAAATGGGCGGCATCGCTCGGTTTTTGGCGCGGCAAGGTGTACAAGAAATGACGATGGCCGGCAAGATTCACAAACGTTTGATTTTTGAAAAATGGGCCTGGCTCAAACACCTGCCTGACTGGACCTTTTGTAAATATTTTTATCCGATGTTTTGGCGGGGTACGCGAAATCGCAATGACGATACGTTGCTGTTAACCGTTACCCGGATGTTCGAGGACCATGGCATGAAAGTCGCCGCGCCTACTGATTTCGCTCCAGAACTATTAATCGACGCCGGCCTCCTGACCAAACGCCAGCCGACAACGGTTCAGTGGCGAGACATCCAGTACGGCTGGAATCTAGCCAAAGAAATGGGCCGACTCGATGTAGGTCAATGCGTGGCCGTAAAAGGTCAAGCGGTTTTGGCCATCGAAGCCATCGAGGGGACTGACGAATGTATTCGCCGCGCCGGTCAACTGTGTCCGGCAGGTGGATTTACGGTCGTCAAAGTTGCCAAGCCCAACCAAGATATGCGGTTTGATGTTCCCACCATTGGCGTCGGCACCATTCATACCATGCGCGATGCCGGCGCAAAATTGCTGGCGGTCGAATCCGGCCAAACTATATTTCTCAATCCCTCAGAAACGATTTCCCTGGCTAACCAGTTCGGTATCACTTTGCTTGCTACCACCGCGGCAGAAATTGAGCGACAAATTCCCGTTCGTCGCGCTAGTTAAACAATGCCAAATTGCCTTGTTTCGGCACTCCAAACGCATTCTCACCCCGCGCTCAACTGCGTTATGCCTAATTGCATTTTCATCGTATAATCATTAGGGTTGTTGGTAATTCAAGCATGCGAATCGCATTCGGATCTCAACAAGGCAACGGTTTTGATGGACGTCGATTACCAGTTACTGGCAAACCTGCATCAATTATTGCGGCATATTACTGAACTGAACGATCAGCTAAAACGATGCCCGCGAATGGTAACTCGCGCTCAACTAGCTGAAACTGCAGTCGCCGAAAAACTCACCGCCACTCGAACCGCTTTAACCCAGTCCAAGCTGTTAGCTAACGAACGACAACTGCAACTCAAACAACGCGAATCGCGCATCACCACGCAACAAGCCCAACGCAATGCTTGCGGCAATAACCGCGAATTCCAAATCTTGACCGAACAAATTGCCGCTGATCAAAAAGCCAACGAAGTGCTCTCGGATGAGATTCTCGAACTGCTGGAACGCATCGATCAACAAGATCAGGAAATTGTACAACTCCGGCAACAACTCGTCGAAGCGCAAACGGAAACCAAACGAGTTAAGGCGCAAGTGGCCGAGCGGCTTCAAGTGCTCGAGCGCGAAATGGCCGATGTAAATGCCACGATGACCAAACACGAACAAAGTCTTCCTGGGCAATTAGTCTCCGACTATCGCCGCTTGGTGTCGAATTGCGGCGATGAAGCGCTGGCCGAAACAACAGGACAGGCCTGCGGGCGATGCCACCAAGTGCTAACGACACAAACCATGAGCGAATTATTTCAACGCAAAATTGTCTTTTGCAAAAGTTGCGGCAGCTTGATGTATTTGGGTCAACAAGCTTTGGCTGATCGAACTTAGGACAGCAATCATGGAAGTCATTTCGTTGCAATCCGGCAGCAATGGCAACTGCTTTTTTGTCCGTGCCGGCGAAACCCATTTGCTGATTGATGCAGGAATAAGTGGCAATCAGGCTCAGCAGCGATTGAAGCAGCATGGTATCGATATCCGCAAAGTTCGCGGTTTGTTGATTTCACATGACCACCGCGATCACATTCAAGGTGCTGGCGTCTTTCAACGAAAATATGGGATGCCGCTTTATGTCACGCAGCCCACGTTGACGGCGGCTCAGCGCTGGTGCCGGCTGGGAAATTTGCGCGATGTTAAACACTTTTGCGCGGGTGATTGTTGGCGCATCGGCGAAATCCAAATCCAAACCATTCCCACAACTCACGATGGCGCCGACGGCGTGGTTTTCATTCTCGAACATCGCTCGACCCGCGTCGGTGTCATGACCGACCTAGGCAGTTTGTTTCCAGCTCTCGGCCCCGCAGTTGAAACACTCGATGCGGTCGTGATTGAAAGTAACTATGACGATGAAATGTTAACCAACGGCGGCTATCCGGAGGCGCTCAAACGGCGTATTCGCGGAGATGGCGGTCATATTTCGAATCACGAAGCCGCGATGGTTTTGGCCACTCATTGTCAACGTTTGCAATGGGCTTGCCTAGCTCACTTGTCGGAACATAACAATACTCCCCAAATCGCGAAAAGCACCGTCGTAGGCGCAATCTCCCAACGATTTCCGGTCCACGTCGCCAGTCGCTACGAGGTGTCGCCCAAGTTGTCGGTCAATGGCGTCGAAGAACTGGCCCAGGCGCCCGCGCGAACATTCAGTCCTCAGCTTTTATTCGACTAACACCGGCCTTCACAGTTTCGTTGAGTTTGGTTCGCTGTGGGGCTCGGACTGGGCGTGGAACATCAAATACATCATCTCGCGACAAACCTGCCGAGACCGCTCATCGTAGACCTCTGATTCTCGTGGCGTATCGTCGGCCACCTTGGGGTCTTCAAATCGCAGTGGTGCCCGCAAGTCACAACCAATCACTACCGGACAGGCCTGGTCGGCCTCTGTGCATGTCATCACAGCGCAGTATCCACGATTGGGATTAGGTGGCGCGTCAAATATTTTAGAGAAACAATGAATCGGCGGAATATTGTCCGCAAAAGTAACATGATAGTGTGAATTCGTGGCGCCGTGATCAAGTTGCGTGATTACGAGGCCACAGCGCTGAAGCGCGGCAACGGCACGTGGATTAAATGCAGTTGCTTCTGTGCCACCCGAAAACGTCTCAACTGTGGTGACATTCCAATAGGCGGCCGCGATCTGCGCCCAGACCTGACACAAGTGGCTGCGTCGCGAATTATGCGTGCAAATAAAAGTCAGTTTCGCATTTCCAGAATTTAGGATTTGTTGGCGAACATAGTCGGCAATGGTTTGCAATTCGAGGCGACGCGTCGCTGGAATATTTTCGAACTCCGCCACTATTGCCTGGAGATAGGCATTCAAATTTTTGTTGAATTGCCCGCTCGATTCATTCATTTCTGTCGTTTCCATGTGCTGATGGACTGTAATTGAGATCTGAAAATCTTAGCATTTGGGCTAAGCATTCACTATCTCTAGCTGCCTAACTTTCGTGGCCGCCGGTGTTCCACTGGCAGGCGTGGCTGCCGGTATTCTACCGGCAGGCGTGTGGCTGCCGGTGTTCCACCGGCGGCGCTAGTCTAGTTGCCGAACTTTGCTTTCTGTCAGCAAGAAGTTCGTGCCGCTTTCGAGAATTGCTTTTGTTTAGTTTTTTAGGAGCATTGATTCACCGTGTTAAGTCGAAGCAGGGCCCGT
>JBGSMY010000383.1:0-18631 GCA_041739975.1 Pirellulaceae bacterium
GGCAAAGCCTCAACGGCTTTGGTGATCTGGTCCCAAGTCAGCCAAAACGAACTTCCTTGATTAATAGGCTCCGGATCGTGGACAAACACGCCAGTGTCGGATACTCCACAGATGACGACCACATGGCCGTGATTATGCCCACCCCAATTCTTTCGCAGTCCCGTCCACATTGGCCCATGATCCTTGAGGAATTTCGAAACCGAAGCGTAGTCCATTTTGACCGTTGGGTGTTTTTTCATATTGAATTGCTGTGCGATGTGCCAGTTCTGGTCACAGCCAACCGAGCCATTGTCCTTATAACGCTGCAAATAACCGGAATCACTCCGCGGATCGGTCATACTGCCGCGACCAGCCGCTTTGGACCAGACATAGACCATTCGTGAGCAAGCAAACCAGCAGACCCCCGATGCATATTGATAGTGCAATGGCACGTTTGCCAGTTTGGTTATTCCCATGATCTTCTCCTCGTTGCCTTTTTGTCTTTAGCCTTTTTGTCTTTAGCCTTTTTCTCGATCTCTGAATGCGCTTGGAAACTATTTGGTCTTGAAATCCTAATTCAGGCTCGTCTGTTTCTGAGGCTGTTCCAGTAATTTGCGCGGTTCCAACATTTTTATGGCGACATCCCGCAATCTAACCATTTACCGAAAATTCGACTAGAGCTGTATCTAACGAATATTTTGCTGCTTTCGCTAGATACGCTAACCGTTTGGGAATTCTCCGATTTCGATATTAGGCAAATCGACAACGATGCGTGCATGCGGCCAAGGTAACGAAAAATTTATGATATTTTTCAGCATTCTGGAAACACCACGGCCTTGCCTATGGACGTCAAAACTCGTTTTCTTGCAATGCGTTCCCTATGCCCGCTATAATTTTGCTGTTACGTAAATCAGCCGCGACGGTCCTCGTAGTATCATTCGATCTGTGCTATGAAAGGTTCGCGACTCTAGTCTGCTTGTTGAAAGTCTAACACTATGTTGAATTTATTACGGCTATCGGCGGCATGGCTCACCTTGTCCATGACCAATACCATTACTTGCTTTGGAGTCGCGACGACTATGCAACTTGTTCAAGAGCCAGCGGGCACGAACCCGGTTGAAATTGGTACCGTTAACTGGACGCGGGATTTAGACGCAGCACTAGTAAACAGCAAAGACAGTGGAAAGCCAATCTTCTTGTTGTTCCAAGAAGTACCGGGCTGCGAAGGCTGTCAGAATTTTGGAAAAGAGGTTTTGTCGCATCCGCTCCTGGTGGAAGCCATTGAAAGCGAATTTCTGCCCGTTGTGGTTTTTAATAACCGTGCAGAAGAACAAGACAAAAAACTGCTGGAACGGTTTCATGAACCTGCTTGGAACTACCAAGTGGTTCGCTTTCTCAATAGCGATGGAATCGATATCATCCCTCGTGAAGACGGTGTGTGGACGGTTGAAGGCATCGCAGTTCGGATGATCGAAGTTCTAAATAAAGGCAAACGCCAAATTCCCAAATATCTATCGACGATTCCCGGCTCGCAAGAATCAACCAAGCACAGCCAAGCCGCGTTTGCCATGCACTGTTTTTGGACGGGCGAATATCAACTGGGAGCCATGGAAGGAATAGTTAATACCGAAGCCGGTTGGCTGGACGGACGAGAGGTAACGCTGGTTACGTTCGATGAGTCTATTTTGAGTCTCGAGGAGTTAGCGAAACAAGCATCAAAAATCCAATGCGCTGACAAGATTTACACTCGTGACAATAATGTGATTATCGGCCTCGATTACGGCAGACTAGATGACACCTACCGCGCCGCCAACTCATCGGACCAAAAGAAACAGCTGTCGCAATGGCCGGAAATCACCAACCTGCCTGGACTCAACACAATGCAGCTGACAAAACTCAACTCTCTTTTACCTCGCGACCGGGCAGCAGCTCTGGAGTGGTTAAGTCCCAAGCAACGCGGATTGTTAAATCCCAGCCCAACGGACAAGTGAAATAATCCGGTTAATTCGAGGGCGTTATGCATTAATAATCTTGGCTCTTGCGGGAATTTAGTTGTAAAAAAGATTTAACCACGAAAAACACGAAAAGCACGAACGACGGATTCCGCCTGCCGTCAGATTGGTTGCCGGGAATTGCCGACAAGATTGAATTCGACTCGACTCGACACTCGCTTTCGCGAGGGTCACACAGAGTAAATCGGGAAGCGTTATCAATCGTAGCCAATTGACTTGATAAACCTGAACATCGTCCGCAGCCAGCCACTATAATTCCTGGATGACCATGAACTTTACATGGATTACGTCCTGCGACATAAATCGTGTCGTCATGTGAATCGAAAACACGCGGCACAAAGTCGCTAGAGGAATTAGCTGCCAAGTTTGAGATTTTATGAAATAGAATTGATGGCATTGTTCTAAACCCGCTGTAGTGGAGCGTTGGGTTGCCTTGCGTGCTGTGCATTTAGGGGTCATTTCGATATAAAAGGCAATCAGGCGATTTGACGCGATTGCCGAGAGGGCCTTTTCACACACGCCAGGTTCATAACTTAAGGGGCGGTTGATCTCATGCGATGGTATGGGCGGATCCAAAGTGATATTACATGGAACACGACGTCACGTCGCGTCTTGGCAACGCTCGTCAAAACCGAATTGCGGCAAGCGGTGGCAGAGTCCCAAGGCTCAGTCTGGATTCGAAGCGCACAGCAATTTGCGGTGACTACTGGTCCCAAAGGATTTTGGCAACTCACTCCGATCGAAGTTGCAATGGACAAAATCGAATGGCTTGGGAATCCACCGCGTGGTGATGCTCTTTCCTGCGAGCTCAATCGAGAACGATTGAAAATCGTTCGGCTGACAGCACACCGCAGTAACGGTAAACCCATCGCCGGTGTTTGTTTTGTACCAGATGGCGTGTTTAGATTTGATGAGATTCAACAAGCACTGGAGGACCAACTCGGTTTGGGGATTGACCAAAACCGACCATTGATTTTACTTGCGTCATCCGAGAAACCGACACCGAATCTAATCCAACGCGGAACCAGGGGAGTACACCATCAATATTCGCTGTACCATTGTGACAATCCTGGGTGCAGCGGCTGCCGAAAACCAATGTTGGTTTCAAATCCGTCCAATAACAGAGCTGGAAATCATGTCGGAGCAATTGCCTATGCTTGCCCAAGATGTTTGGGTACTTGGTACGATCGATGGGCGTTAACTTGGTTGCGATCGGCTAACTTCGACGACGTGACAATCCACCATTTAATTGAATACCCGGTTAGCCCGACCGAACCGCGGCGTAGTGTAGCCCCAGGTCCAATGTATTCAGTAGTTCAACCGGTGCACGACAAAAGTTCATGGGGCTGGCAAACGAAAAATATTCGCGGAATTTCGTCAGGCTTTCAGACTTTTCTACGCACGAAAACCCAACAAGACCTGTTCCAGGTGATGAGCAGGGAACCAGAACTGGTTGGCGACCTGTTGGCATCGATTCTGCAGCCGGGCAACCTTAGATCTATGATCGAACAAGTTCGCAATTTGCCCACGGAACAACGTATCCATGGGATTCCTCGGGCGTTTGGCCACGCTTTTTGTCCCAAGCGACCCAGCGCCTATCGCGTGAGACAAGACGCGATTCAATCGTCGCATCATTTCTACATCGCCTATTGCCCGGACTTGTTTATGGGGTTCCTACGATATTACGGCGTGGCCGACTGCCCAGGTACGTTTCTCGATGTGGGCAGCGGAATAGGCGAGAAGCCGTTTGTGGCCTATGCCTGCGGTCGATTTAATCGTTGTGACGGACTGGAGTACGATGCCAGGACGCTGGCAGTTGCAGATTTTTTGTTGAACCAGTTACAGACCGAAATTCGTTATCCCATTCGATTTGAACTCGGTGATGCGCTGCAGTTTGATCGATACGCAGATTATGATGTCATCTACATGTATCGTCCGATGAAAGAAATACGAATGATGCGAGAGTTGTTTCTCAAAATCGGCACCGACATGAAGATCGGAGCAACTTGTTTCGATGTCTTCGATCGAAATTTGGCTTTTCGGAGACTCGCCCACAACGAATATGCGATCGTAACCGGCGCTGACTCGGATGGGCTCGCAGTTTGGGGTAAAATCTTGTCGCTGACAAATATGCTCGATGGGTTGGATTTGGGAGACGGGTCCTAGTGGAAATCCGAAAGGACTCCTTAACGAGCCAAAAGGTATTTAAAGGGAACCGAACGTGAAATAGCCGAGGGAAGTTTTGGGGTGGTGCGACTAAGTTGCAAAGTCGAATACAATGAATCTTTTTACAATATCTACTACCATCAAACGTTTCCGAAATATGACGATGGCCCACTGGTATTCAAACCTCACAAATTGTGTTTTTTTGGCGATACTTCTACTGATTTTGCCATGCCGTCTGGGCATTGCCCAATCTCTTACCGAAAAATTGCTGGCCGCTGATCCCACTCAATTGGCAGAAGATGCGCGCGCTCGTGGTAATATCGTCCGCGGCGCGATCTTGTTTCATCAGGGAAATATCAATTGCGCCAAATGTCATCGGCCGACCTCGGAACAAGAACGACTGGGGCCAGATCTCAGTCGTATGGACGCAACGGCAACCGACGCTTATCTAATTGAATCGATCTTGAAGCCTTCCCAGGTCATCAAAAAAGGATTTGAAACCACGGTGATTGCCAGTTCGGATGGGCGAGTTTTTAATGGCATCATTTTGGAGCAAAACGCACAAAGGATTGTTTTGCGTGAGAGTAAGAACTTGGACCAACCGATAACGCTCGCGCGAGATGAAATCGATGAAATCCGGCCCGGCACACTATCAAGTATGCCTGAGAAATTGGCGGATGAACTCAAGGATCGCCAGCAGTTTCTGGACCTGTTGTGCTATGTCATCGATATCAAAGAACGCGGCCCGGAGTCGCTAGTAAACCCAGCTCGCACGGAACGGCGGGAATTGGCCCCCGAACTACTCGGCGTGTCGTTAATCCAACAAATGAACTGCATCGCATGCCATGGCGCTGGTGAGCTTGAGAAGTCTTTATTAACGATTGTCCCCGCCAAGCAGGCTCCTCGTTTGAAATGGTCGGCGGCCAAATTAAGTCCTCGATGGCTGGAGAAATTCATCGCCAATCCACAAGCGGTCAAACCGGGAACAAGTATGCCGCATGTATTGCTGGGGGATGATGCGAAGCGATCATTAGCGGGCCAAGCGATTACGCACTTCTTGTTAGAGGAAGCTAACAATCAGTTTGTTGACCAAGAAATCGATTTAACCGCTGTGTCGAGAGGTTTTGACTTGTTTCATTCCGTAGGCTGTGTGGCCTGTCACTCGCCGCGCGATGAATTCGCTGGGGAACGTCCGCTCGTTAATTCTCAGGCTCTCGGAGAACTCGTTGAAAAATACAATATCGACGGGCTCGTCGATTTTTTGGAGAATCCTTTGCAGGTTCGACCCTCCGGACACATGCCCAACATGCGACTGACGCATCGAGAAGCGACCGACTTGGCGAATTTTTTGTTGCAAAAGAAACAGGTGGCAACCACCAACTGGAGTTTTGATCCCGACCTTGCCAAACAGGGACGATTATTGTTCCACGAAAACCGTTGTCAGAATTGCCATACGGATTTTGAGGCAAAGTCAACACAGTCAGTGCGAAGCATAGAACTTGGCAACCTTAACCTAAAACATGGATGTTTATCAGAAACGGCAGGCGATTGGCCCCAGTTTCAATTCCAGCAGACCGAGCGGCAAGCGATTCAGGCCGCGCTTCAACGTCTGACAGCGAAATCAGAGGTTTGGGCGCTTACTCGCGAACAACAGCTGGATGTGAATTTACAATCATTTAATTGCTTAGCCTGTCACGATCGCAATCAAATGGGTGGCGTGCCTCCAGAACGCAACCCACATTTCAAAACGACGAATATGAACCTCGGCGAACAAGGTCGAATTCCGCCGACGTTGACCGGTGTAGGCGCCAAACTCAAAGAAAAATGGATGCGAGAGGTATTGGTGACCGGTCGCACGATTCGGCCTTATATGAAAACGCGAATGCCTCAATACGGCGAGGAAAACATTGGTCATTTGATTGAACTGTTTCAATTGCTCGATCATATGCCGGAAACGCAATTTGCGGAGTTCGACGACCAAGAACAAATGCGAAAACAGGGATTGGAGTTGGCCGGTACGAAAGGTCTGAATTGCGTTTCTTGTCATACGTTTCAATACCAGCTTTCCGACACAATGCCCGCTGTTGATTTGACAGAGATGGCAGAACGGTTGGAAAAGGATTGGTTCTATCGTTATATGTTGGCTCCACAGACTTACAGTCCGCATACGGTCATGCCGTCGTTTTGGCCGGCCGGCAAAGCGGTTCGCAAAGACATTGCCGGAACTCCGAACGATCAGATTGAAGCGATTTGGCAATATTTATTGGATGGTCGCCAAGCGGCGGCGCCTCATGGTGTCGTTCGCGAGCCTTTGGAAATCGTCGTCGAACAAGAGGCTCAAATGTTGCGTCGCAGCTATCCTGGGATTGGCAAACGCGGAATCGGTGTGGGCTATCCTGGGGGGGTGAACATGATGTGGGACGCGGAGCAATTGCGACTGCACGCTGTCTGGAAGGGCAAATTTGTCGACCCCGGTGGTGTATGGTCAGGGCAGGGAGCTGGCAACGTGAGACCGATGGGTCCGACGATTGAATTCACAAGTGGGCCGGAGCTAGATGACCAGCTAAGACCTTGGATCGTTAGCGAAGACCGACCAATCCACCATCAGTTTCGCGGCTACGAACTCGACGCGCTCCGGCGGCCAAAATTTCGGTACACATTTGAATCAGTCGCCGTCGAGGACTACTTTGTCGAATTCGTCGATGCGACGATCAATGCGATTCAATTTAAGCGGTCGTTAACGTTTACAGCTCCGCAGGAGCGGAAAGGTTTGCGATTTCGAATTGCGGCTGGGGCAAAGATATCTTCTACCGAACAACAGTGTTTCACTGTAGATGACCGATTGACAATTCACATCGCGTCGGCACATTCACCGATTTTGGTGGATGCCGGTGACATTGGCGCTCGATTAGAAATTCAATTTGATTTGGCAGCGGGTGAAACAGAAGAATTGGTCTTGGAATATCGATGGGAGTAGTTTGCCCTCACTGCAACGACAAGTTTTCTTGCATAAAATTGTGGGCAAATAATTTATTGCGGCGTTTCAGTTTACTAATTGTTGCCAGATAGATTTGCACTTTAAATTTAAAGATTTCATATGACCGTTTTGTTTAAATTGCTTTGTTTGATTACCTGTACTTGGTTGCCACAACAAGAACCGCTCGGTGAGTATTGGGGTACAGGCGAAGAGGAAGCAAAGTACTACAGGTTAGTTGACATTCCACTCCCGGCTGAACTGGCGATTGAAGCTGGAAGTTTCGAGGTGATGCCTGACCAAGGCCAGCTGGCAATCGCAACTCGGCGCGGTGACATCTTTTTGGTCAACGGCGCGTTTGATCGCTACCCGGAGCCGACCTTTAAAAAGTTCGCCAGTGGACTAGACGAAGTGTTTGGGATGGCTTATCGCGACGGTTCGCTCTATTTAACACAGCAGACGGAAATTACTCGTGTTACCGATAGTGACCGCGACGGACGCGCCGATCGGTTTGACACCTTAAGTGACGCCTGGGGTTTTCGCAACTACCACGAATTTTCATTTGGCTCGAAACCCGACAGCGAAGGCAACATTTGGGTGACACTTTGTTTGTCGGAGTCTTACAACTCCAAGGTGCCGTTTCGCGGCTGGTGCCTGAAAGTAACTCCTGATGGCCAAACGATTCCGGTCTGCAGCGGAATTCGCAGTCCCTGTGGTATTGGGCCCAACGAACATGGCGTAATGTTTTACGCCGAAAGCCAAGGTCCATGGAACGGTTCTTGTTCGCTCAAAGTGTTGGAACCTGGCGGTTTTATGGGGCATCCGATCAGTTACAACTGGTATGAGTTGGCACCCAATTTGGGGTCGGCTCCGGTCAAGCCGAACACTCCTTCAAGGCTGGAGATTGAACGCAAACGAGTCAAAGAACTAGTACCTTATGCCGTTGTGTTTCCATATATCCGCATGGGCCGATCAATTTCGGGATTTATGGTCGATCAAACCGCTGGCAAATTTGGTCCGTTCGAAAATCAAATATTCATTGGCGACTTCAGTCTCGGCGTTGTGATGCGGGCGACCACCGAAAAAGTTAACGGCGTTTGGCAAGGTGCCTGTTATCCATTTCGCGAAGGGTTTGACACAGGTTTGTTGGCCTTGCAATTTACACCCAATGGCAGCTTGATCGCGGGTGGCACGAACCGCGGCTGGCCCGTTCGCGGCCCCAAAGCCTATGCGGTGCAGCGGCTTGACTGGACGGGACTGGTTCCGTTTGAAATCAAAGAGATCAAGGCTCGTCCAAAGGGTTTTGAAATCACTTTTACGAAACCGCTGGATCGGTCCATTGCCGAGCATCCCGAATTATTTCAGTTGAAAACGTTTACGCATATTTATCACGAAGGCTATGGCAGTCCGGAAGTTGATCAAACAGTGCCTAAAGTGACGAACGTCATCTTGAGGCGCGATGGATTGAGCGCCGACATTCGTGTGGAAGGATTGATGCAAGGACATGTTCATGAGTTCTTTTTACCCGAGCTCAGATCGGCGGAAGGCGAGCGACTCTTGCACACAAGCGCGTATTACACACTGAACGAAATCCCTCGCACCGAAATCGACCCAGCGGACAAAATCGCAAAGGAGAATTCAGTCGGCGACCTGAGGAATGCGGGTTCCACACGAGGGATCATCGACTTCACACGCCCGGAGGATGCCGTGCAGCTGGTCGGCGAGACTGGCTCGATTCTGATCCCCGAAACGTATCGGCCTAGTGAATGGACGTTCAGTGAGGGTGTGTTGACGGCGTCGCCCCATTGGGATAGTGTCGTGACCCCGCGTGCCTACCGGGATTTCCGCCTCCATGTCGAGTTTAACCTAAACGATGCGGGAGATGTGCCGCGTGGGACCAGTGCCAACTCGGGCGTCTATTTGCAACAACGATACGAATTGCAGATTTTAAATTCGAACGGTATCGCCGAAGTGGATTATCAATTGGACGACTGTGGCGCGCTCTATGGAATCAAAAAGCCGGACAAACTAGTTTGCCGCCCGCCGGGTGAATGGCAGTCGTTTGATATTGCATTTCGGGCTGCTCGATTTGATGGCCGTCAAAAATTGGATAGCGCTCGCGTCTCGGTTTATCACAATGGCGAATTAATTCATGACGACTGTTTGTTACCGAGAAAAACGGGTGCTGGAAAGCCGGAAGAAGATTCATCGCGACCCGTGTTGTTGCAGGGCCACCACAACCAGGTTCAGTTTCGCAATGTTTGGATTCAGGAACTGAACTTGGACGGACAGGATCTGCCGAAATCGGTACCGCAAATTACGGTGAGCCATAAGACCCTTCCGCTGGCGGGAGAGGTTTTTCAGTTCAACGGCGCCGAAGCATTTTTGATGTTGCCTACGATACCGCGTGACCCGAGCGTTGAGATACCTTGGGTTTGGTATGCTCCGACATTACCTGGGCTGCCAGCCTCTGAAGAAAACTGGATGTTTCAGCGGCTTTTGAATTCCGGAATTGCGATCGCGGGCATTGATGTGGGGGAATCGTATGGAAGTCCTCAAGGCCGAAAGAAATATGATGAGTTCTATCACTATTTGACCACGAGCCGAAATTTGGCCAGCAGGCCCGCCTTATTGGCGAGAAGTCGTGGCGGATTAATGCTATATAGTTGGGCCATCGCCAATCCGCAGTCGGTTTCCGGGATAGCCGGAATCTATCCGGTCTGCAATCTCACCAGTTACCCCGGTATCGAACGGGCCTGTGGTGCTTATGAACTTTCTGCCGAACAACTTCGCGAACAATTGGGCGACTACAACCCGGTAGATCGGTTGGAGTCGTTGGCGGAGGCCAGGGTGCCAATCTTTCATATTCATGGCGATCAAGACAACGTCGTGCCACTAAACGACAATTCAGCCTTGCTAGCCGAGCGATATCGCAAACTCGGAGGCCAAATCGAACTTGAGGTTGTCGCCGGGCAGGGGCACAACATGTGGAGTGGTTGGTTTCAGTCCGAACGTTTAGTTGAATTTCTTTGCCAAAGTGTCGGCCGTGACGTTTACACTCATCCGGTTCCGGAAAGTGATTTGTGGCTGACTTATCCAGGCGGGCCGGGGCCGGGCAAAGGAAAGCACGTCGTATTGATTGCTGCCGAACAAGAATATCGCAGTGAACAGTCTTTGCCGATGTTGGCCCGAATACTTTCCCAACGACACGGCTTTGATTGCACCGTTTTGTTTTCAGTAAATGAACAGGGTGCGGTGGATCCGACCTTACCTGCGCCTTTTGACGACAAAACGAAGCGTCATCGTATTCCTGGATTGAAGTATCTGGCTGATGCGGACTGCGTGATTTGGATGTCACGACACTTGCAATTGCCTGACGGTCAGATGAAAATTTGGCGCGAATATTTTGATTCCGGGAAGCCAATCATTGCGCTGCGAACCGCCAATCACGGGTTTTCGGGTGGTATCGGATATCAAAGGAACGGAGAAGACATTTCGCTGCGTCAATTATTGGGCGGCACATTTATGGAACACCATGGAGGCTGGCAAAGTGAATCGACACGCGGCGTGATTGTACCTGAAAGTTCAGCTCATCCGATATTGACCGGCGTTACCGACATCTGGGGCACGTCGGACGTTTATCGTTGTCACAATGACCAATTACCTTTTCCAGCTGATTGTCAGGTATTGGTGTTGGGTCAGCCGCTGATCGATCTCCAGCCAAATTCTCCGCCCAATTCAGATAAAGAGCCACTTCCGATTGCTTGGACCAAGACTTGGGTCGGCAATCGAGATTTGCCGAGCCGCATATTTCATTTCACCATGGGTTCAGCTGAGGATTTTGCCAATGCGGGAGTACGGCGATTGACGATCAACGCGGTATATTGGGGATTAAAGATGGAAGAGTCGATCCGTGTTGATGGATCGGTCGAGATCATTGGCGACTATCAGCCGATGAAATCCGGATTCAATTATGCGGAACTCGGCGTGCGTCCACGGCCACCGAGTGACTTTCGTTAGTGTGATTGATAGCAGGAAGCGTTGTAGCTGATCCATTGTTTTCGGAATTTGACGGTAACGCTAGGTTTTTTTTATTTTGCGAATTCTTGTGCTGCGTTTGGGTTTACCCTGAGGCTGGTTCCTGTGCGGCGATTGGTCGAGTTGACCCGTAAACCTTACGACGTCACGATTTTGCCTTGCTGCAATTGGAGCAGATTTTGCTTTGTGTTTTTGATCGCGATACAACTTTCATGAGCTGTTAGTATTTCGCTGTTATTTATCTGCAGTTAATTGCTGAATTTCACCTAGTTAAAGGAAGTCGCGCCCGTGCCAAGCGATTCGGGGCGAAGTTGATTGTGTAAAATTTATTGGTTTGGCCATTTGGCGATGTCTTCAGACGCATAGGTAAAAAGCGGCAAAAGTTGTGCGCCGGAGGCTTTGAAGTTGTCGGGGATAGATGTCACGGTTCCATCAGCAGAGGCGATGTTAAGTGTTCGCTTATGGCTCTGTTTTGAGGCTTGGATTGATTTTAGCAAACTTAGGTAATCCCCGTCGCGGGGCGACATCCATTCTACGGCCTGTTCAGCATTTACCTCGAACAGCAAAACCGTATTGCTAGTGCCATCTTTAATTTCTCGACTTTGCCGTCCGGTACCTGGAACCAAGACACCTTGTTCCCCAGCATTAGCCAAATAAGTTGTGTAGCCAGGCTCTAGTTTTATCGAGGGACACTGAAAGAGACTCGGAATTTTAGTTCGAGCATGCTTATTGACAGGATCGTCCCACGGTTTTTCCAAGTCAATCGATTTATAGAGTGTTTCTGCCTCGATGTAGGGAAGTATTAGCGTGCGCCAACTGTGAAGCGGGCGACCAGCGTCGTCAGTCGTAAAGGAAGGTGGAAATCGTCCATGATTACTTTCGTAATTCTGCAGGGCCAAAGCCAGCTGCCTCAAATTGTTCTGGCAAATGGATTTCCTGGAAACTCTTCGTCCATGTGAGTCTGATATCAGAAGTGTTATCAATACCAACGCGACGATTAGCCATATACCATATATGAAAAAGTTTTGAACAATTCGTGAGCGAGGCATGCGGCGAGCTTGCTGGTTTTGCGCCTTGGGAATGAAATCTAAATCTTTGGTTGCCTCACTCATAGCGATTAATATTTGCACTCCTCTCAATCAAACCGTTGGTTTACCGTATTCTACAAATTTAACTTAATCATGATGGCCATTCCACACCTTTCCTGTCCCCTCATCTTCCTGTCCCCAAATCTTCCTGTCTCCAAATCTTCCTGTCTCAAAACAAGGATGTCTTTTTTCAGGGAATCGGAATTGTTCGGGAGTACATGTGTGACCTAAGCTTACAAAATGCAAGATAAATCGCACGCGAGAAATCGGCTTAGGGGCGTCGAGAAAAGGCCGCTAGTTCCCCGAAAATCTCGAATCTTGGCAAATCACCAATTGTAAACGGCCAATATTGTCTTCGTGAGGCGTCTACATATCGGCATACTACGGCTGCCTATTTTATGCCAAGACATTAAGACATTAGCCTAGAGGGCAACTTGACAATTGACATTCTGAAACCGGCTACGGCGTGCGATCAGTTGACGTGCCTTTATGCAATTTGGCACGGAATCGTTTAGTCGCGTCGATCAGTCCAATTTGTTGGCGCTGTAAACCAGCCTGCAATTCTTTGATCGCGACAGCCAGCCAGCGCCCACCGTCTTCAAGTGGTGCCACAGTAGACTCGCCGATGCGATCGGCAATTTTCTGCGAGACTTTGTCGAGCGTATATTCGCAAGCGGCAACGCTGCGGCGAGCTACTCGATCACCCTCGATCCAAACGGCTCGAGTCACCACTAGCATCTTTTGGGCCTGTTGAGCTGATTCTTTTTGCATCCTTATATCCTCAAGGTGCATGTGTGCCGCCAGCCATCCGATTGTCACAACCATGATGGAGACAACAGTTAACGCTAATGTCGCAGTGGGCGAATTGCTAAACCGAGATGTCGAAGCGGTAGTTCGCTTGGTTGCGCGTATGGATTGTGTTGCGCCGATTTCTAAACGTTCAGCGATGGATCGCAATTCTGCCGAGGTTTCCAAGGTCCAGCCAGGTCGAAGGTTTTCGATTTTCTCCACCATCCAATCGTTTGCCGAGGATGACAATTGTCGAACCATTTGCGCATAAAGGTCTGCATAACGAGATAATTCGGAATCGCGCTTCATCGATTTAAGCAACCATGCGGGAAAGGTTGTGCCCTGATCAATAAATCGACGAATTTGAAATTTTAAATACCAATTGATCATATGGCTTCTGCTTATGTGTCTTGTGAATCAAGGGGCAGAGACAATGGGCTACCGTTTTTAACCGCAAGGCAATTGGCCAACGTTTTTTTAGCGCGGTGCAAAGCCACGCGAATAGATAACACATTTTTACCTAAAACGATTGCGATTTCGCGATTCGTTAACTCTTCCCCCAAACTCAACCATAATACGGAAAAATGATATTCGCCTAACTCCTTTTCGGCGGTTTTCCAAATATTCGAAACGGATTCTTGTTGTTCAATCGGGCAGGGGTGTACCCTCGGTGATTTAAACCATTCCCATTTCTGCACCAGTCGAAGTGCGTCGCGTTTGACTTTGCGCAGATGATCGGTCGAAATTCGAAAAGCGATGGTGAAATACCAGACGCGAAACGGGTGTCTCGGATCGTACCGGTGCCAAGATTGAAACGCTCGCAAAGCAGTTTCTTGAACCACGTCCTCGGCGTCCGCTCGATTTCCGCGATGGCGGTGTGTGAGTAACACCAGCAGTCGTGGCGCGTAGAGCATCACCAACTCTTGGAACGCGTCCGCGCAGCCAGAAAGGGCGCGCTGCACCAGTTGAACCGGTTCAGTCGCCCCCTGACTATTTGCTAACGGAGTTTCTATTTGAATGATGGGTTGGTTCAAAAGTTACCTGTGATTGTTACTCCGTTGGAGAACCACATTGGACCTCATGATCCATGCAACTGGTAGTCATTTCAGGCCCGGTTTCCTCCAGTCTAACATTGAAGTGCGGGCTCCGAACGACTGACCTTAAAACGGCAAGTCAATTTCTTCGCGAAGAAACTTCAAGACCATATCGACGGGGATTGAAACGGCTGCATTGATTTGATTTCCTTCTGCGGATACTTTAATGCCTTTCGCCAATTCGGCAATCTTTTGCAGTTCCTCGTCTTGTTCTTCTTCCTGTGACATCGCAAAACCAATCATGGCCTTGAAGCCGTTTGCCATTTGACGCAATTGTTCGGCGTGTTCCGAGTCGTCGACGGTCAGAGTAAGCGTGATCGCGAGTTCATCACCATTTTCAGCGATCGTCAATTCAATGGACTCAAGAAACTTGATGATATTGGCCTGCGGACCATCCTCCATCAACTCGGCGGGCAATTCGTTGACCAGGATTCGAACAAAGGGTGATTTGGAAGCGGAGGTTTGGCCGATCAGTTGGCGAACGTCGCCTGCCTGTTCACTAATTTGCAACACTTTTTCTTTATCGGGGGCTATGACCAAGACCTTATTGTCGCCGACCTGACGGATGACACCGTAGATTGTTTTGCCTTCATATTCGGCGGAATGGATGGTCATGCCATTCTTTTTTTCCGATTCATACTCCGGCAGACCGAGTAGTAGTCCCTCTATATTTCCCGAGGTTTCACCCAATTGGATTATGGCCACCATATTTTCTTCGGGTTGTTCGAGATCATCAATTGCGATGACCGCGCCGCGAATTTCTTCGAAAGGATCAAATCCTAGAAACTCTTTAATTTCATCGAGACTGGGAGTTTTATCGCCGTCGCCCATTTCCGCGAGTGCTTCCCTCGCCTGTTTTTTGGCAACATCCATCAGTTGTTTGCCGAGCTCTGTCGATCGGAATTGTTCCATATTGACCGCGACGACGACTTGGGCGTCATCAAAACCTGACCATTTCTCTTCTTGGCCCCAAACCATCAGCGGCGTTACCAACAATGCCAACGCGAGGCCAGCAATAGCAAACATAGATTTCATGAGTGTTCCTTTTTAGTTTGTAGAAAGAAATGAATCTTCTTTAGGTTTTAGCCGGATAAAATCGCCAACCGTTTGACCATGGCAATTACGCGATTTGCACCGACTGATCAAGTATCAATACGTCTGGCGATCGATGGATGTTACATTGCCGCGAAAAAATTTATTTGTTTTGAATTCGTTTCGGGTAAGAGAACGCCGTGATGTCAAGGTATACACGTTGGTGGTAAACTGGAGATACGGTGGGAGTCGTGATGTGAAAGTGATAAGTTTGTTGGGTTTCGTTTTCTAGCCGCCAAACTTTCGCTTCTGCCAGCAAGCTGGCCAGGGGGCGAAGAAAACCTATGTGGCGGTATGGGCTTAGTTGTCCCTCGGCCCAACTCTCCGCCCTACCGGTTAACAGGTTAACAGAAAGAAGCGACCAGATTCTGCCAAGCCCCTTACCATGAGCCCCGAATCTTGAACCCTGAACCATGGATCCCAAACCCTGTTCCCTGAAGCCGTTCGCAACCGCGTACGGGTTTGTTACACTATGCCGATGGAAAAATGTGAAAAACATCCGGATTGTGAAATAGATACGTCCAATCGACCAGCCGTTCCTGAGCTCGGACTGCCGCGCTCAAGGCGCATCGCGCGGCCATGGGAAAAAACACACGATCGATCGCGCAATACGATAACGGAGCGCAAACCAATTGAACGCGTACCACGCCGCTGGGATCGTTTTATGCGGTTGGTCGGCGAGGAAGCCGTGCGGAAATTGCTCTCGTCTCATGTCGCCGTGTTTGGGCTGGGTGGCGTGGGAAGTCATGCCGTCGAGGCTTTGGCCCGATCGGCCGTCGGTTATTTGACGCTGATAGATTTTGACGACGTGTGCGTAACAAATATCAATCGACAACTGCAAGCGTTTCCAGCCAACGTCGGGCAGTCAAAGGCGGCGTTGCTTGCCGAACGAGCGCGAGCCATTAACCCCGATGCCACTGTGGAACCGATCCAAGCTTTCTACAATTCGGAAACGTCAAACGAATTATTGTCGCCGCGTCCTGATTTTGTGATCGATGCGATTGACAATGTGACGGCCAAATTGCATTTGCTTGAAACCTGTTTGCAGCGTGGCATTCCAGTGATCAGTGTGTCTGGTTCCGGCGCACGACTCGATCCCACGCAAGTGCGAGTATCGGATTTGAGTAAAACAAAACATGATCCATTAGCGCGAGTTTTGCGACGACAACTTGCGGCCCGCGGCATCGACACTTCGAAACATGTCGGACTGCCTGTTGTGTTCTCGGAGGAAGCGATTCGTGAGCCGATTGCACCAACCTGGGATGAGGAGGGTTTTCGTTGTATTTGTCCGCACGCAGCGGAGTCGCCACACGGCTGCGAAAAGCGTCGCATCATTTATGGTACTGCCTCGTTTGTTACTGCTGCCTTTGGTATGGCAGCGGTTTCGGTGGCCATAAAGCATTTGACGACCGACTCTGGAAACGGTTTTAACAGCGATACAGATTCAGCACGTCGCGATCGACTAGCGACTGAAGATTGTGATATCTAATTCTCGCGTCGGGTTCATTCTCAATTCCAATGGAATTCATCATGAAAAGTACTTTGGTGTCTCTGTTTGCATTGGTGCTTGTTTTTTGCAATCCGCATTTAGCGACGGCGCAGCGAGTGGATACGTACGATGCGACTGACACGCAGACGTTGCGGGTCTTTATCTTTGCGGGCCAATCCAATATGGAGGGCGGTCATACGCGAGCAGTAGATATCGCTAAGTTTCCACCGTTTGCGGGATTAGAGCAACCGCAGCCTGATATCTTGTATTCCTACAATATCGGACGCGAAGACAAAGCGACCTCCTCAGGCTGGGTGCCCCTGGCGCCAGTCAATCAAATGTTTGGGCCGGAGCTCAGCTTTGCTAGGCGGATCTCACGGGAAACCAGAGCTCCGATTGCGATCATCAAATGCGCTGCCGGTGGAACTCATTTGGGCGGCGATTGGAATCCGGACAATCCGACTGGCTTTAAACTTTATCCACTGGCGCTCCAATGGATCCAAACGTCTTTGGCCGAGCTCGACCAACAGAAAGTTCCATATCGCCTGGAAGGCTTCATGTGGCATCAAGGCGAAAACGACATGTTTGATGAGCAGTTTAAGCCGAAGTATGCTGAGAATCTAAAGAATTTTATAGCCAGTTGGCGGCGAGATCTCAAGGCACCGAGGCTGCCGTTTTACATTGGCGAGCTTTGTACCAAGACCATTTGGGGCATGGACAATCGCCAAAACATGTTTGCCATTCGCACTGCGCAAAAACAAGTTGTCAGCGAGGATCCGTTGGCCGCTTACGTGCCAACCAATCATGACGCGGTGGAAATTGGTGGTGAAGCAGGATTGCATTATCATTACGGCACGTTGGGGCAACTCGAGCATGGCGAGAACTATGCCGAAGCTTATCTAGCGGCAATTGGAAAGACGCCGGAGAAAATTCGTAAGCTCGCGACTTGGCCCTACGCCAAAGAGAGCCCAGTGAAACTTTTTATTTTGGCCGGACATCGCAATATGGAAGGCGAACGCGGTTTTGTTCAAGAACTCAAAGCGTCAGGTGAATTGTCGGCACTTGCGACCGACAACCAGCAGATTGCATTTAAGTACAACCTTGGTGGTGGTTTTAGAATCTCGAAAGATTGGGAGCCGCTGGGTCCCGTCGGGCTTTACGATACGTTCGGTCCCGAATTGAGTTTTGCGCAGATGTTACAGCAACAAAGCCTTGGAAATATCGCAATCGCCAAATTCACACATAGCGGTTCTCAGATCAACGATTGGACGCCTGCCGGGACAGAAGCCACAGATTGCAATCTTTATGACAAGTTTATCGCTTTCGTGCGTGACGCGATCGGGGCGTTGGAAGCCAAGGGACACGCAGTGGAACTCGCCGGAGTTTTTTATCATGTGGGCGAGAACGATATGGCGTTTGGCCCTTATCGCCGCGACTCGGCCAAATGGCTGCAAGCGATAGTGAACCAGAGTCGGCATGACCTTGAGCAACCCCAATTGAAATGGTTTGTCAGTCAACAATTGCCGCCGAGCGATGAGGGGCTTGATCGAATCGACGTAACGGCCGACCTAGCGGCGATTGCTAGCAACGACGCAAATTTTTTGCACATCAAAGTTTTTGACCTAAGTCGACAAATGGAGAAATTGGTGATGGTGACACAAGGCGTCGTGCAGTTAGGTGAACATTTGACGGTTGCGTACGCCAAAGACTTCGAAAAACGCTAGATGGGTATTAAATCGAATCCAATCAAACTGCTGGTCATGCCATACGAGATTTGAGTTGAAGCGAAAACACTTAGCTCGACCAGGACAACTTTCTGTTTCGCGCTGCACCGGGAGCCTCTTGATTCCTACCCATTGTCCTCTGTAAACGCCAGGTTTACGCACACTTTGCCGCGTCAAAGGATGAAC
>JBGSMY010000091.1:0-3667 GCA_041739975.1 Pirellulaceae bacterium
ACTCGAAACAAATCGCCAACTTGGCAATCGAGGCTGCGTACCAGCAACACAGTGCGGCCTTGATGCGGTTTCTAACCGGTATCCTCAAGAACGAGGCCGCTGCAGCGGACGCTTTGCAATGGACGTTTGTCCAGTTGCTCGAAAAAGGCCACGATGTTTCCGTCGATTCGTTCAAAAGTTGGCTCTATCGCGTCGCTTTTAATGCCGCGATGAACCAGCGGAGGCGCATAGCGCTGGAAAATCGCTCGGTTGAGCAGATTGCGATTTGGCGTCAACGTTCCGGTCGCGACCCATCAACCGATCAACAATTGCGGCTGGTCGATAATGAACTCCAGGAAACACTGAGAATTGCGATCGAACAATTGCCAATCGCACAACAACAAATTGTAATTGCCCGAATCGTCCACGAGAAAAAATTTGCCGAAATTGCCGAGGAGCTGAATTTGCCCCTAGGTACTGTACTGACTCGTATGAGAACCGCACTGGCAAAGCTCAAACAGCTATTGAATCGAGAACTAACATGAATTCATCTCAAACGCCTGATCATTGGCCCAATGATGATTCGCGAACCCCTGAACCTCAACTCAGCGAACTGGAGTGGCTGGCGTTTTGTTACTTGGCGGACGAACTTTCGCCCGCACAACAGGCGGAGTTTGAACGGCGGCTAGAAACGGATGCCTCAGCCCAACAAGCCTTGGTGGTGCAAATGGAGTTAACGGCACAAATTGCTGCCAGCCAGGTGGCGTCAGTTGAACGTCACATTAATCAACCACACGTCGCACAATCCGCAGGACTTCCGCGCACGACTGGTCGACAATTCGCTCGGCGATCTAAGTTTTGGATTGCTATTGCGGCGACGCTATTTGTCTTGGGCGGCTCGTGGATCGGCGGGCAGTTCTACAATTCAAAAGCCACCGCACAATTGGCCGAGATTCAATTGGCCGACGAATGGGCTTATCAAATCTCAGAATTGCCCGAACTAACTGAGGACCCCAATTTGAAACTATCGGCCAACGATCCTTGGGACCATCCCGAACTCGCCGGTGAATTCCCAACTTCAGGTTCCTTGCGCGGCGAGTATTGGAGCGATTTGCATAATGATGAGGAATCACTTGAAAATAGTTGGATCTACGCCGCAGCAATGGCGCTTGATGACGACGATTTCGATTGGCTGCAAGGGCTTTTCCCCTAGGCATTTGAATTAACCAGCTCGCATTCCATTAAAGACGAACGATTCAAATTGAAGCGCACGAAAAAACGAGGGACATCGCACATGCCAGCAATCAATTTCATTAGTTTCTGGCAATGTTGTTGCAAGTTGCTGATGGCCTTTACGGCCCTAAGTGGAATCGCGATCCATGCCGGAATGTATGGAGTGTCAGTTGATTCACTCTGCAACGCGCAGGCCACGCCACCCATTGGATCGACGAGCCAAAGTTCGCGGCAAGAATCACAAGCGGTTTCGCGGAAGGCATCACAGAATGGATCGCAAACAGCACTAACCCAAGAACAAGAAGTCGATCCTCCAACGGGAACTCGACAACGTGGTCAACGAGATAGCACCTCGCCGCGAAATCCAAACCAACGCGGCGAAAGTGCGCGGCGCGGAGATGGACGAGGCGGTGGAACAGGCGGTGATGCACAGAGTGGTGAAGCGCGGGGCGGAAACAACAATCGCCGAGCTAACATTGAAATCACTGCCGAGCGACGCGCGGAGCTGATCACCTTTGTGCGCGACAACAACCCACCCATCGAACGGCTGTTGAACAATTTGGAATCCAAAAATCCAGCCCAGTTTCGTCTGGCTCTCCAAGCAATGGCTCGCGATGTACAATTGCTGGAAGACTTGAAATCACGCGATCCCCAACGTTATGAATTGTCTCTAGAACTTTGGCGCAATCGCTCGCGACTGGATCTGCTGGCCGCTCAAATCGCGTTGCAACCCGAAACGCGACGCCCGGCGCTGCGTCGACAAATGCACCAGGTCATGGAACAACAAAATGAACTTCGCGGCAAATTGCTTGACCTAGAACTCCAACGAGTCTCCGAACGACAATCTCGTTTGGAAAAATCACGTGAAGAACTTCGCAGCTTGACCGATGCCGATATTCGCCGCCAAGTCAACGAAGTAATCAATCGCGGCCGTCGCAACCTGGAACGCAGCGATCGCGCTGATCCCGATCGCGCTGATCCCGGTGGCGCTGATCCCGGTCGCGAGAACTCAGATCGAAGCAACTCAGATCGAAGCAACTCAGATCGTTAGTCTCCAGTCTTCGGGAACTCAATCCGTAGCTGACGTGCTATCGGATATTTTCTGTAAACGAAACTCAACAACGTTTGGGCATAGCCCATTTGTATAAATGCGTGGTTTGAATTCCCCGCTAGGCCAAGCTGGAATGTTGCGAATATTTACTTTCAAACGCATTTGGCCGCCATCGCGACAAATATTGCGATAACAAAATAATCCTTGCCCTGACAAATAAACGCGACCGCTCGAACGTCTTATGTACGGAGTGGGAAAAGACTCGACTTCTACTGAAGGAAATCAAAATGACTATGAAACACATCGTTGGCGCTGTTTTTTGTGCTTGTTGTCTGCTGCCGTTTAGCAGTGACAATTTATCGGCACAGGACGAAGTAAAACAGGATGGCAAGCGTCGTCAACGCACGGGACAGCGCATCGAACAAGACGACCGGCAAGACCGCGTCGAAGGCGAACAGCAACGCTCGCGTCAACGCAGCGGTGGCGGTCCCAATCAAGCGGCAGCTAGTGGTCGGATTAACCCCGCCATCATCCTGCGAATTACCAAACAACTGGAATTGTCTGCTGAACAAACCGAACAGATTCAAGCGATCATAAAAGAAACCTATCCCGATTTTGTTGCCCGTCGCGAAGAAGCCCAACAGCGCGATCCGGAAATGCAAGCCAAACGAAAAGCGGCCTCGGAAAAGTTTCGCGCCGAAGGTCTAGAGGGCCAAGACCTCCGCGCGGCTGTAATGAAAGAACTAGGGATCACACCACCTACGGCCGAACAACGCCGCGAGCAAATGCAGAAACGAAAACTGCAAGCGGGCCAGCGTCAATCCGATTCGGAAAAGTCTGATCCAGCGGTCCGTCGCGAGGAGATGCAAGCGAAACAAAAAGAAATGATGGCTAAACTTCGCGACGTATTGACGAAGGAGCAAATGGAAGTGCTTAAATCCAAGATGAAAGAACAGATGGAGCGACAACAAATGCAACGTCGTCGCGGTGGCGATGGCCAAGGCGGCAAATAGAATGGTGTCGACGCGCTGCCGTTTAACGGCAAGCCAGAGCGGATTTTGCTGCCGAAGACGGTGTTTTACCGCGAGACTCTTACAGCAAAATCCGCGGCGGCGACGGCGGATGGCGGGTACCAGCTGGGCACTTTAGCAAACACGCTTGAGGGCAATCGTGCTACTCTCTGCCAAACACGCTTGAGGACAATCGCACTACGCTGGGGCCTCGCTGCCGTTTTACGCCAAGCCAGAGCGGATTTTGCTGCCGATGACTTTGTTTTACCGCGAGACTCTGTCAGCAAAATCCGCGGCGGCGACGGCGGATGGTGGGTACCAGCTGGGCACTTTAGCAAACGCGATTACGGACAATCTTACTACTCTCTACCAAACACGATTACGGACAATCGTG
>JBGSMY010000112.1:0-4011 GCA_041739975.1 Pirellulaceae bacterium
GTCAGCAGACCTGCCAATACTGGCCCCGTGTTGGCTTGCACGAGGTATGGCAGTATCGAATTTTCTCGAGAAGCGATTTCCGGTGGCAGATTGAGCGTCGAGGCCCAGACGCCAATAAAAACACAGGGTGCCCAAACCAGCAGAATAAACAACGGATGGAATATAACAGTCAATTTAAAAGCTTTGGCACTGCGTGCGGTGAGCCAATGTTGAAACAGGTGAGGAAACATCGCCAACGACAACGGGATGAACAAGTAGCTGAGAAATTCAAATTTACTCATGCCAACGCGCGACAATCTTGTGGCGTCGACCCGTTGGGTTGCGGTTTGCAGCGACTCCAAAAACGTTGCTTCGCCGCCGACTTTATAAGCAATTGTCACAAAAGTCACGACGCCTAAGACCATAAATAACACGGTTTGAAATGCGTTGGCCCAAGCGGTTCCCCGCATCCCGCCAAAAAACACATAAATCATTACGACGCTACAGATCACGAGTGACCCTAGCCACGGTGGGACGCTGCCAGCCAGCGCTGGATTCTGGTTTTCCCACCAACCTGTATTCTCAAAGCTGCCAGCCGTCATGGCCTGAATCACGGCTCCGCCTCCCATAATGCCAACCAGTACATAAGGGATGATCAACGCCACTAAGATTGGAAACAGCACCAAACCCACTAAACTACTGTCTAATCGATCGCGAAAAAACTGAACCTGAGTCATGTGACCGAACTGTCGGCCAAAGTGCCAGAGTCGTAATCCAACGACAAAAATACACAGGGAATGGACAATTCCACTGGAGGATGCCATCAATCCGTAGATGCCAATGCCATGCTTATATGCTTCCCCGGTAGAGCCGACCAACGCAAACGCAGTCATCGTGGTGCCAAAAATGCTGAGCAATAAAAAGATCGGACCAATCGTTTGGCTGGCCAACATATAGTCGGAGCGATTGCTGCGGAGCTTTAAATTGGACAGCAGCCCCAGCAATACTAACAGGCCCAGATAGACGGCAATCATTAACAATCGAATTTGAGGACTGTTCATGACACCGCGTCCTCATCGAGTTTGATTTCCGTTGTCGGTTTCGTCGCGTCCGAGAGGTGTTGCCCGCCGTCTGACGCTCGGTAAGGACTCGGGCTATCGACAAATTTAGGCCAATGAAAGGTGCAAATTAAAAACCAACTGACGGATGCTAAAACTGAAATGCAGAGATGAGAAAACAAGCCTGCCGGGATAAAGCCCCAAATCAATTCTGTTTCTTCCCACAACCAATAGTCTTGATGTAATAACAATAGAATTGGGATTAGCAACCAAGTGGATTTGACAATTGCTGACACAATAGTTTTGCCTTTTTGCTTGATTTGCCGTACGGACCAGGTCTCGATTAATGACTCATGTTATACCGTCTACTATTGATGACCGACAATTAGACCAGCGGCAAAATCGTGAGGCTGGCGTGGTGGCGGCAGCAGTTCAAACAGATCAATTGCCGACTCGCCGTCGACGATAATTTGGGCCGTTCGCCCGTAACATGTAGGCATTGCCAAACGCGAATCGTTCGGGACGGATTCGGATTCAGCATTGGTCGATTCTGGCAAGATCCCCATACGTTCCGCTAAACGTAGATTGGGAATGACTCGATATAACCCACCAAGTTTCACTTGTCGCATGACGCCGTGTTCGATCAACACGCGACCTAGCGGTTTTTGCTCGGATTCAATTTCGCGACGCACCGCCGCAGTCAATCGAGTGATTTTGATTCTAACAATCCCATACTGGACGACTTGGATAGTGCCGGACTTTACCAACACGATTTCGCGACTGTACCAGGGTTCGTGTTGTTTATGCTGCAATACTCTGACGTCGACCAAACTACCGTGAAACTGCTCGACAGTTACGGTCATATGGTGATTGTGCGCCAACAGACTGCGGAAAGGTTCTGGCATCTGGGAGGCAGCGAGGGACTCGACGTTTCCCAAGCTATCTAACGATTGATAAAATTCGGCCACGAGATCGGCCAAATCAAATTGAGTTGTCGGCGGTGATGTCACTCTTTGAGCCCTATTATCAAATTTGGTTGCAATATTTCCGGTGCACCCCGCCCGAGTTTCTTTATTTTGGCCAATTCAGCCCAGTGACGCAACCTGAATCGCCAGGAAGTGCCAGTTGGAGTTGAGGTATTTTTCCGCATTTGTCGTGGGGAGGTGTTTCGGATACAATCGGAGTGAACACTTGGGGCAACTCGGCATTGTTTTCGATTTGGACAGATATCGAAACCGTTGAACGAGTAAAAAAACTTTACAACGTCAATTCATTGCACCAAACAATTGCCGCACGCAATTATTTAGGGCAACCGCCAATATTTGACCCGCTCGATAGGAATTAATCCCTGTTACAGGTGCTGCCACGCACATTCCCGGCGGTACTTAGGTTCTGGTATCGAGCCGAACCACATCGTTTTTGATTGCCGAGAGTTTTCATGCCGATCCACTTTACCTGTCCTCGATGCCAGACTCACTATCACGACATTCGTCGTGAGTTTGAGGGCAAACGCATTCAATGCCAATGTGGTGAAGTGTTGCGATTGGGACCAAAACCCGCTTTTGGTTCCGATTCGGATGGGCCAGTTAGCCTGCCACCTCAAGCCATTTCCTCGCCGCCTAAACCACATTCGCAATATCCAAATACTGGAGAACCCATACGGCCGCAGGATTTGACCCAAATTGTTAACCGCGATGAATTGTTTGGCACGCCGCGAAAATCGCAATCGGCCAATGCGGAAACAAGTTTTATCAATCCGGTTTCTCCTCAAGAGAAACAACGGTATATCGTCACCTCCATGATTCCGAACTATTCGACACATTCGCAACCGGAAAGCTATGCGGGCGTGGCCGCCAACCAAACTAATGTAGAAAAGTATTACCAACAGTTGAACCAGCCGAGAAACACCTCAGGTGCAGTGCTTGGCGCAATTTTAGGTGCTTTGGGTGCACTGCAAGGCGGGATTTTGAGTTTACTGAGTTTGGTTAGTGCTTTCCGCACGTTTCAGGCGATGGGTGCCTTGGATGGATCCTCTGGCAATAGTGTCGGCGACTCGGTGATGATCGAGTTATTATTGATGCTGCTGGTGCTTTGCATGAACCTCGGGTTGGGGACTTTCGGCGCGGTGTTAGTTTTCGGTTGTATCGAAGAGATGAGCGGCAGTACTCCGCGTTCGGATCAAATTTCGACGATGGGCCTGATCGGTGCGCTCTATTTGGGATTATTGATTTTGCTGGTGTGCTTCCTGATATTCGTGATGCCTCAACGCGAAATGGATACGGAAATTGCCAATCGTTTAATTCTTGCAACCCAAACGGCTGTCACGCTTTCGATCATTGCCGCAATCATCGGCGCAGTTCCCTTGGCACTTACCATATACGGTGTGTTGCGCGGCAAATAGTTTTAAATGCAGTGGCAATTTTGAACTGCAATCGGCGACACGTATGCTTAGTGTGTATTCGTCTACGTGTAGACAAGGGAGCGGCCCAGACTTGCTGTGAATAATCCAGAACTTGTTCCCAATACCTTTCTGATTTTTACTTTGAAATATCACCATTAATTATTTGTGAATCGCGCACGGCGAATACCTCAGCGCTTGTCCCGGAGATGATTCTGCTTTTCACTACACGCACGGGCCCATAAAATTTATCGCAGCGCTCATCACGAATACCCTAGGGCTTGTCCCGGGGATGATTCTGTTTTTCACTACACGCACGGGCTCATAAAATTTTTTTATCGCAGCGCTCATCACGAATACCCCGGGGCTTGTCCCGGGGATGATTCTGCTTTTCACTAACACGTACGGGCCCATAAAATTTATCGCAGCGCTCATCACGAATACCCCAGGGCTTGGAGATCGTCCAGCTTATGAGTGCTGTCGTGGCAACGAGTAGGCAAAAAAAATGACCTTCGTGAAATTTGGTTTTTCGCACAGAATGTGCGTTCTTAGAAATCCAGATCACACGGAGGTCAT
>JBGSMY010000146.1:0-11228 GCA_041739975.1 Pirellulaceae bacterium
ATAATTTCGCAACTGCATACGGCGACATCGGAAACAATGGATCCGTTTCCCGTTTGGCCGAAACGGGAGTATCGCCATAACAACTACTGGACCCAGCGTAGACGACGCGTTTGACTCCTGCGCGATGAGCTTGAAAGAGCACGTTCAAGGTTCCCGACGCACAGACATGGTGAACCAATTGAGGTTGCTCAATGCTCAACGGAACGCTGGCCAATGCGGCTTGATGAATAACGGCGGTTGCTCCCTTGAACGCAACTTCAAGCACACTGGAATCGTTGATATCACCTTCGAATAGTTCAATTTGATCACAGATCGGATCTAAGTTTTCGCGGCGACCTGTGCAGAAATTATCAACCACACGAATTTGCCAATTTTTTTCGAGTAACGCCTCAACAATATGGGAACCGATAAAGCCCGCCCCGCCAGTCACCACAACAATCTTGGTCATAGACAAAATTCCTCGCTTAAGCGACCTGTGGTTGTTGGGCAACGACGATTCCCGCTACACGTGCGTTTGCGACTCTCATTTGTTCCACGGCCGCCTTGGTCATTGACCGACTAGCCGTCGCTGGGTCGGCGGTTAAATAGGCGTGGTCACAATAGCGAGCCCAAGCCAAGATGCCACTGTCAAATGCCGTGCCGCAAGAAACCACAACAAATCGAAAGTTATTTTGCAGTTCCTGGGCCAAACGCTGCATGCGCGGTGCAAAAAAATTACCTGCTGTCTGCGTGCGTAGTTTGACGACGCCTGTGGAAAGGAAATAGGCCCGTGGTAAATTACTGGGGAGAATGGCTGTCTGCCACGGCTTTTCTAGTTTCACAATCTCAGCCCAACCCTCAGTGGACTCAACGCCTAAGACCTCAGACACGCCTGTACGGTCGAGTTGGGCATCGATAAATAAGACCGGCTCGTTGAACCGTTCGATCAAGTCTTTCATGACCGAATAAGCTGCAAGATCGGCAGTTGTGGACGATTCTGTATCACAGATCAACAGAATTTGACCGCGCAAATCCCGAAATTTTTTGAAGTCTTCGAAACTCGAACGACTACTTTGCATCAACGATAGTTCTAACCCGGAAAAATCAACAGACCGATTTGCCAACGACCAGTGGTTTGCCGATTCCCAGTTGCTTTGCTCTGCCGGCATTGAAGGAATTGTTTCGACTTCGGCAATCTCCGGTTCCGGGAGAATGCCAGGGGCCGGTTGCTTGTTCAATGGAGATGTCAGGTGATTGGCGACTTGGTTAGTTGGTGAGATCGACTGCGGAACCCGAGGTTCCCGACCATCGCTGAACTCGAATTGTGAAATTTCCATGCCGTTTGCATTGTGCCGACACCCGGCCTTTGCCGACGCGACTTCAATTGCTGTGGCCAGGATCGGATGCCCTAGCGATTGGATATCGATGGCAACCGTTTCGGTTTCCGTCAATGGTAATTCCGGAATGGAAACAAAAAGTACCGAAGGGTTTTCCGTTTCCAATTGATCCAGTTTTTGATTGGCACGCAACCAAAATTCGGCCGGCGTAAGTAAAGTCGCGCGTCGATTTTGAGCTTCGATACTGGAAGTGATATCGGCGGCGTCCAAAGTATTCATGGCATTTTGCTTTCGAACCCGATGAATATGGATTATTGAGGACTTGCCGATGCGTTTGAGTCATCGCCACCATTGCGCAGTCGTTCGAACAGTTCGCGGTAATCTAATCGAATGGCTTTTCCGGTGGATGGCTTGACCTCATTATTAGGGGTTTCCGGTTCGTCAGGTTCGCCCGATGGATACTGATTAACTCGGCTAACGATTAGCATGTCGCGGTCATCGACGGGGGAATCAAAGTTGGTTTTTGCTGAGTTCTGCAAGTCTGCATCGGCCAGACTCCTTTCAATCGGAAGCCGAATGGTTTCTCGTGCAGTGGGTTCTGGCTCATGCTCTTCCGGTTGATTGTCGGTCGCCGGTAATGTTTGTGTCGCCATCGGGCCAGCTGAAAACCAAATAGGATTTTGACCATTTTCTGGAATTGCCGGATTCCAAGTTTGTTCGTCGGAATCGGAATTGAGTGGAATTGCGTCCGCCGACATGTCCTGGAGTAGAGTCGACGAATGATCGCTCAGCGACCATTCGCTTTCACGCCTTTGTACAGCCGTAGGAGTGACGCCGGATTCGGTTAATGAAAAAGGCTCTTCCGTCCAACATTCCGCAGTGGATAGTTGTAACATCGTCAATTCGGTTGCCGACCGATTGTGCCTCAATGAATAGCGAATGGTGGTGTCGAGCACCGGCTCTTCGCTCTCGAAATCTTCGTCAAATGGATTTTGCACAAATCGGGGGGCAGGAATCGATGGCGCTTCGGCTGCGAGTTCTGGAGTTGCGTCTTCGGAATCGTGTTGTCCGCCCTCAGCAAATTTTGCTAACGACTCGACTTGCGAAACTAATTCCTCTTGTTCGCGAGTTAAACGCTCAATCTCACTGGCCGCACTCTCTTCATTAAATGAATGGTAATAGTCTCCGGTGAGGGTCCAATAATACCCTTGGCGTTTGCGTTGGCGTTCAATCTCTGCGTCTTGATCGTCGACGGCCAGATTGAGATCTTCGCGATTTGCATCAAGCGCGATATTGGCAGTGGAGGTATTCGTTTCAATTTCTTCGACGTTTTTGAGAGCCGCAGGAGTTGCAGTTACATCATCCGCCAGTTCGCCAAATTCCACGGTGGTCCAGGAGTCCTGTTCGGAATTGAAGTCGGCAGACTGTGTAGATTCCAGGCTTAGTCCCATTGGCAGCCTTTGTACATCACTCCAGGCCTGTTCCACCAATCGCGTTTCGACTTTGGTGCTGCCCAATGAAGCACATAGCAATAGTGCATGGTCGCAAACGACATTGATGAGTCGTGGAACGCCATCTGT
This sequence comes from Pirellulaceae bacterium, assembly GCA_041739975.1. Classification (GTDB taxonomy): domain Bacteria; phylum Planctomycetota; class Planctomycetia; order Pirellulales; family Pirellulaceae; genus BJ22. Next base: position 2,897 of record JBGSMY010000146.1, read on the forward strand.
CAGTTGATGGACTCGGATTAAGGCATCGGCAGTGAAAAATTGTCGTGCGCCAGCGCCAGCGCGGTTCATTTGTGCGCGAACATAATCGGAGGTTTCGTCGCGACTGAATGCGGTCAATGCACACCTGGCGGCGATACATTGATTGAGTGATTCCAATCGAGGGTCGGTCATCTTCTCTTCCAGGGATGCGTTTCCCGACAGGACCATGCGACACCTTGGCAATCCATCGCGCACAATACTCGTCATCGAGTGCAGTTCTTCTAGTAACTCTGAAGACAATGTATGGGCGTCATCAACCAATAGAACGATTCCGTTGAGATTACGCGAACCCTGGCGTAAGTAGTCGATTAATGACAATCGCAACTCCCCCTCCGACATATCGCGGTAGGGTTCACCCAGCTCGAACAAGATACTTTGTAATAACTCGGCTCGTTGTTCCAACCTCGAACATGCCAAAGGCACAATCTTGAATTGACCTTCTAACAGTTCGGTTAACATTACGAGCAACATGCTTTTGCCAATGCCCGGTTGGCCAATCACTAGGCCAACTCCCGAGGCGCGTTCAAGGCACATTTTCAATTGACCCAATGCTTGATGCATCGAACGAGCCGGATAGTAGTGGGGCGCGTAAGGCGCGGTCACGAATGGGCGGCTTTTCAAATAAAATTGTTTTTCGTACATGTCAAAGGCTCTCAGTTATTAGGGCCAATCCGGACCCACTCGAATGGCTATCCCCGAATCGCCCAAACCACTTGGCATAAGGCTTGGATGGGGTTCTCCAACAACGCTTGGCGAATCTCTGGACTGCGGACGGCGATTGCAACCACGATCAATAGCGTAGTAAATAACAGTATTTCACTCAATTTCAATAAACGGCGAAATCCCATATCTGCCTTGGTTTCTTGACGTCGAGAATTTCGGACCAAAGCGACAACGCCTATGATGGGCAGGCCAAGTACCTCGCTCAGCTCACCTGGCGAATCAAATCCACGGTCCGTCAAGTGCTGACTGGCGATACTGGCAACAAGTACACCAATTCCAAGTGACAGCAATGCCATCATCAGGGGGAAGAATCGCTGTCCCAACAATCCCAGAGGCTTGGTTTGAATTGGACGAGCACGAAAGTCATTTCTCTCATCACCTAATATCGGGTCGGCATCTTTCGATTGCTCCAATTCCCACAGCAGCCCGTTCCAAGATTGTTCCAATTGAATTAACGAACTTTGTATTTGTTCGACATCGAGATCTTTCAGCTTGGCCGCTAAATCTAGCCAAATTTGAACATCAGCGCTGCGTTGATACGACGCTGGTTGATAAGGGCTCGAGGTCGAGACGGATGTTTCAATTTCAGATATCGATTGTTTTATGGCCTCAATCCGCTGTTGTAATTCGACCAAAGTTGGATGCGTCACAGTAAATTTGCCAAGTAATTCGGTTTTTTGACTCTGCAGTTGATCGAGTTCAAACATCAATTGCCGTTGCTGTCCAACATCCGGACCGATCCGTTGTTGCTGGATTCCCAGTTGCACCGACTCTTTGGCCGTGGCGAGTTGTTCAGCGAGATGTTCCATGTGTTGGAAAGTACGCGTTAAGCTGGTTCGAATTCCGTCGACTTGAGATTGCCGATTCTTCGAGATTGGCGTCGGTTTCACGCCCATTGGAAAGGCCGTTTTCGAAATTTGTTGGCCGATCTGTTTATCCAACGCCTCAATAAATCGCTCCAGAAAACTCTGTTCGGAGGCAGAACCGTTTCCCAAAAAATTTACTTGGATTGAAAGTGGTGCGTTGTCGGTTGTGGGGAGCAAAGCGTACGTGAGTCGACGACGAATTGAATCCAGCTGTTCGGGGTTCGCGTCCGGTTCAGTGCCATAAAAAATCGCGGCGAGTTCAGAGTCGCGATTGAGTAACTTGATACTCTCAATCAAAATTTGTTGGATATGATCGGGCTCGCCATTAGCAATGGCTACGGGCTGCGCCGAAATAGGCAGGATGGCGGTGGTTGTAAACTGCTTGGAAAACAGGGCACTTAAGGTTGTCAATACAACCAAAGTCGACAACGATGACACCACAACCCAATAGACAAAACGTGATCGACGCATGCGGTCAAGCGTTATGTGCGAAGTTGTCGAATTTTTACCAAAGCGAGTTTCCATACCATCCGCTGGTAGAATTAGGGTTCCATCCTTGTTCTCGGAATGTTAGAGATTAGCTCTAAACTAATCCATGCTGATTTTATCGACTTTTACAAAAATCCGGATTGTCACGCCTGGCAGCCTTCATTCTGCGAGTTGGCGTCAGCGGTTTAAGGTCAATTCAATTTGCTGGAAGCGGGAGTATGCAGCTCGCCATTGGTCGAAACGTTTGATTCCGTACGGAGTCGATCCGAAATTCGAGTGGATACAATCGTCTCGAATACTCCTTGTTGGACGCATTCAGCCCGTTGGTTCATGAGTTTTAATAGCCAAGCCACTTTTCCACTGCGTCGACCATTTTCGATTTTATCCAAAACCGTAGTCACTAAATGCAAGGTGTCGCCGGCATAGACAGGTTTCAAGAATTCCCAATCGCGTACGGCAGAAAATGCCAACGTGTTAACACGAGGGAAATGACTGCCTAGTCCAGCAGCCCAGCTAATTCCCAATAGGCCATGTGCTAAAGGTTTCCGATACAGAGAATTGGCGGCAAATTCATGATCGACATGCAAGGGATTAAAATCCCCGGTAAGACAGGCAAAATTGCCAATGTCCGATTCCAATACGGTTCGGCCGAGGCTCAACCATTCTTGGCCAACGGCAAGATCTTCAAAGTACTTTCCTGAATCCGTCATACCGGAAAACCTTCGAATTCAAAGACCTTGTCCGAAACTCAGGTCGGCCAAGCTCCAAACGACATTGCAAAATCTATTTTAACCGCCGGATTACGAACGATATCCAATTGCTGACTGCAATTAATTTGCCGATAACCGACGAAACTGGACTGAAACTACACTGAGAGCCGCGAGCTTGTAGCACCGCGGTCTTTCAATACCGCGGTCTTTTAATACCGTGGGCTTTTGTTACCGTGGGCTTTTGTTACCGCGGGCTTTTGTTACCGCGGTCTTTTGTTACCGCGGTCTTTTGGTACCGTGGGCTTCAAGTCAAAACGTCACAATCTGTTACAATTTTTTAGTCGGGGTGGAGGGATTCGAACCCCCGACCCTCTGCTCCCAAAGCAGATGCGCTAGCCAGGCTGCGCTACACCCCGAACCGAGAATGCACCATGCTAACCCGAAAACAGTCTGGATTCAATGCCAAATGAGAACAACTGGCTGTCGGCTATCAGACAATTTTTTAGCCTACTAAGTTCCCCCAGAGATCCCCCAGATTTTGGCAGTTTTTCCCGTTAAAACCAAGGATTAGGCCACCAATCGAATGATTTCAATTGCCAATTTGGGCCGGCGTTTCCCATCCCGAGTTCATTAGGCCGCGTCTCGTTGGCCTCGATATTCACCGGCCGTCGATTCGATCCGTGTGGCAACCAACATTTGGGTTTGGGTGAATAGCTCAAATAACCGTTGAAATTCCAGATTATTGGCGAACTTGATCACAATCGACCCACGTCCGTTTGCCCCTTTGACCTGGACCTGGGCTCCCAAAGCAATTTTCAACTGTTGTTCTAAAGACTCAATTTGATGGTCGCGAGTTCGCCGCCCACTGGGTGGCGTTTGAAACTTTACCGTTTCAGGATCGTCCTCAGCAGAAATCTTTGCTGCCACTTCGCGCTCCGTCTCACGCACGCTGATGCCTTCTCTTTTGATTCGCGCGGCGAATTCCAATTGCAGTTGCTCATCTCCCAAGGGCAACAGCGCTCGAGCATGACCTGCAGATACTTCGCCGCATTGAATATCTTGTTGAACGGCTAGTGGTAGTTCGAGCAATCGCATAAGGTTGGCGATGGTTGAACGATCAATCTTTAAGCGACGAGCCAAATCGTCTTGAGTGCAACGGTGCTCGTCCAAGTACCTTCGAAACGACAGACCTTTTTCAATCGCATTCAGGTCTTTGCGTTGCAAATTTTCAACAATGGCCAATTCGGCCACGAGGCGATCATCGGCAATTCGCACACGGGCAGGAATTTTCGTCCAACCGGCTTTAATCGCGGCACGCAATCGGCGCTCGCCAGAAATCAGCTGATATCGGCCATTCATCACGCGGACGAGGATTGGCTGTAATATATCGTGACTTTTAAGACTCTCGGCCAACGAAGCGATTTCCGATTCGCTAAACTCGCGACGAGGTTGAAACGGATTCTGTTCGATTTCGGCAACATCGATTTCCACGAGACCTGGAGTGCCGGACGAAACGGGGGCCGAGGCCGTTCCCTCGGGGCTAGTCGCGGTTACGGCCCCGTCGTCGGTGACGATATCTTCAAAATTGTCAAATTCGCCAGTAGCGTTAAGCAACGCTTCTAAGCCGCGACCCAGTCGTTTCTTCTTCATCATAGTCCAATATCTCCATGCATAGTTCGATGTAGGCACGCGCGCCCCGCGACCGAGGTGCATAATCCAACACGGATTTGCCGTGACTGGGCGCTTCGCAAACCTGAACATCACGCGGAATTGTGGTCAAAAATACAATTTCACCGAAAAAATCGCGAACCTGTTGGTCTACTTCTTGCGTAAGTTCCAACTGATGGTCGTACATCGTCAACAAAATCCCGCCAAAGGTCAGTTGACCGTGGCGTGACTTAATGACGTCACGAATTACTTGAATCATCTGGGTCAACCCTTCCATCGCGAAATATTCGCATTGGATTGGCATAATCACTTCATCCGACGCGGCCAATGCCGTTTTAGTCAATGGCCCCAACGAAGGCGGTGAATCGATAATTACAAAATCAAACTCAGTGGTGCCTTGGTGCAAATGATGAACAACTTGGTCACAGGTTGCCGAATCGGCCGTGGCCAGTGTGTCCACGTCGCGAATCGAATGACTGCCCGGCAACAAATGAAGACAACGCTGCGTGGTCTCCTGCCAAGCTCCAACGAGCGGTTCGGGCATTACCAGTGGATGTCGAGCCACCGGTTTAATTCCCAATCCACTTGTGGCATTGCACTGCGGATCCATGTCGACCAATAAGGTCTCGTGGCCGGCGCGCGCCATTGCCGACGCCAAATTAATGGCCGTGGTGGTCTTTCCCACTCCGCCTTTTTGGTTGGCAATGCACAATGTTCGCGGCACTTATTTCATTCCTGAATTCCCAGCCCGACCGATTGTCGATGAACGGCACCTTAAATACCAATTTGTGAGATTTCACTAAACAGCAGTTGTTCGTTTTTTTGATTGCCAACCACCAAATATTTACTTTTGACAACACGGCTTCACTTATCAGCCATCCGGGCAACCTAGTTTCACAGGCAACTTTCCTATTTTTCTGGATTTGGTAGCAGTTCCACGTGAAACCCCGAGTTTGCCAGGATTTCCTGATTTGCGTAGATTGCCTATTTGTTTCACGTGCAACCCCCTAAAGGGTGGGTGATTAGGCAATGGTCGTTGGGAAGCGCGCGTTGAGCTCGCCGGGGAATAGGAGCGCTGAGCGGAGTACGGAACGGAGTGCGTATTGAAGTTCGGATCGGAGTGCCGAACGGAGGGCATAGGTTCACCAACGATCGCATTCGACCTGACCGGCAATGGCGGCACGGGAAACGCAGGTCGCTGGGATGGCAAGCCTTGAAGATAAAGATTGAGATTCAATCATTTGCGACGTCGTCGAGCCCTGGCGCTCACGCGTTCCAACAACAATCGCTCATCTTCGGTCAAACTATGTATTCCGAATTCGTGCAATTTGCTCAATATTTGGTCGGCCCGTTGTTCCTCGGCCGATTCAATTTCCAATTGTTGTTCGTGTCGCATTAATTCACGCTGTTGTTGTTTTTCAACCAACCATTGAGAATAGTTCTCGTCAGCCATGAATTGCAGTTCGCTGTCGGTAAAGAGCAGATCGCGATCCAGTGGCTCGTCGTCCACTTCTTCGTCCCAATCTTCCATTTCCAAATGTTCGCGGATCTGATTGCGATAATCAAATCGCGAACAGAAAATCAAAGAGACGCCAAATGCCATCATCCAGGCATAGGTGGGTTGGAACGGGCCGTCATCGACGTTTCTCAACAACACGGCAATTACGATAAAGATAATGCCACACAATTGTCCAATCGCTAAAACCGTTGATTCGATCTTCAGGTGACTGAGTTCCCTGTTGATCGACGCGAACATATCTCGCAGAAAGCGTCCGCCATCAAAGGGAAAACAGGGCACCATATTCAACAAAAACAATTGAAAATTAGTCCATGTTGAAATAGCCAATAGGGACATTGCCCAGCGATCGGCTTCGAATTTTTGCGGGGTAAGCGGATTGACTAAGTCCCGAAGATTTTCAAAGCCGGCTTGTAATAACATCACAAAGCCCAAAAGAAACAAGCAGCCATTGATAAACGGACCGGCAAAATGAACCACCAATCGGTCGCGATGATTCGCTGGTTGGGTATACGCTGATGCGCCGCCCCAAGGAGTTAAAACAAACGAGTGTATCTCGCCACCCAAATGAGTTACCGCCACCAAATGAGCCAACTCATGGACCAATAGGCAAGTGAGCAAAGTAAGAGCAGTCGCTAAACCGGTTCCACCCAATAAATCCGTTTTCGACATCTGGCTGTCGATGGCAAAAATTCCGATTAGCGCCAGAAGCAATAGCAAATGGACGCGAACAGGGATTCCCAGCCATCGCCCAAGACTCGCACTCCAATCAAATCGCTCATTCATAATTTAAGCACACTTACGAATAACCTTCGCTGGTTGCCCGTAGCTGGCAACTTGCCTCGCTATCCATTTTGCGCCAAGCTTGGGAAAAAGTCCACCATAACAGGCCACCAAAGCGAACGCCACGATCATAAACTGGGCAATTCGCACATGCTAGCAGTATTGCTCTGGCGGATTGGTCGGCCAATTGTTATTTTTTCAACGAATTTTACGTTAACAGGCCCGACGGTATCCCCGAAAGCGACCTTAAAACGACGGCCGTTTTGAACATGACCAAATCCAGGTGACAGTTAGTCCAAAGAAATTGATCTTACAGATGGCAACGTCACCAGTGACATTTTGGAATTGCGAGTACGATCGATCGCTTTGGGCTCGAGCATTACATTTAAGGATCAACCGATCCATAAGTTGTGTCGGATTGGTTTTCATGTTGCTGCTGGCCATTCAAGGTTGCAAGTTAACACCATTGGCAAACAACGAGATCGTTTGGAAATCGGATTTCACTCGCAACAATTTGGTGGTTCAAGCAGATTTCTCGGTGCCTCGGAAACATCGGCTATTGGACGAACTAGAGTTGCGCGCTCAAGATTTGACAGAACTTTTAGGGATCGAGTTGTCCGATGAGCCGATTCAAATTTTTTTGTTTGGTGACGCTGACCGGTACCAAAAATTCTTGCGCACCAATCACTCACAATTCGACTCCCGCAGAGCGTTGTTTGTCAAAACAGACACAACATTGACAGTGTATTGTTTATGGGGCGATCGTGTCGCGGAAGACTTGCGTCATGAAATTACCCACGCGTACCTTCACGGCGTACTTCCGACGATCCCGCTGTGGTTGGATGAAGGTCTGGCTGAGTACTGTGAGACCCCTAGAGTAACAAACGGAATCCATCGCAGTCACTTATCCTTATTGACACAATCGTTTAAACAATCTGATTGGGCTCCCAATTTGCAACGTTTGGACTTGATCGACCAAGCCGAATCGTTGTCGCAATTAGATTACGCAGAAGCATGGCTGTGGGTTCATTATCTATTGCACAGCTCTCGAGAGAATCGATTGCTGATGGTTGAAATCGCCGACCATCTCAAGTCGGCCGCGGATGACTCGTTCGTTGTCGAAACGATCTTGCGGCATAATCCGCAGGCACCCCATGAGGTGTTGGAATATCTCATGAAATTAGCGCAGCAAACTCAATGATAAAATGAAATTGTATTTTTCCAGAGAAACGATTGACTTATTGAATTCAGAAGATGGACCTAGGCGAGGATTCGCAAACCTTGCCGCGCTGAAGTGGTCGTGCAGTTTTGGAGAAGTGTTTTTAAATGTTTTTTTCCGTGCATCAACCAACACGAAAATTGCAAGACCGATTAACGGATAGGGAAGTCGCCCCCTAGCCAGCTTGCTCTCATCGTACCACACAAGTCTTCAGGAATTATTAAATTTTTGGTGAACCCGAGGTTGGCCACAGTAGTAGTTGTGTTATTGAATGGATTCCCAGTAATATCGATTACGGAGATGCTAAGTTGTTTTCGAG
>JBGSMY010000344.1:0-1903 GCA_041739975.1 Pirellulaceae bacterium
GCATCGAATACTACGACTTCAAATTCGTCGAGTGGATCATCGGTTGAGACGTAGGATTCCAGCGGACCGCGATTTCTAACTCGACCGATGCTTTCAATTGAACCCGGTAGCAATTTCCGAAATCCTTCGATCGACTGTAACTCTATGCTGCTCGGCGCAATCGACGTCAGGCAGAGACCGCCTCCGCGAAGCCACTCATCGATGGCGTTCCAATGCGAATCGCGCAGCGATTTGATCAGTTCTTGCTCGGATGTTGGAAGCAGCATCAAATCGCAAGAAGAGAAAAAGTGCGATTCATCGGGCAATTCATTCGCATGTTCAATAATTGCCGTCGAGAAGGTAGAGTTGCCACCAATCAGTGATGAACTTGCTGCTTCGATCCCAAGAGATTGTCCAAATGCAATAATTAGTGGTTGCGTTGAAGGAAGCGGTTGTGGTATCTCATCTGCGCTTACAGATAGCTCGGCCAAAACTTCACTCTTAGTTTTTAGTCGAATGGTAACCGGTGCGCCTTGCCGTCCTTGCCTTACGCCGAGCCAAACATTCACATCTCCCGCCGATTCGCTCTTGCTGCGGAATGATTTACGATAAGCTACTTCGACGCCGTCGCCATCGAGTGTCGTTAGTTCGATGGTCAGAATTTCAGGTGTTTTGGCAAGTCCTAAAACCTTGATTTGGACCGGGCAAACGTGCCCCAGTTTCCAGTTACCAGCGAAGCCAAATTGCGCTGAAAGCGAGATCGATTCGTTGCCCAGCGTCTTAGCATGGGCGGCAGGGGAGGGAAGCCAATGACCACTCGCCAAGCATGCAAACGTGAAAAGCACTTTAGCGAGAGTTTGAAACATCAATTTCTGGCTGGGTAAGAGTCACGATGAGCGGCCTTGGTAAAGGCGCCCAATAGGACGAGGCGACTTAACCGATGCGATTTTGCGGGCTTCTCAGGTGTACGCAACAATTCATCGGCAAGTTGCCCAAGACTGGAAATTGTGACGTTTTTTTCCCGCTTGGATACCTGCCAACGCATAGGACAGATGTAATCGTGTCGCCGGCGGTGCGATGTGGCGGACAAGTACATATGCTATGTTTTTGCCACCGACGCGTCCGTGGGCGTAATCCACAATAATGGAGAACTCAAAAACCGGCAAATCGGGTTAAGATCTGCAGCGTTGGGTCAAGACAAAATGAGTGCAACTCACGGAAGTCGTTTGACCTGGATGTTCTTGAAATACACAAGGCTTTCAGGATCGTGGGCCTGCAAGGCGAAAGTCCCTTCCACCAGGCGACGATCGAAATCGTTGGAAAAAGGAGCTTTATTGGCCGGCTCGGTGTAATTGACCATGGTTTTACCATTGATTTTCAATTCAATGTTGCGGCCGTTGACGATGATTTCTTGGGTGTACCATTCGTCATCCTTGATTCCAGGATCTGCCACATCCTGAACTGCGTATAGACCGCTGGATTTCTTCGGATCGGTATGAGACACGTTGACTTGGCACTCGTAACCGTACTTGGGCCAACCACTCGCCTGATACTTTGTATGGAAGTAGATCCCCGCGTTGCTACCCTTGGTTGTCTTTACCTCTGCTTTGAAGTGGAAGTTCTTAAACGGCTTGTCATCGCCAACATAAAACAAATGGCTTCTTTCGCCGTGACACACCAACAACTCATCCTTTAGCTTCCAACTGTCGACGTTTTCATTCGCTTTCCATCCATCAAGCGACTTGCCGTCAAAAATTGTCTTGAAGCCGTCTTGAGCATTTGCGGGCAAGGCCGCCGAAGCAACTACCATCAGGATGACAATAAGCGCGCGCATTTTAGTTCCAAATATTCACGAAAGTTGATTTGAAGTTATTCGGTGAAAGACATTGAAACATGAAGTTTTTTTATCAACGTCAGCCAACGA
>JBGSMY010000178.1:0-7760 GCA_041739975.1 Pirellulaceae bacterium
CATAAGATTAACAAGGAGCATTGAGATGGATGATGGCTTTCAAACAGGTCTCGTTGCTTCATTGCGAATCGTTGGTTGCTGACTTGCCCTTTTGAATAACGAAGATCTTGCATCAATTCTTCAGGAGGTAGCGATGACTTGCCTTAAGCAAATCCAATGGATCAAATCAAACCTGATAACACCGACCACCCCAATGGTTGCTTGCCGAGTTTGGACTTGGTTGTGGTTTTTTTCCCTTTTGGGAATTTCGGTCCCAACAAGGGTTAATTCGCACGCAGAGAACGCGGCCGAAATCTCGTCTGCTTCAAATTTTTGTTTTTTGTTAGACTCACCTGTACCCTCAACCGTTTATGTACCAATCCCAAAAGTCGATGTTAGAAAACCTGAACTTGGCAGCCAAGATTCGTCAGTCTCGGGCCGGGAACCGAGCGATTATGAAATCATGCGGCATGCATTCGACTTGTTGCGTAACGACCCCGCACGGGCAGCTCAGGTTGCCGTGGGGCGATTAGAAAGACCGAAACCGATCGAACCCGAGGTCCATGCCAAATTGGCCTGGGTCGCAGGTAGCGGCTTTTCAATTTCCAACCAACCTCAGTTGGCATTTGAACAGCTATTGGTGGCAGAAACCATTTCCCGCAATTTGCGAGATGAACGATTGTTGCGAAGGACTTTGCGCTATCTGAGTTCGACTGCGTTTGAATTACAAAAATATGACTTGGGTAGTAAGGCAGCGCAAGAAGCCTTGGAGATATCCGAGCGGATGAACGATGACTCTGATTATGTCGCGTTGCTGCACAATGAATTGGCGTTAAACGAAAGCAAATTGGCAAACTTTGAATCAACGGTCGAACATTTTGAAAAAGGCTTGAAGATAACTGAGAAATCCGGCAACCTCAAATTGCAGATTATGATCATGACCAATTTAGGGACATTCTATTCGGCGATTGGTCGTATCGAATCGGCGGCTGCAATTCACCAGAAAACCTCAGAATTGGCCAGCAAAAACGACATCGAGCTGGTAGAGTGCGTCGCTCTGTTGAACTATGCGGAGTGCTTGCAGCGATTGCAACGAGTCGATGAATCCCGCAATGCGTTGGAGTTAGCTCAGATCCTATTGGGCAAGCCGAGTTTAGAGCATTTGCGACCACAATACGAAAGTGCACTATCATTTCAAGTTGAACTAGAAAATGCCATTGCTCAAGCCAATCGAACTGACTTTGAGATTGCCCGTAACAAAACTGATTCTCCACTACCGCCATCCGAGGATGCCGCTGAACCGATCAAAAATCGAATGAGTGACGCAGAATTTGAGCGGACTATTGATCGTTGGGTCGAGCAACTTGAGATTGCAAAACAAAAAAGTGATTATGCGGGCGCAGTCGGGATCTGTCGTAGCATGGCGGACCTTTGCAAGCAACACGAGCAGTGGCCATTAGCCACTAAATTCTTAGAGGAACTTGACAATATTAAGAGCCGTTTATGGCAATCGGCCGATGGCATTAACGCACTTGCGATTGAGGAACATTTGGCAAAAATGGAAATTAGCCAAACTCGCGTTGAAAATCAAAATCGAGCGGAACTTCAAACCTGGCGGATGAATTATTATCGCGCTATGGCCTGGATGGCCTTTGTAGCGTTCGGATTTTCAGCAATTTGCGCTTCGCTATTGTGGGTTAGTCTGCGGACAAAACGACGTATGGTGGTTCAGTTGCAGCGGGCCTCGGAGGAAATTCGCGATCAAAAAGAGTCACAAATTTTAATCGAACGTCGGCTGTTAGAACGCCAGAAATCAGAAAGCCTTTCCATGATGGCGGCCGGGATTGCTCACGATTTCAATAATTTGTTAACAGGTATTGTGGGGTTGGCGGAGTCGGGTCGTTTAGAAAATGGCGAAGGTCCTAAAGATCGCTTTTTTAGGCAAATTGTCCACGCATCGATGAGAGCATCTGATTTAACGATGCAATTGCGACAATATTTGGGTGATCGAAATCACGCAGATGCGGTCATCGATCTAACCTCAAATATTGAATCGATGTGGGGACTGCTTGTTTCCCTCGTGCGCAATCGAGCAATTATCGATTTTCATGGCGGCGACCAACTTCTGCTGGCGCGGATTGATGAAGTCGGTTTTCAACAAATCGTAATTAACCTAGTCGCCAATGCTGCCGAGGCGTCGACAGTGAGCTCAACGATTGAAGTCATCGTTGGCAAACAATCCTTAACTTCGCGACAAATCGAAGGCTTTGTTCATCAGAAAAGTCTTCAGCCCGGGGACTATTGTTTTGTGCAAGTGTTGGATCATGGAACGGGCATGGAGGAAAGTACGATTGATCGGATGTTCGATCCGTATTTTTCCACAAAGGGCGAAGGCCGCGGACTCGGAATGGCTTCGCTGTTAGGAATAGTTCGCAGTTGTCATGGTGGTATCCATGTCGTCTCATCACGCAATTCCGGCACGTCAATTACGGTATACATACCATTAGCCAAAAGCCATTTGGTGCGTGACAAATTACCGGTTTGCGATTTAGGAAATGGTCAATCGCCTTTGTTGGCGTCTCGTCATAACATCGATTTAGAACATGATCTTCAAAAAGGTTGTATTTTGTTGGTCGATGATGAAGTGGTGGTCAGAGAATCGGTTGAGATGTTATTGAAGTTTTCGGGGTATCAGGTTATCGCTACCGATGGTGTAGCCAATGCAATGATGATCATCGAAGAGCGCGGCGGGGAAATCGGTTGCATCGTTTCCGATTACTCGATGCCTGACCAATCGGGGATCGAATTGGCTCAATTAGCTAGAAAATTATTGCCAGACGTGCCTTTCATTTTGTGCAGTGGATATTCCGATCAGGATCTCAACCAACCACCCGAAGGACTCAAACTGTTGCACAAACCGTTTTTGCCTGAACAACTATTGCTAACCATTGAGACTTCCATGGAACAACGTGGCAACATGTTTACTACTCGAGCCAACGAAGAATTGAACTAGTGAATTGTTCGATTCGATTGATCCTCACGAGCAAACTGGCGTCGCAGCCACAATCCGATCGAATAAAAACGCATTATCAAATTCTTTTGTCGGTGGCTAACTTTACTTATGCGTGTAGGGAATCGCCACATCAAAATAACCAATCAGCATTTCTTCCCAGGTTTGATCGCCCCACGTAACCACCGAATCAGGGTTTGGATTGCTCAAATTGCCCGTGGAATTATCAAAAGTCGCCGAACAAAAAATTCGCATGCGTTTTGATGTTATTCGCGGTTGTTTCAGCACGTAAGCTGTTTGCCAATTGAAATCAAACTTAGGGATATCCAGCAGAATTTCTCGCGAACCGTCGGGAAATACCGCTTCATATCGAAATGATTTGCCGCGCAAATGCATATGAGGCATAAAATTGATGATTTCCCATTCTCCCAACGGTTGACGATTCCAAGCCTGTTCGGGATGGTCAGCCGCACCGGCCGGTATTTTAATTTTGGTATTCACGGCACTCCAGGTTTGAACCTCATGCGTGATCGCTGTGGGATCCGCAAACGTTAACCCTAACTGACTTTGGTCAACTTGCGGCGATCCAATCGGAGTGTAATGAACTTGAAAGACTAACTCGGAATTGGCGGGAATTCGTTTGGCATAACCTGATGGCAACGATTGAGGCAACATGCCGGGGACGTATCCGGCCAAAAAATGATCGATGCCTTTACCAGCCCCCAAATCATCGGTGCCTTTAGGCCTGATGAAGCACAAAATATGGTGAACTACGGAATAATTGCTGGGGCGAATTTCAACGGCCGACACCCAGCGGTCTTCCGAAAACTTTGGGTCAAAAACGAAATACTGATAACGAACATCGCCCGTCGCACGCACTTTATATGGCTTTTCGGTCACGGGAATGACGAGGTCGGGCTTTTGAGGAAGTTGCCATTCCTCGATGAATGTCGGTGGATCCGGGAGTTGTTGTCGGTCGCCAAGTGGAGCACCTTGTTTTACCCACTCGGTGATTAGTTGGATATCACTGTCCTCAAGCGAACAGTCATTGACAAATTCGCCGTGTTCGGGGCTGGCGTGCCAGGGAGGCATTCGTTTTTCTGTAATGACTTCGACGATCATATCCCCCCAACCGCTGGCCGATTCATAATCGGTTAACGGGAAGGGACCAATCTGTCCAGCACGGTGACAACGCACGCAGTGCTCATTAAAAATTCGGGAGATCTGATTGCAATAAGTGATTGATGGATCCGCAACATCGGCAACCAGTGGCGGCTTTGACCAACCAATCAAGCAACCGGCCGCTGGAACCTCAGGCGTCGGCACGGGTTGACCTTCCAGCAAGGCATTTATCGCCGCACGCAGCTCTTGGTGTTCGGGCGTTTTCTTGGCATATCCGATTCCGTATTGATCGTCAATTCGACCGCGATACTGGACCTCGCGATTACTGTCAATCACAACAACTTCCGGCGTGCGTGTCACGCCCAATTGTCGAGCCAATTTTTGACCAACATCCTTTACGAATGGCATCTCCAAATTCTGACGACGGGCAAAAGCACTCATTTCCTCTAATGAATCCTGCAAGTTGGCATCAACCGCAAGAAAAGCAACATTGCGTTCCCGGTATTCATCGGCCAGTTGTTGAATTCGCAACGAATATAGCTTGGCCAAAGGGCATTCCGTTCCCAAATAAACAATTGCCAGGATCGGCTTATCAGAGAATTCTTCCAACGACCAAACCTTGCCCTGGTAATCCCGCAATTCCACGGCGTCTAACCTGGCGGCGTCTAACTTGGCGGCGCCTAACCCGGCCAATTCGTTGGATGGAATTTGAGCTAAACAAGATTGTGAATGACGCCACGTCCACGTGTTTGCTACGAATACGCAAACTATTAAAACAACCTTGGCGTAGAGGCCTATTAGTAGCCACATCGGCTTGCTTGGCTGTGACTTATCGTTCATTGTCGAGCTTCCTGCTAGAGTGCGCGTTACGATGTTATTTTAATTGGATACTAGGAAATCTTAATTTCCTGTTGGCAACGTTCCAGCAATTTTTTGGTTGCCATAATGCCTTCCATTTCGCCTACCTTGCCGCCTTCGTATTCAATACCAACAAAGCCACGATATCCGGCATCGCGAACAATGGTCAACATTTTGATGTAATCGGTGTGAATTTCAGAGCCATTTTCGTCGAAATCGTGGCTTTTGGCGCTTACGGCCTTGGCAAATGGCATCAATTCGGTGACGCCCAAATAACGATCGTATTGTTGATCGTTGGAAACGCGGAAATTGCCAAAATCAGGTAACGTACCACAATTGTCGCGATCAACCATTTTCATCACCCCGGCTAACCAAGCGCCGTTGGAGGACAGGCCGCCATGATTTTCGACAATAACGTTGAGCCGCAATGCTGCGCAGTACTCGGCCAGCAAAGCTAAACCTTCTGCGGCACGCCCCATTTGCTCATCGTAAGATCCGCTGGAGGATGCATTGACGCGAATGGAGTGGCACCCCAGTGCTTTGGCTGCATCCGCCCAGCGACGATGATTAAAAACTGCTTGCTAACGTTTCTTGGCGTCCGCATCGCCCAAGGCACCTTCACCGTCACACATAATCAATAATTGCTTAACACCATGGTCTTCAGCGCGTTTATTGAGCCCGGCCAGATAAGCATCGTCCTGCGCTTTGTCTTTAAAAAATGAATTGACATATTCGATCGCTCCAATGTCAAATTTCGTCCGTGTAATTTTGGCAAAATCCAAGTTGTCAAGCTTTTTGCTTCCTAACTCTCGATGAAGCGACCATTGGGCTAATGAAATTTCAAACCAGGGTGCAGTGCCACTCGATCGATGCGTAGTCGTGGAATTCAGGGGCTCTGTTGTTGAAGGTACCGACACGTGTTGCGAAGATAAATTACTATTCGTCGCGGCCCGGGCTGAATTCGATGTGCCGAGCCAAGCCGCTGATACACCGGCTGCAGTTAATCCGATAAATTGTCGTCGATTCTTAGAGTGGCGATTCACGCATTATCCCCTGTTTTCAATCGTATGGTTGTCTTTGCCAAGGCCCCAATATACTGCAAATAGCGACAAAATTCAAACTTGAATGAAACCATCGCTGACCCGGTCGCCATCGCTTGCCATTTTCGGCCGGATCGATCGCCAACGTTTGACATAGCAAGTTAAATCAAGATATTTTCCTAAATAACCATGCGCGGGCGTAGGTCCAATGACGGCTGGCTGTCGCGCGGGAAATCCCCAACAGATCACAGGCCTGCTCAATCGAGAGTCCTCCAAAAAAACGCAACGTGACAAGTTTGGCTTTTACTGGATCTTCCAACGCCAAGGCATCCAGCGCTTCGTCTAGTGCCAGTATTTGTTCGTCGTCGATATTGTCGGAGATTTGTTCTAATTCAAAATCAACGCGGCGGGCATCGCCGCCTCGTTTCAGCCGGTGTTTGCGGCGGGCGTTTTCCACCAAAATTCGACGCATCGCCGTTGCCGCCGCAGCAAAGAAATGTCCCACAGAATCCCATTGTTTCTGTTGATCAGGTGCGACGAGTCGCAAATAGACTTCGTTGACTAAGGCCGTAGGCTGCAATGTTTGTCCCACACGTTCTTGCGCCAACCGGGCGGAAGCCAATTGCCGCAGCTCCTCATAGACGAGCTGAAATATTTGCTCGCTGGCTTGGGGTTGCCCTTGTTCTTGTAGTGCCAATAAGCTTTGAAATCTTGTATCCATACTCAAATTATCATTTGCTCGACGACGACTGGCAAGCCAGCCATGGTCTCCATGTTTTCAATTATCTGAAGATTTAACGTTTTGGCGGAATCGATTTTCGCAATTGGATAACGGCGTAAGTTGTTTTAAGTTGCCGATCGCTGGGGTAAACCACCGGAAGTTGCGTTTGACTTTGTGCCAAGTCTGCCTGTTTAACGATCATGTAATCAACGCCAAACTTTTCCGCGAATTCCAGTAACTGTTCGTCGGAATAAGCAAGCAAGCCGCCTGGATAATCGAGTTGAGGCCAATAGAAGAGAGCCAACCGCTGTTGCCAATCGGCCAGGCTCCGGGCGTCTTGCGGCATGTCTTTCCAATTGCAGACTTCGGCACGCAGCGCGTACCATTTAAACGTTTGTTGTTCCGCGGGTGTCAAAAATTGCGATTTTGGCGATGTATTATCGCGGACCCATTGACACACGGCTTTCCAATTGCGAAACGTTTCCCAAGTTCGTTTATCGTCGGAGACGTCCGTTGGCAATGACGCTTGATCTGCCCTTGGTCGCGGGTCGCGATGCCGTTCCCAAACTAAAATCACAAATGCAGTCGCCAACACCACGAGTACAATGCGACCGCAGACTCGGCGAACGGTTAATGCACTTATTAATAAGCCGTGCCACAAACAAAAGCCTACCGAAAAAGTTAAAGCGATCGGTACCGCGACGTCCGCTAGCCGAAACCAATACAGACGCAACAGGCTGTATGCAACGTTCGATGCCGGTCCATCCGCATGGGCAACAGCGGCCAATAAGATGCCGATCCAGCTGAAACACAGAGCTGCGGCGGCCAAACAATTCATCATAAAGAGTGGTCGGTATGCTCGAGTGATCCTGAAAAAGACGAACCAAAAAAACACGATAACGCTGAACGCCGCCACCCGCTCAATTCCAAATTCCGGAAAGTACAAATGGTGTGCTAACCGTGACCGAACTTGCGAACTTCGAGCAAAGCTTGGGTATAAAGCTCTTTGGGCTGACGAAAAATGGCTTCC
>JBGSMY010000200.1:0-10358 GCA_041739975.1 Pirellulaceae bacterium
ATGATTTTATCGCAGCCGCTGAATGGTTGATTGCCAATAAGTATACGTCGCCAAAAAATTTAGCCATACAAGGTGGTAGCAATGGCGGATTGTTAGTTGGCGCATGTATGACACAACGCCCCGATTTGTACGCGGCTTGTTTACCAGCCGTTGGCGTGATGGACATGTTGCGGTTTCAAAAATTCACGGCTGGGCGATTTTGGACAGACGATTATGGCAGCAGTGAAGCAAGTGCCGAGGAGTTTCACGCACTTGTCAATTACTCACCCTACCACAACCTAAATGCCGGAACAGAATATCCGGCCACTCTGGTGACGACGGCTGATACCGATGACCGTGTGGTACCGGGTCACAGTTTCAAATTTGCAGCGCGTTTACAAGCCGTTCAGGCCGGCAGTCAACCGACCTTAATTCGAATTGAAACCCGCGCTGGACACGGTGCAGGAAAACCGACCGCCAAGATAATTGAAGAGGCTGCCGACCAGTGGGCATTTTTGGTCAAACACTTGAACATGAATCCCACTTTTCCCGCTGAATTGAAGGATTAGAGCAGACTTATGACCAATCAAGCTGGCGGCGCGGCGGAAAAAGACGCTGCGAAAAAAAACGTTGCCGAAACGGATCCCCTGGCCCCACTGCGCGATCAAATCGATGCCATTGATTTGCAGCTCGTCGACCTGATTAACCGCCGTGCAGCTTTGGCGGTTGCAGTGGGAAAAGTCAAACAAGGGCGTGGGCTGCCAATTTATGCTCCGCATCGCGAAGCTGAAATTTTAGCGAGGATCGCGGCGCTAAATTCGGGCCCAATGCCAGCGCGTACTTTGGAAGCCATCTACCGGGAAATCATGTCCGGCAGCTTTGCGCTCGAACAACCGTTGCGAATTGGTTATTTGGGCCCCGAAGGAACTTATAGTCATGTGGCTGCCAAAAAACATTTTGGCTCGAGCGTCGAATACGATGATTTGCGAGCAATCGAAGGCGTGTTTGAAGAGGTTGCCCGTGGACACGTTCATTATGGATTGGTGCCAATCGAAAATAGTACGGGTGGCGGTGTCGTCGATACGCTTGACGCGTTCTTGACGTACCACCATCAAGTTACCATTTACGGCGAGGTCCAACTGGCGGTCCACTTTTCACTACTAGCGAATTGTTTGCCGCCCCATGTTCAGCGGGTCTACTCGCGGGCCGAGGCTTTCACACAGTGCCGCAATTGGTTGGCGACTCAGTATCCTCGTGTCGAACGCATTGGCGTCGATAGTACGGCAGCCGCCGTGCGGCGCGTTAGAAAGGACCTCGATGCCGACCCTAACTCTGGCAGCGCGGCAATTGGCTCGACATTGGCCGGTGAAATCTATGACGTGCATTGTTTGTTTGAAAATATCGAAGATCGACAGGGAAACGTTACGCGGTTTTTAATTTTGGCAAAAAACGAAGCGAAACCCTCTGGTAACGACAAGACTTCCATAATGTTCACCACCGATGATCGGCCGGGATCGCTTGTCGACGTGCTCAATGTTTTTAAGCGATCCGGAGTCAATCTGACGCATATCGACAAACGTCCCAGTCGCGAAGTGAATTGGGACTATACTTTTTTTGTCGATGCCATTGGACACCGTGCTGACCCGCAGTTTGCCGAGATCATCGGCGAAGCACGGGCCTATTGCAAGCGTCTGACCGTGTTGGGTAGTTACCCCCGCTGCCAGGAAATTGCCGGATAAAATGCCGAGGTTTGGTTTTGGGCTCAAAAAATGGCCCTGAAAATTGTTCTTTTATGGCGGTGTGAATATGCCCATGATTTCGATTCGAACGCACGCAAAAGTATGACTTTAAGCGATAAGTTTGGGAAACTTGAACTGCCTCTGGAACAATTAGAGCAGATCTTTGACACGCTGAGCGATGTTGTTTGCTGCATCAAGGATCGACAAGGACAATATCGCATGGTTAATCATGCGTTTGTGTTGCGCGCCAACGCCAAATCGAAAAATGCAGTGGTGGGCAAATGTGCCGCTGATATTTTCCCCAGCGAACTTGCCAATGAATACGATGCACAAGATCAAACGGTGTTTCGCACAGAGCGCGGTTTCCAAGATCGCCTTGAGCAGATTACCAACGCCGATGGCACCATCGGGTGGTACCTCGCCAGCAAGTTTCCCTGGCGCGATCAACAGCAACAAATTATTGGTTTGATCAGCCTATCACAAGATTTGCATACGCCCAGTGACAGTGAATTGGAACTGAGTCAATTAAATCATGTGGTCGAATATATTCGCCAACATTTAAATGAAAATCTGTCGGCAGTGAAACTTGCACAAACCGTAGATCTGACGCCGTTTCAATTAGATCGCCGAATGAAACGCGTCTTTCGGTTGTCTTTGAAAAAGTTCATTATGAAGAGTCGACTGGAGGAAGTTTCGCGACGACTGATTGAAACGGATCAACCACTTTCCAAAATTGCTTTGGCTTGTGGGTTTAACGACCAAAGCGCATTGACGCGGCAGTTTCGCGCGACGGCCTTGATGCCGCCAGCGGCTTTTCGCCAACAACATCGACAACCTATCAAACAGGATTCGATTCCTAGAAGAACCTAATACCATGTCCAAACATAACGTCTTCTCATCTAATTTTAAACGTTATGTCTTAGGTGGACTTATTTGCTGTCCCAGCGAATCAATTGGCCGATCCATTGGTCGCAAACTTCAGGCGTATTGTCTTTAACGCCGTTGGTAGCGACAAAATAAGCGCGTTGGATTTTTGGAGCGATCCAGATCGTGCAGAACCAAGATGTATTGGAACCCGAATGGTTTAAAGCCAAGCCTTCGGCCCAAGGTCTTTCGGTAACCCCCCAGCCCAGAGCGTATTGATCGCCTTGAACCGCGAGTAGTTGCTCGTACTGTGTTGCGCTTAAATAATCGCTGTCGGCACCGCGGATAAAATACTGAGCCATTTTGGCCCAGTCACCGCCAGAAATGTGTAAGGTGCCTGCCGGGCCTAGCGCCGGGGCGTTGTCGGTTTGATTGGGTTTCCAATCGCTTGCGAAGGTATGTCCCCAAGGTTGCTCAACGGCTCCTTTTTTTCCGGGAGGTCCAAAGCCAGCAGAATTCAGTTGAAGTGGCTCGAACACTTCAGCGCGAATAAGGTCTTCCCAAGACTTCTGGGTGACCTCGGCGGCAACTAGACTCGCCAGCATATAACCCAAATTCGAGTACAGATATTTGGCGCCTAGGGGATCTTTGGCCGCTTCTTTCAGTGAGTCGCGGGCAATGAGCGTTCGCACCCGCAATATATCTTTGGTTTGAGAGCTCAACCACCAATTCTTAGCATTTGCTGGAACGCCGCCACGATGACTCAATAATTGCCTTAGCGTAACAGCCGCGTAATAGGGGTTAATCTTTTTGGATAATTCGGGAGCCAATTTTTCCAGCGGTTGATCCCAATCCAGAATCCCTTGATCCACTAGTCTGGCCATCATCAGCGCGGTTAGGGCTTTTGTACACGATCCAATATGAATGAAATCTCCGGCCGTTACTGGAGTCGGGTCGCCGACTTTGCGAACCCCGGATGCCACAATCAAGGGCGCGGCATCGCCTCGCACAACTCCTGCAAACACTGCCGGCACTTTTGACTCTTGGTGGGCTTTGTCTGCCCAACGCTGCAGTTCTGCTAAGTCGTCATTTCGAACAGTCTGTTGTGTTGGCTGTTGGACGAATGCGAACGATTGACCAACAACGGAAATTACACCACATGCCCAGCAAACAGTAGCCAAGAATGACATTCTGTACATAAGGGAACTCCGTGAATGATCACTGAAGGATTTGAAATTACTGGACGAACGGAGGCAAAATCGGTATTCTGCCATCTTTGACCAAACACCATCATAGTGAGCCCAAGTAACATGCGACAACTCATAGCCGGCAATTGGAAGATGAATCTAGACACGGTAGCTTGTCGAACTTTGGCTCAGGCGGTGAAGGCGATGGCCGCTAACTCGCGGGGAGAATTGGCAGTTTTTCCACCAAGTTGTTATTTGCCGACAGTTGCGGAGTGTCTGCGGGGATCGGCCGTCAGTTGGGGAGCTCAAAACGTCCATTTTGAAGCAAAAGGTGCCTTTACAGGCGAAATCAGCGCCTCCATGCTGGCTGATCTTACATGTGGGTATACGATCGTGGGTCACAGTGAGCGTCGACAATTGTTTGGCGAAACCGACGATCAAGTCAATCGCAAGGCTTTGGCACTTTTGGCCGCAGGGATTCAGCCAATTATTTGCGTGGGCGAAACCTTGCAACAACGTGAAGCTGGGCAAACTCAGGACATTGTACGAAGTCAAATGACTGGTTCTTTGGCCAAATTCACCGCAGAACAGCTGAGCCAGACCGTGATCGCATACGAACCTGTATGGGCAATTGGCACCGGAAAAACGGCTACCCCAGATCAAGCCCAGGCGGTTCATGCTGACCTTCGCAAATGGCTGGAAATCCGCTACAATCAAACGCTTGCCTCAACGGTGCGCATTTTGTACGGGGGCAGCGTGAAGGCTGACAATGCCAACGATTTGCTGTCTCAACCGGACATCAACGGCGCTTTGGTAGGGGGGGCCTCGTTGCAAGCCTCAGCGTTTGCTGCAATCGCAGAGGCCGCAAAAGGTTAATCACAAGGCGAATTTTTTTCGACATTGTTGATTGACAAAATTGCGAATTCGCTGGCTCCCAAGTTAACGCCTGCGTCCTGTATTGCGACAACGGCATTGCCCTTTTGCGATTTTCCGGGTCAGCAACTTGCAGCCAAAACCGCAAGTCATTTCGTCTGGCGATTCATTTAATCATTCGTTGGAAATTTCGATGTATCAAGTTGGTTTGTTTTTGTTGGGTTTGTTGTTAATCCTGGTTTCATCGTTCCTGATTCTGTTGATCTTGGTTCAACGCGGTCGGGGTGGCGGAATCTCAGGTGCCCTAGGTGGTATGGGCGGCCAAAGTGCATTTGGTTCAAAAGCTGGGGATTTGTTTACAAGAATTACGATCGTTTCCGCAGCAGTTTGGATCGTGTTGTGTATGATTATTATCAGCATTTACAACCGTCCAATTCCGCCCGGCGCCTTTGAACGCACTTTAGGTAATACTGCAGAATCCGGTTCGGCTGATCAATCCGGCGCTGCGGGTGCAGCGGGTGAATCGGGTGAGCCCGGTACAAACGAACAATCCCCATTGCAAGGCGAGTCAGCACCAACCACGGATCCTGCATCGGGCGGCGGTACTCCAGGAACTAGTACCCCAGACAATGGCACTCCCGCAGCAAGCGGAACGGGCACAAGCGGCGAACCTCCTGTCACCCCTCCGACGACACCACCGACTGGCGGTGGAAACTAAAACGCATCAAGTACATTTCCGGTCCTTTGGTCTGCTGTTCCGGCCGATTTTTTAAAACGATACGTGGCGTTTGTTAGTTTCCAGCATTTGATTGCGAAAACTTTGACCTCTGCTGAGTTGTCTATCGGGCTCGGTGCAGCGTATGGAAAAAAGACAGCCAATCGCAAAAATTCGACCCCTAAGCGATACGAAGAGTGTTGCCGTGACGAGGAGTTAACATCGTGTTGCTGAGCATGACTGGGCACGGACAAGCCACATCTCGCCATAAGGGAATACAAGTCTCAGCGGAGATTCGTTCGGTCAATAGCCGCTTTTTGAAAGTCACGATTTTTGGTGATTTGAGCGCTGCATTGCAATCGCGAGTCGAGGAACTAATACGATCCAAGATCAACCGCGGCACGCTTACAATTCGTATTCGCACCGATCACCATGACGATCCTTCGCAGTTTCAGTTAAATGAATTCGCGATTCAGCGCTATCGCGATCAACTAGTTCGACTCGCTCCTCAAGAAACCGTTCCATTGTCAGCCTTGATATTATTGCCCGGCGTTTGCGATGAACGGATCGCCGAGGCCGATGATGATCTTTGGCCGATCGTGCAACCGGCAGTTATCCAAGCTCTTGAACGGTTGAATACCATGCGGGCAGCCGAGGGGCAATCGATGCAAGCGAACTTGGTGGAGAATAGTCGCCAGCTGTTGGCTTGGGTTGCAGAAGTGGAACAGATGTCGCCGCAAATTGTGGAAGCATATGCGAATCGATTGACTGACCGCATTCAACAATTATTGGAGCGACACAGCCTATCGGCCGCGCCCGTGGACGTCATTCGCGAAGTTGGCATTATGGCAGAGCGATTTGATGTGTCGGAGGAAGTGGTGCGATTGCGAAGTCACGTGTTGCAATTTGAGGCGACAATGCAACAACCGGAGAGCAATGGGCGGAAACTGGAATTCCTGATCCAAGAAATCTTGCGAGAAACCAATACAATTGGCTCAAAAGTCAACCACGCAAAAATTGCTCAACACGTCGTTGAAATGAAAACCGCGATCGAACGGATTCGCGAAATGATCCAGAATATCGAATAACAGAGCGGTTAGGGGAAACTATAGGGGTAGAATATGAGCGTGGCGGGGCGGTTGGTGATCATTTCGGGGCCCAGTGGTGCTGGAAAGTCGACCGTCGTTAGTCGCTTGCTAAAGGAATGTGATCTCCCGTTAACTCTGAGTGTCTCGGCCACAACTCGCCCACCCCGGCCTGGAGAATGCGAAGGAGTTAACTACTTTTTTCTCGAACCCCAAGAATTCGAACGCCTTCGGCAACAAGGCGATTTCTTGGAATGTTGCGAAGTATTCGGTGCTGGATATTGGTATGGAACACTAAAATCTCAGGTTACCACTGGCCTAAACGCAGAAAAATGGGTAATCTTGGAGATTGACGTTGCGGGTGCTGAGCAAGTGGTTCGTCATTTTCCATCGGCCATTACGATCTTTGTGAATGCGGCGGACCTCTCCGAACTCGAACATCGTTTGCGCCATCGGGCCAGCGAGTCCGAGACCGCGCTGCAACGCCGCTTGCAAGTCGCCAAAGCGGAAATTGAACGGTCCGTGAATTATCAGTACCGCATCGTCAACCACGATGTGGCACAAACCGTCGCCGACATTTGTCATTTGTTGCACCAACATGGTTAGGGGCATCAAGTCCAGGGAGCCAAAGTTAGCATGTACGAAGAGCTGAAAGAAGAAAAAATCATCCGCAAAGTCGGCGGTCGATTCAAATTGTCAACCTTGATCCAAAAACGTTTGGTCCAATTAAACCGCGGTGCTCGACCGCTTATCGATACCAAGCTTACTGACAAAATGGCGATCGTGTTGCAAGAAATCGAGCAAGACAAGATTTTTCTGGATACATCGAATCAATTGCGGGTCAACGATTCTCCTGACTTTATCGACGCCCCTGAACTCGATCTCGACGACATGTAGTTGGTTGGTTTCGCGCTCGCGATAGGTTCCAACTTTTGACTAACGTCTCTTCGAGGAATTTAGTGGTAAAAAAGATTTAACCACCAAAAATACGAAGAGCACGAACGGCGGATTGGCGGGGCGTTAGATTGGTTGCGGGGAATTGCCGGCAAGTTTGAATTCGACTCGACCCGAACTTTCGCGAAGATCACTCAGAGCGGATCGGGCACCTTGTCCAACCGTTGCCAATCGACTAGTGCAATGTGAAGCCCGTGTAATCCAAGTCAGTTGCATAACAACAAGTTGCATAACAACACCTTCGAGAAAAATAGTTATCCGGGTTTTTTGCCGTTGAATCGTCCTTAGCCATCCACTAAATTTCTTGGATAATCCAACTAACTCCATCGGCGCAAACATTTTGCCTCGCCGGTGAACTTGACACAGCCTTTATAAGTCTTTGCCGGTACAAATCTCTACCGGCACAATCGTCACAATCGAAGAATTTTCTCGACCACTCGCTCCGCCGACGTGCCCTGGTCGATGCTCCCTGGAACATCGGCGCGCACGCTCAAGTCGCGTCTGATTGTCATTTGCGGAAGGCCATGGTGGACGATGGCCTAAGATTCGGGGACATCAATCGAACGGCAATAGCCATGTTTCAGACTTTCGGCGAGTATCTGGTACTACAAGGAATTCTGTCGTCGGATCACTATCGAAAATTGATTGACGAGCTATCTCAAGCCATTTTGCCGATTGGAACTTTGGCCATCCAGCGAAACATGATGACTATCAAACAGGTTGCGTCCGTCCTGGAATACCTCGAAACCAATCCGCGGCGAAAGTTTTTGGAAGTCGCTCAGCAATTTGATTACCTCGATGCGGCCGATGCAGATCAGCTTTGCCGCGAGCAAGAACGCTTGGTTCCGGGGCTCGATCACGTGCTAGTTGCCATGCAAACAATGACCGAGCAACAAGCGGCCGTTTTGCGTCAGCACTTTCTGCGTTTACAGAATGATGCAGCGACTGTTATGCCAAGTAAAGTGGCTGTTGTGCCTGCTGCCCAGGTTCCCGTCGCTTCCGAAAATACTGCTGGAAAACCACCCGCACCAAAATTTCGTCAGCGTCCGATTCAAGTCTTGAAGTTAACCCCTGTGTCCCCACAATTGAACGAATTGCCTACCGGATCCTCAAACGCCAACCCCTGAGTTCGTCGGTATTTGACAATATTGACACTTCCGGGAATTTAGTGGTCAAAACGACTTGACCAAGAAAAACACGAACAGCACGAACGACGGGATAGGGGCGCAACAGGCCGGTTGCCGGGAATTGTGGGCAAGGATCAAATAAACGCAATATGCACGTTCACGAAGGAAGATTTCGGACAAGAAGATTTGGGACAAGAAGATTTGAACTCATTTAAGAATTTGAGTGCATAAAGGTGGCAACGCAATTTAGGTCAAGCCAAAAGGTTAACGTGCGAGGGGACAGAATAGAAGAAATGCAGACACAGTGCAGACACAGGATTCCTACCATGACAATCAATACTGATTTCTAACTCACATTGGCCATTCCATTTTCTTGTCTTCCATTTTCTTGTCTTCCATTTTCTTGTCTTCCATTTTCTTGTCCTACATTTTCTTGTCCTACATTTTCTTGTCCTACATTTTCTTGTCCTACAGTCCGGGAATGCCACTAAAATTCCTGAATAACCACAATATTTGGAACGACCTAGGCAAGGTTATTTGTGCCTATTTGCTGTGAATGCCATCCGAATTTTTAAACCAGTGCGGGTTTGAAAACCCAGTAGTCGCTCGCAACGTTATGATCGAACCGATTGATTGTGAATCACCGATCGAATTACATCGCATCCAATTCTCGAATATACTCCAGTGCATCGGATAGGTCTGTCGTAGCAACGCCAATGCGACGACCCAAGCGATCACATTCACCTAATAACAATAGATCTTCGAAGCTCTCGTTTTCTTGCAGCCGCAATTTAGCGCGATGACCGAGTTTCCCGGCGCGAAGTTCGTGAACCAACATGTGGTTCTCAATTAACCAAGTCGTTCGCGGAGTAATTAACCCAGCCAGTGCGTCCAGTCCGGCCGTAACGTGATCGTGTGGATCGATTCCTTTGCCGACGTCATGGAGCAAAGCCGCCAACAAAAATTCTTCATCGTACGGCAATCGTTGGTTGGCCAAGTGGTAAACTTGAAGGCTGTGATAAAGTGCGTCTCCTTCCGGATGCCACTGTGGACTCTGTTTCACTCGTTCTAGTGGCAATAACAGTGATTCGTAAACTAAGAAGCGGTCGGGCTCTTGGTCAGCATCTACTTGTTGCAATTCCAAGTCGGGGTATTGTTGTTCCAAGAAAATCTGCAGTTCACCTGTCGTCATGCGCTCCATTGCTTTGCCGGTAATCGAACTTTTGGGTACAACGTGCCGTTCATTAAGTGGATAAACCGTCAATTCAAAACGAAATCGATCGGCAATCATGATGTGGCGATATTGCCGCATCCCGGTTGGCTTGCGGACTTGTTTGTGCACGACATCATAGCGATAACCATAGTGTTCCAATTCACCGAGAATAGGTGTCAAACTATCGGAATATAAATGCAGATCGATATCGGAACCTTTGCGGGTGTGACCGGTTAAGACACTTCCGATCAGCCGAGGATGAAAACGATCGAGCAGTTTCATTAATTGCCAAGCAGCGAGTCGCATTTGTTGAAGTGATTTTGTCCGTTGGTCGCCTTCCAGCATTTGAGCCAACAATTGCAGTTGTTCGCGTATTTCGGCATTACTCGGCAATTCGTCGGGTTTAACCCAACCTTGTACGACCATTCGTGCCGCCTTCAATTTGGCGCGATAATACTCCGTAACTTGCCGGTCATACATTAAACGGGCGGCGGTCCAAGCGATCTGGCGCCGAAGCTTTGAGGTCTCCATTTTGGTGCGCTATGGCGCAATAAAAAAAGGGGGACATGATAAAAAGGACGCGCGTAAAAATAACGGTCCACCTAAGTTTGTTCCGCACAAG
>JBGSMY010000209.1:0-7290 GCA_041739975.1 Pirellulaceae bacterium
GGCCAGTCAGGAAAAGGTGGCACAAGGCTGGAGCCTTGTGCCCACAAACGTAGCACAAGGCTGGAGCCTTGTGCCCACTCAGGAAATCGACCCAGCAGAACTTGTTGCGCTCTTGCGGCAATTGGCCACTGATCGTGACTCAGAACTTCGCGCACAAGTGGCAAAAACAATCGGCGATACCTTTAGCGACTGTGAGCAGGTGTTGCAAACACTGCTGGGCGACGAGAATTTGCGCGTCCGCTACTATGCCGCCATGGCGCTTGGCAATGTCGGTGGCGCTGAGTCGCTCGATGCGATTGCCAATCTGATCGCCGAAAATAATAACGCCGATCCGATTGTGCGTCATGGCGGTGCGATGGCCATCCGCGGAATACTGACTCGGGCGCTTAAATCCACAAAGCGCGAGGAACTTGAAAAACTAATGGTACCGGTCGTCGCTCATATCGACCCCGCAGTCCGACTGGCGACGGTAGTAGCGATTCGAAAGCTGATGGCAATGCCCCACAGTGTGCGAGCGACGATGGGTGTGTCAGAGGCGGAACCTTTATTGGCAACGTTGTTGCAGGATTCGGATCCGAGGGTGGCTTTAGAGGCCGCTCGTACGATTTATGATGTTCCTGTGTCTGCATTGATTCCGGAACTGGCAGTCGTGGAGTTATTCCCAGCCAATGCTCAGCAAGTGACGGAATTAAATTTGCGTGAAGCTTGGCAAAGTCGAGTGATTCAGGCGAATTTTCGGGTTGGTAAGCGGGAGAATGCACAACGATTGGCGCAATTAGCGGCTGACGATCGAATTGCGCTGACTCAACGGGCTGCGGCATTGCGGAGCTTAATTCAATGGATGACTCCGCCGAACAACGACCCCTTAATTCATGATTGGCGGCCGATGGAGATGGTTGGTCGTACGATGGACGATGCTCGCAACTCAGTGGCTGGCGTGTTCACGCAACTCGCGACGTCTCCAGAACCGCTGCCCGCCATTGCCATTGAGGCCATCGGTGCATTGCAAATCGCCGGTTTAGAGAATTTTTTAAAAAATCAATTATTCCAATCGGAGGCCACTGTAGAGGATCGCGTTCAAGCCCTGCGGAGTTTGGACAAACTGAATGATGGCGAATTGCAGTCGTTGGTGGCTCGATTGCGTGCGGAATTCGAAACCAAACCTGGACTGGTTCCCAATGAATTGGCGGTTGCTGCTGCTGAAATTCTATGCCGCCATCACGAATCGGCTGGGCTGATTTGGTTAAAAAGTCTTTTTGAAGATCCGCAAGTATCTTTGTTGAGTCGGCAACAAGCGATTCGCGCGGCAGGCCGGCTGGATGATGAGGAATCAGCCCAATGGCTCTTGAATCTTGCCACTAGTCTCCGTCAACAAGTGTCTCCTGAACTGCGTTTAGATGTAGTTGATGCTTTGGCAACGCGAACCGAAGCTACTTTGCAGTCAGAGGCTGAAGGGTATTTGAACTCCTTGGACAATCCTCAAGACGCGTCAGCCGCTTACGTCGATTCGCTGATTGGAGGCGATTTTCAAAGAGGTCAAAAGATCTTTGAGACCAAGGTCGAAGTGTCTTGTGTTCGTTGCCACCGTGTTCAAGGTGGTGAATCTGCTGTTGGCCCAAATCTTAGCGACGTGGGAATCAAACGCACTCGCCAACAAATTTTGGACTCTATTGTTCAGCCAAATAAAGAAATATCAGAAGGCTTTGGTCAGATAAAAGTGCTGACCCTAGATGGGCTTGTAATTACGGGGTTATTGGTAGGCGACAATGATCACGAGCTTAAATTACTTGACGCCGACGGTAAAACGATTTCAATCCGCAAAGAAAACGTTGACGATACACAGCCTGGGCTGTCATCCATGCCTAGTGACGTCATTAAAAGTCTTAACCGCAATGAGCTTCGGGACTTGATCGAGTATTTGGCAAATCAAAAGGTAAAGCAATAGCTTGGATTGCGGTCGTGGGGGCAATCTTTCAGATTGCCCCCTTCCATTTTATTCCCCACCAGGAGCAATCTGAAAGATTACTCCCACGTGCTGTGATCCCCAGCGCGAGCAATGGGAACGATTTCAGTCGTGGGAGCAATCTTTCAGATTGCTCGCAGCTATTTTATTCCCCAGCAGGAGCAATCTGAAAGATTGCTCCCACGTGATGTGATCTCCAGCAGGAGCAATGAGAACGATTGCGGTCGTGGGGGCAATCTTTCAGATTGCCCCATCCATTTTATTCCCCAATAGGAGCAATCTGAAAGATTGCTCCCACGTGCTGTGATCTCCAACGCGAGCGATCTGAAAGATTGCTCCCACGTGTCCATGATTTCTCCCTGGCATCCCTCCCCCCTCCATCTCGATCCCCACCAAAAATTTTTTTTAAAAAAATCTAATCCAGCACTTTTCTTTCAAAACTCCCGCGCTAGAATTCTTCCGAACAGCATGGATGCGACCTACCTGAGAACGGATTCTTTCCCCTCAACACCTCTCGATCTTTGGAGCCTAGCCTAATGACTTTTGACAATGTATTCCCCTTTAACCACGATTCGCAATCAGCCACACATCACGAAGTTCCTCAAGACGACAATCTACCCGTGACGGTTGTTGTCTGCGATCACGAATTGTGCCGATTTGCTCATATGGTCGACTACAACGATGCGTTAACCATTTGGGCGGCCGTATCGGAAGATCCCAGCAACTGGGACGAGTTGTGTAGTTACTGGGCCCGGTATCGAACTCCAGTCGTCAGTGAGTTCTTAGCAACGTTACCGTTCTACGCAATAACAATGGATGAGGCCGTCGGCGCATTAGGTAATTCCGGAGGGTGGATTGTTTTCGATTTACGCACGAAACGACTAATTGCTGGAAAAGCCGTGCAATACTTGGGGCACCGCGCGGTTTTGGGTTTAGGCGAGGAGACACCTAACAGCCGAGGTTTTCCCTTGCCGATTTGTTTGCCGCCTTGGTGGGAAGTACATCAATACGCGGACCCGGTCCAAGTGAGCGTTGGCCGACATTCGCCGCTGGACATACCTCGAACCAGTCGAAGTTTTTTGTATGGCGAACCTTTGTATCATGAAATCGCATTACATATACTAAATCTCGCTAAACATGGTCAAATCCCGGAACCACATCAACGCAAAGTCGAGTTTTTGACAGCCTGTCAATCGTTGATTGTCGACGTACACCGGGAATGGCTGATGCGACCGCGCTCCAAGCTTGGCGGACGCAGGGTTCGTGATCTGATTCACGGCGGAGTCCAGTGGCATTCAGCGTTAGTCGGGGGCCAGATGTTACGCCTTCAAGAAGGCGGCGAAATGGTTGCCATTTCACCGGACTCATCTGGCTATAAAAGTGCTCCATTGGGCCGAGAAGAGATCATCGTCTATTTTGATTTGTGCCGCGCGTTAATTGCTCAAGGGTTCGCTTGGTGCAACGAACGACATCGAAAAACAGGTCACTGGCCAACCAAAAACGATTTACCAAAGTTCCGCAAAGAACTGCGAAAGTTTTGCCAAAACTGGTTGGTGGAAGCTTCGGATGTTGGCTCGCCAAATAAATATATTATCGAATGCAGTCGACGACGAGTGCCACAAGCGCCGGGCGTAAGTATTGTCGGTATGGAACAGGAAATATTGCCAGAAAATTTCTCCTCCTGCGAATGTCCGATCTGCCAAATGATGGGTACCGGCGACTTAGGTGTCGGCGTTACCATGCTTGCCGGACGACAACTTGAGAAAGAAGGCGAATTCGCTTTTTCAATTTGTGAAAGTATAGAATCTTGGCAACACCAACAAGAAGAGTTGAAAAAGATGTCGGCCGAAATGGATAGAATTTGGTCGGAACACCAAACTCAAACCGAAGCGAGCGAGCCGGAGAGTGAAGAATTGGAATCAGTTTGGAAGGCCTCCGTCATCAATGGCGAAATCCCCGGCGACTCGCGTGGCCATATTTCGTTAGCTTTTCGCTTGGCAGAAATCGTCGGCCAACTGCAAATCATGAAAGCACCAAAGGCATTGATTCAAGAGATCAATCAACGATTTCGGGAATATCGCAAGTCGACGTCGCCAGACCAAACGCTAGAGCGGCAATTTCTATTTTCATCGTTAGAGGTGACGGCCGACCAATTCCCTCCGATTCGCGACAAAGTAGCAGATTTTCAATCGTTAGTATTCGAATACGAACGACGCCCTTATCAAGACGAATCGGATCTGTTTCCACATTAATGGATTTGTTTTTCAATCGGGGCCGACTGAATTGTCGGCCTCGATTTCACATTAATTAGCGATTAATCCAACGATTATGGAATTTGTTTGTTTGACAATTCTGTAACGCCAAACTTGT
This sequence comes from Pirellulaceae bacterium, assembly GCA_041739975.1. Lineage (GTDB taxonomy): Bacteria > Planctomycetota > Planctomycetia > Pirellulales > Pirellulaceae > BJ22. Next base: position 4,334 of record JBGSMY010000209.1, read on the forward strand.
GATTGACAAAGTCAATCCAAATGGAATCAAAGTGTTTCAACGTATCCATTCCACAGATCCCGGCCACGTCAGTCAATCCTAACGATTCAAAGACCTTGAATGGGCCAACCAACGATTCCCAATTTTCCAGTGATTGATTACTAAACGAGAACGATTTAAAGCGGTAGCGTTCCATTTGGGTTTTTTGTCCGCCCAGTCCGGAGATCGATTGCGCAGCGTTGAGATTCGTACCCGGCGATTTAAGTTTTCGCCATTGAAGCTCATCGATAATGGAATACCTAGCTCCTGTATCAAGCAGGAGTCTGACGGATTGATTTTCGATTTCCCCGTCAAAAAAGCGCAACCCAAAAGCTTCTTGGATAGTTCCAGTTCGATGGCCGGATGGAATGGTTTCACCGTCCCCTAACGTTAACTCATACTGGTTTGGAGTTAGGCGTTTTATCGCTAATCGCTCGCCGGCTGATAGTACATCAAGACCGATAATTCCGATGATCCCCAATTCCGTCAATTCCGCCGGCATTGATTCCAAGACATTGAACTCCAGCGAAGGAATTTGCAAACCACCACAATCAACGTCTGCCAACGTAGCTTTCCCCAAAAATCCGCCTTGATTTACATCGCCGGTTGCTGCCGCCATCGTAGCGGCGGATCGCTTTTCCCCCGCTGCCGTAAGTTCTACAGATTCCAACTTGTGAATTTGAGTATTGGAACTTAAAGCTTGTTTGCCGAAAACACTTGTCGTTGCTGCTGTATCTAAAACGGCTTTACCCGATTTACCATGTGGCAGTTGGATGTCCGCTAACAACCAACCGTGTTCAAGATTTGCTGAAATTGAGCCCGACAGAGCCGTCTGTATCAATTTTGTGGTCTCGTAAGTAACCGAGACATCGGCCGGTTGCAGTGGTATTTTGCCACCGAACATATCAACCAATGGCCCGTCATCTCGTGCCAGTTGACTGTAGCCAGAGATTCTAAATACGGCGTTGTTGCCATCTCCTGTTTTAATGTTGACCCGAATGGTTGTTGGATCCAATGATTTTGTGTCCATCGGCGGTAAAGATTTTTTTGAACCCAATTGTTCGACTCGAATGTCGAGTACCCCCGCGTGATTGGTTACCTGAAAAACTCGTCGACCAATCCCTGCTGGAATTAAATCGCAACTCTTTCCTTCACCCAGTGTATAGACAACAGTTACCACATCTGGTTGGTCAAAAATTAACGTCTCGCCATCCGCGATGTCCTTGCTCTCGATAGTGGGTCCCTGCGGAGTTTTAGAAATGACAAACACTCGAGCATTTTGAGCCCAAGCGTTATTCGGCGACGCGTACCATTGGCAAAGCGTCAAGCACAGAAACAAGGCCCATCCATCATAAATCCGGCGACTATTCATCGGAACGACTTCCCCATACCAGTAGACAATTTTTCAACGGTAACTGTCCGAAGTAGTCGTGGGGAATCGTAATTTCACCGAGTAAATTTTTTGCAAAAAAGTTAATCATGCACAACTTATTGAATCGTTTCCCCAATGATTACTTCGGCCAGTCGTTGGGCGAAAGCATGATGTTTGCGCCCCATACCCTGGTCGTGATTGAATTGGATTGCCAACGCAAAGCCGTGCTTTTGCGAATATTCGACCTGTGTCAGATAACCGGGCATCACTCCGGCATGACCGACAAATTGACCTTGTGGTCCATCCCAGACGAACGCGCCTAATCCATATCCTTGCGGCGCCGGATTTCCATCGCGAAAGCTAACGGATTGGATAAGTTCGTTTTGCAGCTCGGGGGGTAAAATCTTTCCGCCGTACAGGGTGTGAGCAAATCGAGCTAAATCATCGACGTTTGTGACCAGCCCCCCGCCGCACCACTCAAATTGTGGGTTTATCGCATAACGACCATCGGCGACAGTTTTCGGCGGCAAGCTGAAAAAATTATTCGAGCCAATATGTCCTTGGACTAAACCGGGCAATTCAGCTTGGGTCGATGGATAGGTATGACTTAATTTATATGGGTCTAACAACCGACGTTTCAACAATTCATAATAACTCTCACCGCTGACCCGCTCGATAATCATTCCTAGTATTTGATAATTCGTATCCGAGTAGCCCCAACCTTCGCCGACGGCGTGCACGGCGGGTTTGTCGAAGATTAACTCGAGGCACTGCTGTGGTGTCCAAGTCCGCTGGGGATTTAATTTGACCTCTTCCAAGAATTCAGGTTGAAAAACATAACGAGGCAGGCCGCTGGTGTGATTGAGCAGCGAGCGAACCGTCAACTTATCCGCGTTTGGTAAACGGGAATACCATGCATTGTCGCCCAGATAATGCGAAACCTTTTCGTCGAGTCGGATTTTGTCGTCAGCCGTTAATAAAAGTACTAAGGTCGATACGAAAATCTTGCCGACACTGCCAGACAACATTTGGGCGCCAACCGGCAACGGATCAGGCAAATCGACGTCAGCTCGACCTAAGGCAATTCGAATCATGTCCCCTGTCGGCATTACTACGGCTAATGTGACACCTGGCGATTGCTCTTCTTCTAAGATTTGTTGCAACTTGGCCCGCAAGGCAGTCTCGAGTTTTTCGACCTTGTCTTGAGCGACATTCTCGGAAGTACCCGTCTGCTGCTCGTTGGTTTTTGAGGCATCGGCTATAAAAGACCATCCCCTTAAATTTACGTCGGCGTGTTCATGGTTAAGGAGTCTTATATCCCGACTTTGTTCGTCGCAATCGATTCTTAAAAAAGACTGCTGCGATGCTTCACTGGTCGACAAAACGGACAGAGCACAATAACAAAGACATCCAACGAATTTCGCGGCGAAGGCCAACATAGAAAATGCTCCAGGTTAAAGATTTGGTTAGCGACAATTGTACGCTAACGGAAGTACGTCGTTCGAGGGAGGAAGATGGGGGACAGGAAGATAGGGGGACAGGAAGATAGGGGGACAGGAAGATAGGG
>JBGSMY010000229.1:0-8010 GCA_041739975.1 Pirellulaceae bacterium
CAAAAATGGCGCGAGATTCCTCTCGCTACTTGACTAACTTTAAGACAACCGCTGTCCTCAGGCTGACAATCGACGACTAATTTCTGGCAACCAAAATATAGAGAGCTTTCTATTCCGCCGCTGAGGACAGCGGACGGCTACTGTATGACAGCGGACGGCTGCCGTAAGTCAGCGGCTACGTAGGTCAGCACGTCCTCAGGCTGACAATCCAAAACAAATTCATTGCAACAAATGGTTTCGGCGATTTTTATGGCAAAGCCAAAAAATCCGAATAATAAAGCGCCGATGAATACATCGGCGACCACATACATCGGCGACCACGTAAGAAGCGCCGATGAATACATCGGCGACCACGTCCGCGGCGACCACGTCCGCAGCGGCCACATCCGCGGCGACTACGTTACGCCAAACCCCATCGTTTGCGCAAATACCATTCGCCAGTCAGCGCTATAACAAATAGCAAGAGAAACAAACTCCCATCCCACACCGTTTGGCCTAATTGCCATTTCAGCGGAACAAATACTTTCATTTCAGGAGGATTTTTAGCAAAATCACCCAGCACACTGTTAAATTCTTCTGGCAACACGGCACGTCCGCCGTAGGCTTTGGTTTCTTCGGCCAGTCGCGTCATCAGTTCCGGATCGCTCGATGGATTGGCTCGTTCGCTGTCTTGATCAAATACAACAAATTCGACTTCGGCATTTCCCAATTGAGCACCTGCTTGGTCGGCCGTTACCGAGATCACATAAATTCCGGGCTCGCGCAGCCACTGACGATCGAGCTGTGCCCATTGTTTGTCGCCGGACGCCGCCAAGGCAATTGGAAATTTTTTTTGGTCGGGTGTTAATAGCTCCGCCGTGAACTCCGCGTTAGTGATGGCTTGTCCATTGGTTTGTCGCGCCGAAGCTGTAAAATCTACGGAATCAAACGGTTGAAATCGGCGACGGGGCAAATCGATTTGCACCACATTTTGTTGTTGCTCGTCGCGAAACGCCAACCACAATAATATCTGCTCCCAAAAAGTCTGAAACTCCTGATCGTGACCCGCTCGCCACCAACGCCACGTTTGGTCGGTGGCTAGACTAATCACACGACCTTTTCCATATTGCGTTGCTACTAAAATCGGTTCGCCCGATTCCGTTTCTAATAACACATCGGCATTGTCTTTGAGGCTTGAAAAAAGATTAGCTCCATTGAGCGGCGGCAGTCCTTGCCAAGCTTGTCGCCAGTCGGCGCCGGATCCAATTCGCGTCAAAAAATGCTCTTTGGTTGGGACGACACGAAATTCGCGATCGATATGCAAGTCCCGGCGAATGTCGCGATCGAACAATTGGACTTCATTGGCCCGCATTCTCACCGGCAAAACGTCAGCTAGGGGAGTATCGGCATATTGACCTGGGCCGAAACTGTGAAGGCCTCCCAATGTCAACAGACCTTTACCACTGGCAACCGCCTGCTCAATCACTCGCAAGTTTTGTTCTTGTGTTTGCGGCTGGTACAACGCTCCGGCATCCAAATCGCCAATGATAAAGACATCGATCGTGGGATCTGATAATACCGAGGTTAATTGTGCCCCATAAGGCCATTGCGTTCGCGATTGCGGATAGATCAACAAAAAGTCCAACTCAATACCTTCCCCAATTCCGCGAATTGCTTTTTTGAGGTATTTTTGCTCCCAACCGGCGTTGCCCTCTAAATAAACCACACGCGAACCGCCCTCATACACATTTAAAAACGAGGGCAGTTCATTATTCCGCATTGCGATCTCGTTGACTTCGCTTTTGGCTCGCAATCGCATTCGAAAACGCCCGGTTTGTGCCGGGATATAGTTCATCGTGACAACTTGTTCTTCATAGGGCAGGGTAGGTGTATGGAACTGTGTGTCGACAACTTGTTCAGGCATATCTTTCGAAGACACCAACAGTTCGACTGTTATTGGTTTGTTGGCAAAACCGCGAGCTTGCATCGTGGCGCGAACTTGAAGTCGGTTTTTGACGCGTGCCCGATGTTGTTCGGGCAACTGGGTAATCGCAATATCGGCAAGTTGTCCGAGTTCGGCCGGCAATCCAAACGGCACGGCAAGCAATGGTACTTCTTGGTCAGCCAATAATTGACCAGCGTCCAAAACTTCAATCGGCGTATCCGCGACATTTTGCACACCATCGCTGAGCAGAAATACCCCCAGAATGCGTTGGTCGCGGACTTGTCGCATCGCTTGCAAAATCGCATTTCCTAAATCGGTTTCAGTACCGGTGGGTAGTTCGGGAAATACGATACCGGATTCATTAGTAGCGGCTGTGGCCAATTGACCGTCGAACCAAAAATATTTGACATCAATTCGTTGATCCTTTAACGACTTCATGGACGTTTCGGCCTGCGTCAATGTCGTCCGCAAGGTTTCCCATCGACTGGTGTCGTCACCACGATGGGGCAACTCCATCGATCGGGAAATGTCAATCAGCACCAGCAACGTCGCCGACAGTTGTTTTTCGACCGAGGTGACGCAGCCGGGCCGCAACAGTGCAACCGCCAATAGACTGATCACAAGTAAACGTGTGGCGATCAATTGCCGTTGGCGAGTAAGTGTCAATTGGAGATAAGACGGCCCAATTGCTAATAGACCGACCAAGATCAGCAATAGACCAAACACAATCACCAACGGGGCAACAGGTTGAAAGCTCAATTGCGAAAACATGAACAACCGTCGGTAACCGCTCAAGGACTCGTGGCCCAGCCTCCCTGGCACGTTGCCAATTCTGCACTAGCCACGAAAAACTGCTCGAAATCGAATATTCAGCCTTGGTAATTCTAAGCGATTTGCGTTCGCGCGACCAGCTTGATATCGTTCGGTCCAACTGACTTCAACAACTTGCCGCTATTTCGCTGATTGGCAAGACCTGACAAATCGCCTCATCCCCTCCCGATTCTAGGAAATTCCGACTATGTTAATGACTCGCAGCGATCAGGATCCAAACCTTCGTTTTAGGCTCAAGCCATATCGAAATCCAATTCGATCCGTCGCGTTTGTTGACCTTATATCTTTGAAGATGAGTACTGATTCTATGAGCTGGCAGACTCTGATTGACGAGCAAGCATCTCAACAAGCGCATATTGAATTGGGTGGCGGCAAAAAAGCCATCGCAAGACAACATGAAAAAGGTCGTTTGACGGCCCGCGAAAGAATTGCCAAGCTTTTAGACCAACCGGAAGACTGGTTAGAAATTGGTTTGTGGGCTGCCTGGAATATGTACGACGATTGGGGCGGGGCTCCCTCGGCCAGCGTGATTTGCGGTGTGGCTAAAATTTGCGGTCGACAAGTAATGGTCATTGCCAACGACGCCACAACCAAAGCCGGCGCTTTTTTTCCGATGACTTGCAAAAAAGTTTTGCGGGCACAACGGATCGCCATGAACTGCCGCTTGCCGTTGTTATACCTTGTCGATTCGGCCGGTGTTTTCTTGCCACTTCAAGATGAAATATTCCCTGATGAAGACGACTTTGGACGTATCTTTCGCAACAATTCGGTGATTTCAGCCATGGGTATTCCCCAGTTGGCGGCCATCATGGGCAATTGTGTAGCCGGCGGCGGATACTTGCCTGTGTTATGCGATAAGTTAATCATGACCGAAGGCTCAGGATTGTATCTTGCCGGACCGGCTCTGGTGAAAAGCGCGATTGGGCAAGAAGTTTCCCATGAAGATTTGGGCGGCGCCAAAATGCACGCCAGCATTAGCGGTACGATCGATTATCGTGAACCCGACGATAATGCGGCGCTGGCACGCTGTCGCTCGCTCATTGATTTAATGCCACCCGATCCTCGCGGATCCGTATTCCGCGTCGATGATTACGAAGATTCATCGCTCAACCAAAAAGATCTGCACGATGTTGTACCGCTAGATCCTCAAGCCCGCTTTGACGTGCGTGATCTGATTCGCTGTTTAGTAGACCAGGAAACTTTTCAAGAATACAAAGCCGATTACGGCCAAACAATAATTTGCGGCCATGCAAAAATCGGCGGCCACCATGTCGGCATCGTCGCCAATCAACGACAACCCGTTATGACCGCCAAAGAAGGGATGCAATTTGGTGGCGTGATCTATCACGACAGCGCGGACAAAGAAGCTCGGTTCATTATGGATTGCAATCAAACCTGGACGCCGCTGCTGTTTCTCCAAGACGTTTTTGGATTTATGGTGGGCCGCGACAGTGAACATGCCGGGATCATCCGAGCTGGCGCAAAAGTCGTCAACGCCATTTCCAACAGTCGGGTCCCAAAAATTACAATTATCACCGGCGGCAGTTATGGGGCCGGCAACTATGCGATGTGTGGCAAAGCGTTTGATCCGCGTTTCATATTTGCTTGGCCTAATGCCCGATATGCGGTGATGGGATCGCGACAAGCCGCCACCACTTTGCTGGATGTCAACATCCAAGCCATCAAGCGATCCGGCCGAGAACCCGATGCCTTAGAACTAGAACAATTGCGAGAACGTGTCACAGAGGCCTATGAAACCTCCACCGACGTCCGCTATGCGGCCAGCCGACTGTGGGTTGACGGTATCATTCAACCCAATCAAACTCGCAATATACTCAAACGAATGCTCGCGATTGTGACTCGGCAAGTGCCGGATGAACCTTTTCGAGTGGGTGTGTACCAAGTCTAGTCACCATGGCAATTCGATTCCAGGGGCAATTTGATTGCAGCGAAACTAGTGTCCATGAGTTCGAAAATATTAACCAAGGAATTCCCTATGAAAATCTATCGCATTGACTTGAGTACGATCAACTCTCGGTCATCTTTTCGAAGTTTGAACGCACTCTTTGCCATGTTCGCCCTGGGTCTTGTGCTTGTTCATCCAGCGAGAGCACAGTCTCAAGATACCGCCAGTTCAAAAGTAACGACCGATGACGGTTGGGTGCAGTTGTTCGACGGTAAATCGCTCGACAACTGGGAAGGTCCCGCGAAACTTTGGCGTGTCGAAGACGAGTGCATCGTCGGACAATCGACGGCGGAAGCACCGATCCCACATAACTTGTTTTTGACTTGGACAGGCGGAGAGATCGCAAACTTCGAATTGCGCCTTGAATACTGGATTGATTCGGGAAATTCAGGCGTCCAATTTCGCAGCCATTCCATCGGCGAACATCGAATTGGCGGCTATCAAGCGGATTTGGAAGCCGGCAAAAATTACACCGGAATTATATACGAAGAAGGTGGCCGAGGGATTCTCTGTTTACGCGGTAAAAAAACCGTGATCAATGCTCAAGGTGAAAAATCTGAAACGGATCTTGCGTTTGACGCCAATGCGTTTGCCGAAAAAGTAAAGCCAAGCCAATGGAACGAGTATGTCATTCGAGCAGATGGCAATCACATCACGCAATCGATCAATGGAATCGTAGTCGCAGAATTGATCGACCAGCAATCGGAAAAAGCGGCCAAACAAGGCCTCTTGGCATTGCAATTGCACGCCGGGCCACCGATGACCGTCAAATTCAAAAACATTCGGCTAAAGACTCTTGAAAAGTAGTTGTCGAGTGCAGAGCAGGGGCCATCGAAAAATTCCCAACGTTCGGCGGGAAATTTAGGGAGTCGGCCGAACGCCGGAGGCAATGTGGTAACGACGGCTTTGCCAAACTTCAGTATCCTCAAACCAACGTTCTAAATTTGATTCGTACCAGTGAGGGTGCTTGGTAACAAAAACCGCACGACCACCTGGTCGCAAGTTATCATGTGCGGCTTGGCAAAATAATTCTGTCAAACGGAAATCCGAATAGTAGGGCGGATTTGCAAGAGCCATATCAAAAACGGGGCCACGCTGGTAGTCAGTACCGTGGGCCAGTAAAGTTTCTACGTTTTCCAACTGGTTCTGTTTAATACCCCATAGCGTGCACTGGATCGCACGGGCATTACTGTCGACGGCCAAGACTCGTGCCGAACTGTCTCGCATTGCTAACCCCATTGCGACTGCGCCGCTGCCGCAACCGATATCCAAAATCCGAGCCTCGGGAAACACTTCGACGGCATCCAACAATTGTCGCGCCCCGTTATCCAGCTGTCGATGGGAAAATACGCCCGGTCGCGTCACCAGTTTGACCAAATTTCCAGCGTCGCGAAACATTAGCTCGCAGTGAAAATCTTTTAGCTTTTTCAATGGCGCTCGTTTGACGATGCTATACACAACCGCGTCTTCAAAAACCTGGGGCTTCACCGTTTTGTCGAATGACTTTAGTTGATCGTGCAGCCAACGATCTTTGTGATTGTTGACGGCCGCTACCAATGTGCCGCCAATTTCTAATTGCTGGTACATTTGCTGCATCCAGTCCCGCGACAATTCGGTTGATCCATCGAACGATAACGGCAATAAAGCGAGGTCGTAAGGTTTTTCAGGAACATCGGACTGACAAAGCACATTCAGCCGCGGACTGGACACGCGGTTCTCGAGCACTTTTTCCGCTTGCCAAGCGTCCAAAATTACACAATCCACTTGAGCGTCAAAACGTTCGCTGGCCATGCGGTGGGCCAATTGCCCACGACCAACGGTTAATGTCACGATGCGTGTGCCGGGAAGTTGTTCGGCAACCTGGGTCAATCGTTGCTCGGCAACCGGGGTTTCAATCGATTTGTTCAAAGTGGACTATCCCTAAATGGGGTCCCCAAAAATGGGGTTGTTGCGGGGCGACATCGAAAAAACCGCCAAAAATTAAATGAAGGTTCAATTGCATGTCGTCAGTAACCGTTAAAAATGGGCCACATTCAGATGGCTGCCAAGCAAAATATGCAAAAATAGGCGGTTTGACAACCGCCCATCCTTGCTTTTGACTAACAGACACCTACGTGAAAAGTCCCCAAAGAGCGGACCGACGAGGGCAAGTCTGGCAAACGCTTTATCCGCGTGGTGTAACACTGCGGGGCGCTCGTTGCAATGTCTCCAAGATTACGCGCAACTGCGTGTAATCGTGATACCCCTGTGCCGCGAATACAACGCGGCCTTGCGGATTGATGAAGACCAAAGTAGGCAACGACTTTTGCTGAGGAATTTGGGAAAGGATTTTTTCATTACCCAACAGGCAGCGATAAGGAATCCCTTGTTGTTCCACAAACTCTTGGACCACCTTGCGATTTTCCGCTTCTGTTTCACCGTGCTCAATGGCGATACCAACGACCTCCCAGCCCTTGGCGTTGTATTCGCGGTGTAACCGAGTCAAATGAGGAACTTCCGCACGGCAGGGAATGCACCAAGTGCCCCATAGATCCACGACAACCCATTTGCCCTGGAAATGCGATTCGGTTACCCGAGCGCTGGTGAGGCTGTTACATGAGAATTGAAATGGAAACGACTGAAATCGCTGAATCGCGTCTCCGATTCCTCGCCGCATTCGCGATTCATAATCGCGTTGAGCCGATTTAACGACAGCCGCAATCTCAACCTGATTCGGCAATTGCAACAAAATTTCGTCCTCCAGCACCTCTTCAAAATCAACGAGCCCCCACTGCAACGCCAGTCGCATCGAATCCATGGCCGATTGTTTTTGGTTTGCCAAGGCATGCCCGCGAGCTTCGTCCCACAACCACGCGGCAATTGCCGGTCCGTTCTGAGCCGGGAAGCCTGGATTCTGTCGCAATCGTCGGGCGATGGCGCCAATGTGCAAGTAGCCGCGTTCAGCGAGCGTCACATTGATTGGTTTCGCCGCTGCCGAAATCGCTCGCAAGGCTGACACGGTTCGAAAAGGCAAATCGACCGACTGGCCTCCATTCCAAGATACGTTGTTGGACAAAGCATCCAATGACCGTTCCACAATGATTGTCCAGCTCGAGCGACGTTCTCCGAGACGCACCGACACTTGTCGCAAAACGGTACCCAAATGTTCGGCGATCTCAAGTTCCAGAGTTGCTTGATCGGAAAAGTCTCTACGCAGCTCAACATAAAGCTGGGCCAATGAGTCGACATCGCGATCTTCATTCCATTGTTGACGTACCTCGCCCCAAAACTTTTGGTATTGCTGTTTGCG
>JBGSMY010000247.1:0-5694 GCA_041739975.1 Pirellulaceae bacterium
GGTGTTGGGCGGCGTCAAATACGTCAAATGGACAGACGGTCCCCGGCGGCCCCAATAAAACATGTTGCCCTCATTGGTGGAGACATAGGTTAGTTGAAGTTCCGGAGTCGATGATTCGACAATTAGTTCTTTAAGTTGTCCGTACGTCGCCTCCTCGCGCGTTTTTCCCTGGATATCAATGCGAATATAGCCAGCCGATTTGATTTGGATCGCGCCAATTGCCGTCGCTTTCATCGATTCATTATTGATCGAAACGTCAAACGATTCGTCGCCATATCGAATCGCCAGCGTCGCCGCTCCGGTCTTCGTTTGGCCAGCGAGTGATAATTTGAGTTGCGCCGCGCGATCGATATGAAAGAAAACAGAATAGATTTCATCGGGATTGGACCACGATAACGTTCCGTCACGTTTCAATCCGCGATTATCCGAATTGGGCGCGGAGCGGTAGACATTTCCCGCAAAAGGTATATTCCAGGTGCTGTCGGCGTGTTGAGCAAAGTTTGCCGCTTCGGATTTCAGGTAAAAACTAACGGCAAAGGTTAAGATTACGAACGTTTGGAATTTTCGGTGAAATAACAAAGCGGTCTCCTGGTAAAGTAAAACGGCGATTGCCTGCTGCAATTCAATGCAGGCTGTTGCCTTTGATTGACGTTTTAGTTTTTCATCGTAGCGCATGAATCGTGCCGTTGCCAGCCGACAGCTCTATCGTGGCTACCGCTACAGTAGCTACCGCTACAGTGGCTGCCGCTGTCCTCAGCGGCAGAATCCAACGCCAAAACCTGGCAACTCAACTCAACTGAACTCTTAAATTCCAATTCAGTCTACCAACAACAACTGCAACAAACCGAGGTATTTTAAACCACCCTATCTCGGCCTGAGGGCAAACCGACCCTACATGACTCAGCGTCAGTTCCCTAACCTATTCGGGCGCTCTCTTTGCATGCAATGTACCTTGCAACAACCAAGCCAAGTTAAATCGATAATGCAATCGGCTGCTTATCAAATGGATCGTTTGATCGGGTGTTTGTGTGACGGCCAAATAACCGGCTGGTTCAGCCCGATTTGCTGATGCTTGAAACTGTTTTGTCCAAGCCCCGCCGTCCCAAATCCCATTTCCCGGTGTCAACAACTTGCGAACTGGCCACGTTTTCCCATCATCAAACGATACCGCCGCAAACAAGCCGTGCCCGCGTATTTGCTTTCCCTGTTGGTCCATGAGCACCAAGCCAGGCGTTTGTTCTTTCACTTGGTTAAGCCTAGTAAACGATACGAACAAAATCGGCCCCTCATTTAATCTTCGCAGAACCAATCGTTGTCCGCTGCCGATTGGAGGAAATTCGCTGGCCGTGTAATTCCAATGCTGACCTTCGTCGCTGGAAATGCTCATCGGCATGTTGCCATTAATAGTGTCGCCTCTACCAAATGCCAGCCAGCGACCATCGTCAAGCTCCACGACTTTGGCGTGAATTCCGGCTATCGTGCCTTCACCCGTTTTATCCGCAGCAAATGTTGGATGCATTTTATCCAGACCCGAATCAAACCACGTCCGACCATGATTGCGACTGATGTGCAAGGCGGTCCCGCCATTGGATTCGGGTGACGCATCGCAAGCCACGATCAACGTGCCGTTTCGCGTCAAGAGAGAGTCTGAAATTACTTGATTTCGCTGTCGATATTCGGCAGCTATTGCCAAGGGTGCTGTCCAAGTTACACCGTTGTCATTACTCGTGCGCATCAATAATGCCAACTTGGCCCAACTGGTTTCGCCATCGGGGCCCTTGCCATTGAAATGATAAATCGTGCCGTTTCCATCGTGCAACAAACTAGAGCCGTGCATGTTGTGGTTTTCAGCCTTGAAGAACTCACTCGACGGGTCCCATTGCGTTGCATTTGCTCGCAAACGACTCGCGAGCACCGTAAGTTCCGTACCGTGTTCCGCTTGGGTGGTGTACCAAATTGCTAACAAATCACCGTTTGGTAGCCATGTTATTGCGGGTTGATGATTGTGATTATAAAAGGGTTCTTGCGAATTGGTCGGGGGCACTACAAAAGGGATAGGAGTCAAAAAGAACGGACGCTCGCCCGCGGAGGTCCAACGTTTTTTTAGTTGGTTTACGTCTTGCGCCCATTGCGGGACATTGCTTGAAACGATTGGAATCATTCGTTCGACTTGCGATTCTGTACCAATGACTTGAAAGCGTCGGTAAGTCGACGCCGAATTTGGCTGGCCGTCAATCGATTGGCCTTTGGCGGAATGGGTTGACGAAATTTCACTGCAAAAAATAATGATTCCGCAGATCAAGAGGGCAAGATAGCGAGACCGGCCATTGGATTTATGCTTCATCGACTAAACACCTCGGATTTTTACGAAATTAATGCGATCGCAGCACCAACATGCCGCCATTTTGACCTTTTCTGCTGGCAGAGGCTTGTTGCGGCAATGCGGTTTTTAGCTTTTTCGAGCTTAAACTTGCGCTTCTAGTTCCAATTTTTGTCGCTTGTTTTCATATTCGGCGATTGAAAAAGTGTTGCAAATCGGGTCGCAGCACTGTAGCCCCGCTATAAAAAAAGCGACCGAGACACCCAAGGGCCTGAAGTCCTTGCGGGAGCAACGACAGAATTATTGTCGCCTCTGGGGCCGTTATCGATCAATGTTAAAAGGAGTGTAACTTATGAAAAATGTTTTGAAATCACCCCCCTTTCGAATGGCAAAGTTTCCACCCGTCGCTTCGCGATCCACACATCGCGTTCGCACCAATGATTCTTTTTTGACGTTGGCCAGAGACTACGGTTTTACCGACGCGTGGGACATCATCGAGTTTAATTTCAATACCCGCAACCCACGCGAGGTCAACTATTATTTGGAATACTACGTCGGATGTACCGAATCCAACGATGGGAAAAACTACAGTTTTCGCGATTGGGATTCGCCAGGCGAGATTTATATTCCACCTGCAGATTGGACGCCGAGCAAACACGAACGTATGAAGCGGATGGTAACTACGGCCCTAGCAAATTACCCAGCCAACCGAATAAATTTCCATCGCTCAGGTCGATCGATAACAAGCCGCAATTTGGCGACAGTAGCGAATTTGGTGATTGATGGGGAAATTGGTGTTGTCCACGACAAATCGATCCCACGGGGGACTGCGGAATACGATTCGGATTCAGATAGTTTTCACTTTAACTTTGAGACCGCCGAATCGTCGACACGAAAAGCCCTGATCGTACATGAAGCCGTACACGCCTATCTCGATTACATATCTGATGGAACTATTTTGGTAGGCGAATCTGAGGCCTTGGCCTATGTGGCTCAATGCGTCTATATGTACCATATCGTGCCCGATCCAGAATCGACTCGTTTAACCGCCAGCAATGATATTGACGACGAAGTATTTCGCATCGGCTGGTTGATTGCCGCCAAACTGGCCAAACATCAAACGCCCGACTCGCTCGAATGGTATGCATTGGAAAGTGCCATGAAGAATCATAGCAAATATCGGGGCACCTCTGGCAACATCGCAGGATTCAACGGGATCTGAAGCAGCTATTTTTATCGATTGCCTTGAAACACTCGCAGATTGCCATGGTACGTTTAATAGCAAATAATGTAATGCTATTAAAAGAAAGGCAAAGATCATGAGGCGAATCTGCACTGCGTTCATTGTGCTCTCAACAATAATGATGTCCGGGCTAAAGGTGAGTGCCCAAGTTGATCAGGAGAGCGCGGCAGAATTGCCGAAGATTCGGCGTCCTGAATTGCGCGACGAAATTCTGCAAATGGCTAAAGACGACCAATCGGCTCGGCACGCACTCGTCTCGGCAATGAACGAAGCTAGCAACAACCCTTCACAAGAAACCGCAGGCAACGCAAAGGTGGATGCGGCAAAAGAGGGTGGGGCCAAAGAAGGTGATGCAAAAGAAGGCCGGGGGGCTTCGAACCCTTTTGTCTTGACAGAAGCTCTGCACGAAATCATGACGCGTGTAACGGAGATTGATAATCGAACGCGAGCACGTATTTCAGCGATCGTCGATGAGGTTGGCTGGCCGGGCAAGTCCGTCGTTGGTGAAGAGGCGGCGCATGCCGCTTGGATTTTGGTTCAGCACGCAGACGCCGATCCTGAATTCCAATCGAGATGTCTCGCGTTGATGAAAAACGCACCAGCTGGCGAAGTGTCTGGAAAAGACATTGCCTATCTAACCGATCGCACGCTCGTCAATTCCGGCAAGCCACAACTATATGGTACTCAGCTCAATGATAAATTTGCGCCAAGCCCAATTTCTGATCCCGAAAACGTCGATAAACGTCGAGCCGAAGTGGGCCTAGGAACGCTCGCAGAATATATAGAGAAAACGCGAGAGGTGTATCGAAATCCTGGCAAATGAGCCGAGATCAAAAGTTTGGAAACTAGGGAGTCTTTTAGCGATCAAAAGCGAGGTCTATTTTTGGTTTGTTCAAAGTTTTTTTAGACTACATTTATGAATAATCGATGGCACGTTACAGCGATTGCAGACAATCGCTTCACAAGTGCCAAAGAGTCCCTCAAAGCTCAATAGATCGCGATTCGCAGTCGCGGCCAACTTTTTTTGGCGCTGTCTCAAGCAACTATTCACGCCCATAAGAATGCAACTCGGGGAATACAACCCGTTAGATTATCCCAATCGTGTACAGCCCGTGGATTCAAACCCGTTCACTCAAAACCAAATGCTCACATCATCCCCACGTAAATGAACTTTGAAACGCAAATCAATCATCGTAATTTGGAACGCTCATTCGCGCTTCTCCTAGCCCTTGGACTTCTCCTGCTCGTTTTTGTAGGTTTTCACCCCACCTTTTATCTCCGGCCTTGGTTTAAAAATACTGGTCTTGCGTTACCGCTCGTTGGCCACGGTATTATCATGACCAGTTGGTATGTCATGTTGCTAGTACAAACTCTATTGGTCCGCAGCGCTCAATGGAAATGGCATCGACGAATGGGTTTTATCGGAATAGCAATTGGAATCGCGGTCATCGCTTCTGGGTGGACGACCGCGGCGTCGACAATCGTTCGCGCCCAATTATCCGGTCGTGACGTGTTGGGAAACCTGAATTCTTATTCTGACGTATTTTGGTCGAACGTAAGTCCATTAGTTACGTTTACCTTGTTCTTTGCGATTGCTACGGCAACGACAAGGGTCCCCGACTGCCATCGCCGTTACATTTGGTTTGCCTCCATCGCGATGCTGGAACCGGCGATGTCTCGAGCGTGGATTTTGCCCAACATAACGGTTGGCGGCGAACTCAATCTCAATACCTTGGTTTTTACATGGGGCGTGATGTTATTTCTGCCGTTTGCGATACTCGCATTTGACCTTATCACGCGTCGCCGAATTCATGTGGTCACCGTAATTGGCATTCCCCTACTCGTCGGCCTGCCCAAACTAGTCAGCACTGTAGTTCCACACACCACCTTTGGCATTTCTGTCGTTAAATGGCTGGCTAACGCCGATTAACACAAAAACACACAAAAAATCGTCGACCAAAAAAATCTATTCGATCGATTCCCATCGACGCAGCAACCGAGCGCGAAAGGGCCGCTGGGGTTCTAGTTGCAAATCCAGCGTATAACTGTTTTCACGATGCTTGCCAAAGTCGACCAACAGTTCGTTACTGAAAGCACTTTCATAGTGCTGAAGGACTTGCGTCGAAATCAA
>JBGSMY010000252.1:0-6907 GCA_041739975.1 Pirellulaceae bacterium
CGATGTTCAACGACTTGATTAATATTCTAGGGTAACATTGACCATGTATTTTCGCGCAACCTCATTGGCAGTAAGTTCACGGGCAATTCATTACTCGGCGCAACAAAGTTCAAACATTTTGAAACTTCAAGAGCAAATCTCTTCAGGGATTCGCATCTCCAGATCATCCGACGACCCGGTTGCGTATCAACGCATTACTTCATTGCAGTCGCAACGGATGACGTTACAAACGTCCGACTATATCATTACCGATGCCGAAACGAAATTGAACATTGGCGTTTCGCAGCTGCGCGAAATTCACTCCTTGATGACCTCGGCGCGGCAACTTGCCCAGTCCGGCGTTCAAGCTACCTCGGACGCCGAACGTCAAGCGCTGGCCGTGGAGGCCGAAGGCGTTTTGGCGCGGCTTCAGCAATTGGCTAATGCCGATCACTCCGGCCAGTACTTGTTTGGCGGCTCACGCTATACTGAGCCACCATTTTCGTTCGCACGCCCCACGACTCCAGGTGGGACGCTCGATTCGAATTACAAAGGTTCGAGCCAAGTCAGTTCAGTAGTAATCGGACCGGGAACTAAAGCCGACGTGTTTCATCCTGGCACCGATATTTTCTATCAGAACCAACGAGCAGCAACGATTTTGTACGGCAAGTCTGGCGCTCGCACTGGCAGCGGCACGGACACGATCGTTGGACGCGCCACATTGCAAGTTCGCCATACCGGCACAGTGTTTGCGGCCGGTTCGGGTATCGCCACGGGTACCAGTTCACTCGATGGTGATACCATTCTCGGGCCGGCCGGTCGACATAAAATTGAAGTGATCGACACCAGTGGAACCGGTGCATTTGGAACCGTCTCGCTCAACGGAGGTCCCGCGGTTCCATTTGACAATACACAAACAAACTTAGAAGTATCAGGACGCAATGGTGAACGGATCTACATTGACACCACTGCAATAACGGCCGGTTTCAGCGGCACGATTGATATCACAGCCAACGGCACATTGAGCGTCGACGGTGGCACCACCACCACCGCGATTGATTTTTCTGGCAATCAAATCATTCGCGACGGCAATTCGGGAAAAATGGCGACGATTAATTCCACCGACATCACGTTTACCGGCGACGACTACTTAGAATTCCCCGGAACATCCAACGTATTTCAAACGGTTTTTGAATTGGTGCAAGATCTCAAGAGCACGCGAACGCTCGATGGCAGCCAATTGGCCGAAACGCTGGGCCGCAAATTGGGGGAGCTTGATCGCTTGAGCGACAAGGTTCTGCTGAATGTGGGCATCCAGTCCACCACATTGCAAGGATTAGAGCAACTGAAATTCCGCAATCAAGATTTAAACGTTGAGGCAGAAACATTGCAGAGCAATCTGCAATCGACTAACCTTCCAGAAGCCATCATGCGATTGCAGAATGAAATGACGCTGCAACAATACACCTACACCGTCGCTTCCCAAATTCTCTCGCAACGTTTGTTGGATTTCTTGCAATAACGGCGTTTGTCAAACGGCCGTAAGTGGATGCCGGTTTTCAACCGGCATTACATGGCCACCGGTTTTCAACCGACATTATATGGCCACCGGTTTTCAACCGACATTATGTGACCACCGGTTTTCAAACTGTATTACATGGCCACCGGTTTTCAGCCGGCCGTGGATGCCGGTTTTCAACCGGCATTATGTGGTCACCGGTTTTCAACCGGCGTCCAAAGCCTTATTTCTTGCCTCCAAACTTCCGCTCCCGCCATCAATCTAGCTTGGTGGGCAATCCAAACCCTGCGTGAATTGCAATGCTGCTCAATAGATCTTTTATTGCTACCGCTCTTACGCTAGCCAACTCGATAACCACACGACCTCTCCCGCCGGAAGTCAATAAGTTTGGACGCTGTAACACAAACTCAACGAGAGTTGGCTTGTCACGCGGCAACCTCAGTCCGGTTCGCCTGCCAGCCGAACGTATGTAAGCTAAGTCAGCCTTACCCAACGACAACTGGCGTTTAACGGATCGACTCTAATTTCCAACCTGCGGGAATTTCTGCATTCTTGATCACCACCGGAATGGAATCACGGATCACGCACCAGGGATGCATGGGGTTCGTTTCTTCTAACTGATGGCGATTGTAGATTTCTACTCCGTCGCCAATGGAGACATTTTTGTCGACGATCGCGCCATCAATGAAGGCATTGGCTCCGATGCCAAGTGGCGATTGTCGGATGGCGTCAGATCGGCTAAGGTCCTGTCGGATTACCTCCGAATCATAGAAATCTGCCCCCATCAAAACCGAGTTTCGAATCACAGCGCCGGGTCCAACAACGGTTCGCAAACCGATAACGCTGTTCTCAATGACTGCTCCGTCGGCAACTTGGCACCCACCGGCGATCAAACTACCTTTGATGGTGGCATTGCCGCAGCGCGTTGGTGGCAGGAATCGAGCGCGAGTATAAACCGTGTTCTCGGGAGCAATCAGTGGGAAAGGCGGGTTGCTGCTGGCCATCATCAAGTTGGCTTCATAAAACGATCGAATGGTGCCGATGTCTTCCCAATATCCGTCGAATAAATAAGTTTGGACTTTATGAGTGCGAATCGCGGCTGGGAATACTTCTTTGCCAAAGTCTTGGTAATCGGTTTTGGTCAGAACCTTCCGCAACAGGTCGCGATTAAAAATGTAAATACCCATGCTTGCCAAAATATTTCGATCGCCCGAGTTGCAGCCAAGCGCTTGCAAAGTTGCCGCATCGACCCGAACCATATCAAGTTCTTGTTTGGTCTGGGGCTTTTCCAAGAAACCCAGGACGCGACCCGTTGAGTCTAACCGCATAACGCCAAATGCTTGGGCGGCCACTTCGGTCACCGGCATACAGGCAATCGTCACATCGGCACCTGTTTCTTGGTGCCGCCGCAACATGTCTTGATAATCCATGCGATAAAGTTGATCGCCAGACAGAATTAAAACGTATTCCAATCCATGTTGGTCGATGTAATTGAGATTTTTCCGTACGGCATCGGCCGTACCTTGATACCAGTCGGTACCGGAACTATTGGTTTCTTGAGCGGCCAAAATCTCGACGAAACCTCCGCTAAATTGGTCGAAGGCGTAAGTCCGTCGAATATGGCGGTGCAAACTGACCGACATGAATTGGGTAAGCACGTAGATTTGATTGATTTCGCTGTTAATGCAATTGGAAATCGGAATGTCGATCAAACGATACATACCACCCAACGGCACCGCGGGTTTCGACCGAATTGACGTCAAGGGAGCGAGTCTTGTACCGCGACCTCCACCCAAAACCATGGCGACCACATTCTTCATCGTTCCGTACCTTAAATTTCCATGTTTACAGTTGCCTGACAATGGTGCGGTTCGTTCCTCACCGCGACTGCCCCAGTATATCGATCAAAACGCGAAATACAGTACCCTATCCGAGCTTTATCGTTTGGCGAATTTAGCTACAATGTGGGCGATACATGGCCCTGATGGTTGCCAAAGTCGGAATTTTCCGTGCCTCCATTCATCGAATTTTAACCCAACGAATTTTCATTATGTCGCAACATCCATTTCAAGCGCGCAGCACACTTGACGCTGGTTCTGGTCCCGTCGGCTATTACCGCCTAGAGGCCCTGGAAGAGCAGGGGATTACCAAGATCAGTCGTTTGCCCTATTCCATTCGCGTTTTGCTGGAGGCCCTGCTGCGAAATTGCAACGGTCGCGAAGTCACGCGAGAAGATGTGATCAACTTGGCAACTTGGAACGCCAAGGCACCTGCGAAAGTCGAAATCCCCTTCATGCCGGCACGCGTGGTCCTGCAAGATTTTACAGGCGTGCCCTGTGTCGTCGATCTTGCCGCCATGCGGGATGCGATGGCCCGACTGGGTGGCGATGCCAAAAAAATCAATCCTTTGATTCCCGTGGATTTGGTGATTGATCATAGCGTCCAAGTCGACCGATTTGGCTCATCCGATGCCTTACAACTCAATGTCGATCTAGAATTTCAACGCAACCGCGAACGCTACGAATTCTTGCGTTGGGGACAACAAGCATTCAACAATTTCCGCGTTGTTCCACCTAACGTAGGTATTGTTCATCAAGTCAATTTGGAATATTTAGCGAAAGGTGTATTCGTTCGCAAAGACGCGGAGGGGCTGATTGCGGTCCCCGATACGCTGGTTGGCACCGATAGCCATACCACCATGATTAACGGATTAGGCGTCTTGGGTTGGGGCGTGGGCGGCATTGAAGCTGAGGCGGCCATGTTGGGCCAACCGATTTACATGTTGTTGCCGGAGGTCGTTGGTTTTGAGATCACCGGCAAATTGCCGCCCGGCACTACGGCGACCGATTTAGTGCTTACGGTCACCGAGATGTTACGGAAAAAGGGCGTCGTCGAAAAATTTGTCGAATTCTACGGACCCGGCTTGTCGCAAATGTCGCTGGCCGATCGAGCCACGATTGCCAACATGGCACCTGAATATGGCGCGACCATGGGATTTTTCCCCGTCGACGAGCAGACCTTGATCTATTTGCATCGAACCGGTCGGACTGACGAAGAAATTAAACTGCTAGAGGCTTATACCAAAGCCCAACACTTATTTCGTGTGGACAGTGCCCCAGTCCCTGAATTCAGCGACATTTTAAAATTAGATTTGGCAACCGTCGAACCTTCGCTGGCCGGTCCCAAACGGCCACAAGATCGAGTTGCACTGAGCAATATGAAGCAGTCATTCCAAAAATCACTGCAGGCCCCGTTGGCGGAACGCGGTTTTGCCGTCAGCGGCGATGCGCTGACGCGCAAGGGCACTGTCGAAAATGGCAAAGCGACCGAAATCACCCATGGTGCTGTTGTGATCGCCGCGATCACCAGTTGCACGAATACTAGCAACCCGTCGGTAATGGTCGCAGCCGGCTTGCTGGCCAAAAAAGCCGTGGCTCGCGGACTGACGGTCCCCCATTATGTCAAAACCAGCTTAGCGCCCGGCTCTCGTGTGGTCACCGATTATCTCAATCGAGCCGATCTCACCAAGCCATTGGAAAAACTTGGCTTTCACACCGTGGGTTACGGATGCACCTCGTGCATCGGCAACAGTGGTCCGTTACCCGATCCCGTGGTCAAAGCGATCGTATCGGCTGACCTTGTCGCCTCAGCCGTACTCAGCGGCAATCGCAATTTCGAAGGCCGCATCAACCCTCATACACGGGCCAACTATTTGGCAAGTCCGCCATTGGTGGTAGCCTATGCATTGGCGGGAACGACCAATATCGACTTGGTCACCGAACCGATTGGCCGCGACCCTCAAGGCCAAGATGTGTTCTTAAAAGAAATCTGGCCCAGCCAAGAAGAAGTGCAACAAGTGATGCAGTCGTCGATCAGCCCCGATATGTTCCGGGCTCAATACGCCAACACGTTTACCGCCAATGTGCTGTGGAATCAAATTCAAATTGGCACGGGAGACCTTTATCAATGGGATCCCGCCAGCACCTATATTCAAAACCCTCCGTTTTTGGATCAGGTCACTCGCGAGGCACCGGGCATTTCCCCGATTATTGACGCGCACTGCTTGGCGGTTCTCGGCGACAGTGTGACGACCGACCATATTTCGCCCGCTGGATCGATTGCTAAAGACAGTCCGGCCGGTCGATTCTTGCGTGAACACGGCGTGGAACCAGTCGACTTTAATAGTTATGGCTCGCGTCGCGGTAACGATCGTGTGATGGTTCGCGGTACGTTTGCCAATATTCGCATTCGCAACGCGATGGTCGCCGGCGTCGAAGGCGGCATGACTCGACACTTGCCCAGTGGCGAGACGATGAGTATTTACGATGCCGCGATGCGTTACCGCGATCAACGCGTACCGCTGGTGATTTTAGCCGGGGCCGAATACGGAACGGGAAGCAGCCGCGATTGGGCCGCCAAAGGTACGATGATGTTAGGTGTCAAAGCCGTAATTGCCACGAGTTACGAACGTATTCACCGCAGCAATTTGGTGGGTATGGGTATACTGCCACTGCAATTTATCGGCGGAGCAACCTGGCAATCACTTCAACTCGATGGGAGCGAAGTTTTCCAAATTCCAGTTGACGCCAATTTGCAACCGCGGTCGGAAATAAACGTGAAAGCGGTTCGGGCCAATGGCCAAACCGTTGAGTTTCCGGTTGCTGTTCGCATTGATACGCCGGTGGAAATGGGTTATTACCACAATGGTGGTATCTTGCAAACGGTCCTGCGAAATTTGCTAAAGACCTAGTCGTTGTCATCCTATCTACAGACCATGCAATCGATTGTTGGTTGTTGGTCTGTAGACCGCGCAATCGATAGTTAGTTATTGGTCTGTAGACAGCGCAATCGATCATTGGTTGTTAGCCTGTAGACAGCGCAATCGATCGTTGGTTGTTAGCCTGTAGACAGCGCAATCGATCGTTGGTTGTTAGCCTGTAGACAGCGCAACGTTTAACGGCAAGCCGCAGCGGATTTTGCTGTCAAACAATTATCCACTTCGAAAGACGATCTCAGCAAAATCCGCGCAGGCGACGGCGCCCCTGCCGCGGACACAGGCGGTCACTGCCTGATTCCATAAACCGCGCAATCGATAGTTAGTTGTTAATTCTGTAGACAGCGCAACGTATAACGGCAAGCCGCAGCGGATTTTGCTGTCAAACAATTATCCACTTCGAAAGACGATCTCAGCAAAATCCGCGCAGGCGACGGCGCCCCTGGCGCGAGCACAGGCGGCCACTACTTGATTCCGTAGACCGCGCAATCGATAGTTGGTTGTTATTCTGTAGACAGCGCAACGTTCAACGGCAAGCCGTATCCGATTTTGCTGTCAAACAATTATCCACTTCGAAAGACGATCTCAGCAAAATCCGCGCAGGCGACGGCGCCCCTGATTATCACTGAGATCGG
>JBGSMY010000317.1:0-4380 GCA_041739975.1 Pirellulaceae bacterium
CGCTCGCTCACGCTAACGGGTCGAATTGCCGAGCATACGGTAATAAACCGACGCTGAGGACAGCGGCGGCTACAATATCCAAGACTAAATAATTGCAACCAAAGTTAAAAGCAAAGAAAAAACGCCGACGAATACGTCGGCGGCCACGACACCGACGCTGAGGACAGCGGCGGCTACAATACCGCGGCGGCTACAATACCGCGGCGGCTACAATACCCTCACAATCCCGCTCCATGGTAGCTGCGAAATTTTTGCGGCAAGTGTTACAATCGACTACCTCGACCGCGATGTTATTAAAGCCCAACCGCGTGAGTCACGATGAACACTTCCGATAATCAACCGCCAGAACCTTGGCCCGATGCCGATCGGGAGACACAATCCCAAGCGGGCAACGAGCCCGATCAGCCGAGCCAATTCATTTTGCAGCGCAACGGACAGCTGGGCCATTTTTCTTTACAGCGACAATTGGGCGGCGGCGGGTTTGGACATGTCTATTTGGCTTGGGACAACAAACTTCGTCGCGAAGTCGCAATCAAAGTCCCCCGTTGGGATCGGCCGCTAACGCCGCGAACACAAGAACGTTTTCTTCACGAAGGTCGGATGCTGGCCCAAGTCCATCACCCTTGCATCGCTGCCGTTCACGAAGTGGGCGTTACCAACGATGGACTGCCGTTTGTTGTGATGAGCTATATTCGCGGCCGGTCGATGTCCGAATGCCTCAAACAAACACACTGGTCTCTCGACGAAAAACTTCAAATCTTGATCCAAATTGCCGACACGTTACAGCAAGCTCACAAACAAGGCCTGACGCATCGCGACCTCAAACCGGCAAATATTATCATCAACGATCAATTGCAAATTGCAATTGTCGACTTTGGCTTGGCCCTTCATGATGACTTGGCACCCAGCCAACTTGGTGACGCGAGCGCTGTGGGCACACCAGTGTATATGGCGCCCGAGCAAATCCGGGGCGAGAATCATTTGATCGATGGGCGAACAGATGTCTGGGCGTTGGGGGTCATTATGTATGTCCTGCTAACGCAACGATTGCCATTTGTTTCCCGTGATCATCGCGAGTTGA
This sequence comes from Pirellulaceae bacterium, assembly GCA_041739975.1. Classification (GTDB taxonomy): domain Bacteria; phylum Planctomycetota; class Planctomycetia; order Pirellulales; family Pirellulaceae; genus BJ22. The sequence goes on from JBGSMY010000317.1 coordinate 1,082, forward strand.
TTCGAGCGATTTGTTACAAGCACCCTCGTCCGTTGCGGCAATTAAATGATCAAATTCCTCACGAATTGGAGCGAATCTGTTTACGCTGTTTGCAAAAGTTAATGGACGATCGCTATCCATCCATGGCCGATGTCCGCGACGAACTGCAATCGTATGTTGCGGAGCAGCGCGACCACTTGGAAGCCCAACGTGTTCTCGCAATTCAGTTATCAAAGCCGTCGGTGCAGACGTTGCAATCGATTTCTCCAATCCTTGGCTCCGATTCAGCAACTGCTCCTCCAGTATCGCACCAATCGGGGGATCCCAGCAGACCCAGTGCACCATCAGCACCAAGCGGTCCACCGTCCAGTTCGCGGGTTTTAGCCGAGATCGTGCCTCGCGGTTTGCGTGCATTCGATCAAACCGATTCCGAATTCTTTTTACAATTGCTCCCTGGGCCCGTCGATCGACACGGCATTCCTCAATCGTTGCGGTTTTTGCTCAGTCGTTTGGGAACGGAACATCAGGTCGACTCAATTCCAATCATGGTGATTTACGGCCCCTCTGGCAGCGGCAAAAGCTCACTAATCCGCGCTGGATTAATGCCCCGACTTCCTAACGACGTCATCCCAATTTATATCGACTGCACTACCGACAACTTGTGTCAGACCATTCGCGATCGTTTGCATCGAGAATTTGCGGAAATGCGAGAGGTGACCGATTTAGCCGATTTAATCCGCCAAATTCGTCAAGGACAATTTCTGCGGGCCCAAGACAAAATATTGCTCGTGCTAGACCAGTTCGAGCAGTGGCTCAGTCGTCCGGAAGCTCTAGAGCCCAATGAATTGACGGAAGCCTTGCGTCAATGTGAGGCCAGCCGCATTCAAGTCGTCTTGTTATTGCGCGACGATTTCTGGATGACGGCGACTTTGTTTCTCAAGGAACTCGGACAACGAATCGAAGATGGTCGTAACGCGTTGGTGATTCCGCTATTTGACGAACGACACGCGCGACGTGTGCTCGAAATGTTTGGGCGGGCACACGGTGCTTTACCGCCCGCATCAACACCTCTTAACAAACAACAAAAGAAATTTATCGAGCAAGCGGTCTCCGCGATTGCTAAACAAGGAAAAGTGGTCTGCATTCACCTCGTCGTATTGGCCGAAACGATCAAAGATCGCGAGTGGGGTCAACGCGATTACCAATCGTTAGGAGGCTGGGAGGGAATCGGACGCGAATATATCGCAGGAATTTTTAATAATCCGCAAACACCGAGTTTCGTCAAGCGACATGCCGACGACGCGTGGCACATTCTGCGATTGCTGTTGCCACACGGTCAAGAAAAAATTAAAGGGCAAGCTTTGCCTTTAGTCACCGTCCAGAATCGCTCAGGACTAACCCAACACGACACGCGATTTCAAGAATTAGTTCGTTTTTTGGAATTTGAAGCAAGGCTGATTGCTCCTCTGGAAGATGAAAACGCTCTTGAATCGAACGAGTCGAAATCGCAAGAAAACCGGAGCAATGCCTTATATGGTTTAACACATGACTTTCTCGTAGCGCCCATACGCGCTTGGGGTCAAGCAATCCAAAATGAAACACCAGCTGGTCGAGCCGAGCATTTGTTCCAACACCTCGCCCAACAATGGGAACTCACAGGCGACAAACGATTTCTGCCATCACTTGGAGATTACCAACGAATCTTGCGTTTTGTTCCCCAACCGACCAAACACCGATTCAAAAAGTACTGGAATGCGACCCAAGTTAAAGCTTGGCGACAACTGACGATCTTGGGGCTGCTCGTATTAAGTCTGGGGTGGATTGTTCGCGAACGAATTCGCGCTGATTATCGAAACCGAGCCGAATTGTTTTTATCATCGCCCGGCTCAACGGCCAATAGCTATCTAGAGGAATTGCCAACGATGCGGTCGTGGGCTAAACAAGTTTTCCAAACTAATTTGGCGTCAACGAAACTCCAAAAACAATTTCGCGCTCAATGTGCGCTTTGGAAACCAAGCTCAACTTCGAATAGCGAGTTGAAATCTTTACTTGCCCTGTGGAGTCAAGTCGACCCCTCCGAGTTCGGGATATTGTTGTCTATCTTGCGACCCCACGCGCTAAATGTTTTGCCTGCCGTTCGCGAAAAATTTCTGACCGACTTGCCGCTAATACAAAAAGCACGAACGGCCATACTGGCTCAACATCTCGGGGACGCGGACCTCGTGCAATCCATGTGCAGTCTTTCGAGTGATCCAAATTTGCGGTCCACAATCATGGAACAGTGGTTAGAACTCCCATGTGACTGGGGTTTGCTGTTGGGCGATCAAGACACAATGGTTGACAAGATCCCCGGCGACTACCTGCACGCTGTTTTTTGTACCATGGCTCAACTTTCACCAGCCGAAATCAACGACTCCGATCTGCAACGGATCACGAAAACAGCCAAAGACGTCTTTCAGTCTCACCCTTCTGCCGGTGCCCACACATCGGCGAAAAGTTTGTTAATTCATTGGAATCAAAATATTGAGAACCCATACCCCCAGCCACCCAAAGATGCCAGTTGGAAATACGTCGAAATTCCGTTTCAAACAAAATCCGGAGTCGTCGAACCACTCTTGTTTGTCCAGATCCCCGCCGGGAAAGTGCCTTTGACCGATGAATTAATCGCCGAAATGAAACTAGATCCGGCCACCTCCGCTCAAATCGACGAAGCGTTTTGGATTAGCGCCTATGAGGCTCCTCAATCCTTGTTCGACGAGTTCATCTCGTCGTTGCCGGCGGATCATCCCTGCTTGAAAGTTGTGGGCAGTTCTGATTTGGAAGCGGGATTTCTAGCCAATAAACAACCAGCAAGTCGAGTGGCTTTTTCAAGCTGGCTTCAAGCTGTCTATTTCTGTAACTGGCTCAGCGAATCCGTTTTGAATTGCCAACCAACGTACGAAATCTCTGAGGCGAAATTAGCTCATCGTACAACTCACACCAAAGGATTTCGATTGCCCACTTTCAGCGAACATGACCGAGCCCAGCGCGCTGAGTCCAACACAACCTACTATTTCGGCGATGATCCGGCACTTTTAGACCGTCATATCCAATTGGGAACCTTGAATTCCGCAATGCTTGGAGGACTCTTTATCCCCAACGGTTTTGGATGTTTTGATTTGCTGGGTTGAGGTGGCCCACGGTTGACGGGCGCGCCAACCTCTAAGATTATAGGCTGGGACGCCAACATTCTGGAGGGCCATGATGGCGAGATATTGTTAAGAGTTGTGTTTGGAAAAAAGATCAGGCGGCATCCTGCATGACTCCATCGACGAATAGTT
>JBGSMY010000329.1:0-4371 GCA_041739975.1 Pirellulaceae bacterium
ATCAGAGATTGGCAGCCACGCAGACTGCCAATCGGAGATTGGCAGCCACGGACGACGGCAATACATCAATGACTTTTCTTGCTACGAAAACCGCCCATTTAACTATAATGAAACTCTGGTCGGTGAGGTGTAATCAAAAACAGTTGCACGATTGTTCCCAACTGTGGCGAAAAACAGTTGCACGATTGTCCCCAGCTGTGGCGCGACATAGCAACGAGATTGTCCTTAATCGTGTCGGAAAAGGTTGATCGTTGGCTTCAAATCGCGCGAAGCCTAAAAACGATTACCCAGATTCCAATGGCAAATTCCAACCGACTTTTTCGAATTCAACCAAATGCAGCCAACGTCAAAGTAGTTGACTTTTATAATTTCCTCACGCGGCAACCCGCAGAGTCGACAGTCGGGCAGGCCAATCTATTACATCATCACGTCGCTGGAAAATTTGAATTTTTGATCATCAATAGAAAGTGTACACGATGCGTTTGGGTATTTACGCCAATTGGATTTGGGTGATTGTCATTTTTCTTGGGGTGCCATCAGTTTGCCCGTCTTCAATATTAGTTGGTCAAACCCGCGATTCGCTGTTGCCCAAACAACTCGAATACGACGGCAGTATTCAAAGCCCTCGCGAATTTTTCGGTTTTGAGATTGGTCAAAGGCATTTGCGGCACGATCAACTGGTCGCTTATTTTCAAAACCTGGCCCAACAATCCGACCGTGTGCAAGTTCATAACTATGGTTTTTCTCACGATGGCCGTCCCTTGTTGTTAATGATTGCCTCGGCAGCTGAACGAATGGATTACTTGGGCGTTATTCAACAACAGCATCGGCTACTAACAAAACCAGATCGAAGTTCTGATGTGGATCGTTCGGATTTGCCTGTGGTCGTCAATATGGGCTATGGAGTTCATGGCGACGAACCGAGTGCCAGCAATGTCGCGGCATTGGTGGCCTATTGGTTGGCCGCAGGCCAATCCGCGGAAATCGACGAAATTCTGCAAAACTGCGTCATCTTATTGGATCCCTGCCTCAACCCTGACGGATTCGATCGCTTTGCAAATTGGCAAGCAACTTACCGAGGCCGACAATGGAACCCCGACCCCAACCATGCGGAGCATCGTCAGGGCTGGCCCAGTGGTCGTACGAATTATTATTGGTTTGACCTCAATCGCGATTGGTTGCCACTACAACATCCTGAAAGCCGCGCGCGGGCCAAATGGTTCCATTTATGGAAACCCAATGTCGTATTGGACTATCACGAAATGGGAACACGAGCGACATACTTTTTCCAGCCAGGTGTTCCGCAGCGGGCGAACCCTTTGATCCCTCGCCGCAATATTGAATTGACGGAAATGTTTGGGAATTATCATGCCAAGGCGCTCGATTCCCAACGATCGCTCTACTACACCGAAGAAGGTTTTGACGATTTCTATCCGGGTAAAGGCTCGACTTATCCAGATCTGCACGGAGGTGTCGGTATTCTCTTTGAACAAGCCAGCTCACGCGGGCAGGTTCAAGAAAATCAACACGGCCTGTTGAATTTTTCCAAGACCATCGCCAATCAATTGACGACATCAATCTCCAGCCTGCGCGCTGCCACGGAGAATCGTCAATCCCTACTAGAGTATCAAGTTGAGTTTTACGAAGAAGCTTGGCTGGAAGCGGCTCAGGCCGATGTGCAAACTTATGTGTTTTCGGCTCTTGGAAATCGCAGCAGGTTGCAAGAACTCGCCGACCTGTTTTTGCGACACGATATCGAATGTTATTGGCTCAATGACAACCAGCCCATTGGTGACCACATTCTAGACTCGAGATACAGTTTAATTGTGCCCACGCTTCAAGCGGAGTCTAAATTTTTGCAAGCCCTGGTCGAGCAACGCACCGAGTTTATGGAAAATGAATTCTATGATATTTCAGCTTGGTCTGCACCTCTTGCGTTTGGTGTCACCCAGCAAGCTTTAGCAGTTAAGGTCCCAAGCGAACGGTTGATCGCTGCGAAGCTGGGACAACGGCAAAGTGTTGCCGCTGTGGCAAAAGACGGTTCGGTAAAGCAGACCGCTGCATCCGATAATGCCGAGCAATCTGCTCCTGAAATTTCCCAAAAGCCCGTGGCCTTTGCCATCGATTGGCGCGACGATAGCCAAACGGCAGTCTTGGTTAAATTGCTCAAGGAACAGATTCACGTTGAAGTGGCACAGCGGCCTTTCTCGGCTGTGGTCAGCGCGGATGGCGACGAAAGTAAAACGCTGGATGATTTCGGCCGTGGGACGCTCGTCGTACCAATGGCTGTGCAAAAAAAGCCTCTGCCAACATTGGAAAAACTGTTGCAAACCCTCCAACGCGGTGGCGGGCAGATTAAACCTATTTTTGAAGGTCTGACACCTAACGGGCCGGATTTAGGTAGTCGCCATTTCTCACCCGTGACTTTGCCAAACGTCGCCTTGTTGGTGGGGCAAGGCGTCAGTGCTTATCAAGCTGGCGAAGTCTGGCACCATTTTGACACGCGATTGCAAATGAAATTGTCACTAATTCAACCGGCTCAATGGATAACTACCGATTGGGATCGGTATCAAACGATCATCGTTGTTTCGGGAAGCTACTCGGCGACAAATGTTGGCTTTGAGAGCTTAACGCAATGGGTGCGCCGCGGTGGAAACCTGATTGTGATTGGTTCGGCCGTGGAAAGCGTCGGACGCGGTGTCTTGGGTCGCGATGTAGTCGTCGTCAATGCAGCTAATAGTGGATCAACTAATACCGGTGCAGCAAATGGCGGTGTGCAATCACCAAATCTCGCTACTGATTCGGCCTCAAAAACTGATGCCAACCTCAAACGCCCGGAATTTGATCCGGCCCGCGACACTGCCGTATTAAGACAAATCAGTGGCGCGATCTTTTCGACAGAGGTCGACCTCACGCATCCATTGCTGTACGGCGTGAACAGTTCCCAAATGCCGGTGTTCCGCACAGGAACGATTTTGCTACAAATGGCTCGACCGGAAACACAGAATCCGCTGGTCTACGGCGAATTGTTAGCCGGCTACGCCTCTGCGGAGAACCAACAACGACTGCGCGGCACGCCGTCGGTAGCCGTTCATCAAGCTGGCGAGGGTCGGGTTATCCTATTTGCAGACGACCCGTTATTTCGCGCTTATTGGTTGGGCACGACCAAATTGTTTAACAACGCTTTGTTTTTCGCCCCCCAGATGACCAGTCGCAGTGGTGGCGGCGAAGGCAATGTTGTGGACAACGACGATGACGATGACGAGGTTGACGATTGACATCTAGAGTTAAACCGATAACCAAACCGGCGAACCGATTGCGCCTTTTCCAGTGATTGGCGCTATAGCTGGGCTGAAATCAATTGTGACTCGATGACTTTGATGATTTGATGAGCCAAATCGATTTTTGGTCCTTGATGTGCAGCAACGATGTGCCCAGTGGCATTAATAATCTGAATTGAGTTCTCATCAGCATCGATGGCTTGCGGGCCATTGAGCACGACCAGATCGCAGCTTTTTTGTTGAAGTTTTGTGATCGCGCGAAAATGGGCATCTTCCGTCTCAAGAGCAAAACCGACCGTCCATTGATCTCGTCGTTTTCGTTTACCTAGCGACGCGACGATATCAGGCGTTTCGACCAAAGTAAGCTGCAAGGGCTCGCCCGTTTTGCGAATTTTATGATTGGCAATTTCGCTGGCTCGATAATCACAAGGTGCGGCCGCGCCGATCAAACCATCGCAATCTGGAAAATGTTGCTCACAAGCTTGCAACATTTCATCCGTAGTATTGACCCATATCAATTTGGTCGCGGCAGGATATTCGATTCTCACGGGTCCACTGACCACGATGGTTTCATGACCTCGCAACTGCGCTGCAGCAATTAATGCCGCACCCATTTTGCCGCTGGAGGCGTTACTAATGAATCGCACGGGATCCAAATATTCGCGCGTCGGGCCGGTGGTAATTAGTATTCTTGCCATGGAATATTGGGGGCTAATTGTTGGGTTGGAGCAGCGAGCAGATTTTCTCAAAAATTTCTTGCGGTTCGGACATGCGGCCCATTCCGCGGACACGACAGCTTAGCCAGCCCGATTGCGGGCCAACCACATGGACCCCATCGCTCAATAATTGCTGAAGATTTCGCTGAACCGCTGGCTTTTCCCACATTTCGCAATTCATCGCCGGGGCAATTAATGCGGGGCCTTGGAACGCCAGCCAAAGTGTCGAAAGCAGGTCATCGGCCATTCCTTGAGCGGCCTTAGCCATAAAGTTAGCCGAAGTCGGAGCGACACAGAGTAAATCGGCACGGCGGGCAAGTTCAATGTGCGGCCCCAACGGATAGTTGGAATCAAAACTCTCCGTGACCACGACG
>JBGSMY010000347.1:0-6546 GCA_041739975.1 Pirellulaceae bacterium
CTTGGTCCGCTGGAGCAGGCGAGAATACGGGACGTGACAAAGTTAAAGTCTTGATTTTATCTGGACAAAACAACCACGATTGGAAGCGGACCACGCCACTCATGGAAAAAATCTTGTTGGATAGCAAGCGTTTTGACGTGATAACTTCGACGTCCCCTCCATCGGGCTCCGCTGCTTCTGCTTGGGATGGTTGGCGCCCTAAATTCAAAGAATTCGACGTCATTTTAAGTGACTATAACGGGGACATGTGGCCAGAAGCGGTCCGCCAAGAGTTTGTTGGATATGTGAATGATGGCGGTCGCGTGTTAATTCAGCATGCTGCCAACAATGCATTTCCTGGCTGGACCGAATACGAGAAAATGTGCGGTCTGCTGTGGCGAGGAACCAACGAGGGCAAACGCGTTTATTTGGATGATGAAGGCAAAAAAGTCGAGGAGCCGGTGGGAATGGGGCCCGGCGCCGGTCACGGTCGATTACATGATTGGTCAATCACGAGTCGTGCGGAACACGAGATCTTTGCCGATATGCCAAGTACTTGGTTGCACGCGCACGACGAATTGTATCATGCCCAGCGAGGCCCGGCAGAAAATATGAATATCCTGGCGACAGCCTACAGCTCCGTTGAGTCGGGGGGGACTGGAAAACATGAATTGATGGTGTGGTGGATTCCGTTTGGAAAGGGGAAAGTTCTGTCGTTGATGCCAGGTCATTTGTGGAGCGGCCAAGAGGATTTGCGAGCTTTCCACTGTGTCGGTTTCCGGACGTTGTTGCAGCGAAGTACCGAATGGGTCGCAACCGATAAGGTCACGGTTGAACTGCCCGCGGAGTTTCCGACGGCCGATAAAACATGCGTACTATCTTGATTAGTTTGGTCCGCGGATATCGGATTTTTATCGGTCCCGTGCTCCGATTTTTCAATGGCGGCCAAGGCATGTGTCGACATCAACCGACCTGTTCTCAATATGCGATCGAAGCGCTAACGGCACACGGCGCTGCAAAGGGTAGTTGGTTGACTTTGAAACGACTCATGCGCTGTCATCCTTGGGGAACATATGGTTACGATCCCGTTCCGCGCAGTTCAAAAAACGAATCGCAAAAATGAGCTAGGTCGCGAGAACGGTTGATTACCTTTAAAAGGTAGTTGCGCATAAAGACAGGTGCTTGTCGACTATCGCTAAGTGATCGAGAATACAGTTCACCTAATAGATTCGGTTTGCGTCGGTCCTATTGCTTATTCACCAAGAACATAGACGGTGATCATCGAGTAATTTAAAGAGAGGTCACGATGAATTCGAAAAAGACATCATCCACGTTAAAGACATCATCCACGCTTTTGTCTGAGTCAATTTCCAATCGGCGAAAATTTCTAAAACAGAGTGCATCAGCGGCTTTGGGCTGCCTTGCTGTTCCTTATTTTGTGCCAGCAACCAGCTTGGGGTTCGGTCGCACCGCTCCTAGCAATCGGATTGTTATGGGCGCGATTGGGTGTGGTGGTAAAGGTCGCCATAATACAGGTGAATTTCTTAAATTTGATTTTGTTCAGTGGATGGCCGTTTGCGATGTGGACTCCGAAAATGCGAAACAAGATAAACAACAAGTCGACAAACACCACGGTAACCAAGACTGTCAAGCTTACTCTGATTTTCGCGAATTAGTTGCCCGTCAAGATATTGATGCTATTCATGTTTCGACGCCCGATCACTGGCATGCGTTGACGACCGTCGCCGCGCTTGAATCTGGCAAAGATGTCTATTGCGAAAAACCGCTGGCCAACAGTGTGGCAGAGTCCATTGCGATTCGCGACGCTGCCAAAAGGACAGGTAAAATTGTGCAAACAGGCAGTCATGAGCGATCAAATCTCAAAGCCCGAATTGCCTGTGAATTAGCGAGGACTGGACGGTTGGGAAAGATCTCACGAGTGGAGGTCAACATGCCGTGCGTTGACGAATGGCACCATAAACAGGTTATTGAGTGGCAGGGGATTCCAGAACCCACAGCAGCACCACCACAACTCAATTGGGATTTTTGGCTAGGACATACTCCCAGTGTGGGATACCATGAACGCCGTTGTCATTTTTGGTGGCGATTTATTACCCATTTCGGCGGCGGCGAAATGACAGATCGCGGTGCACACATTATCGATTTGGCCCAACTGGCTTTAGGGCAAGACGATTCAGGTCCCGTTCGCTATGAGGCCAAGGGGAAACGCAATGAAGGTAGTCTGTATGATGCCTTTATGGACTACGAATTCGTCAATACCTACGCCAATGGTGTACAACTGATCGGTCGCAACCAAAGTCCTCGAGGCCTGAGGATTGTAGGTGAACAAGGCGAAATTTTTATTCATGTTCATGGAGCTGAGCTCGAGGCCAACCCCAAGTCGTTGCTTGAGGAATTGCCGAAACCGGAAGACCTGTCGATTGGATTTAGCCCCGGCCATCACCAAAACTTTTTAGATTCAGTTCGCAGTCGCCAACAACCAATCGCGCACGCAGAAATTGGCTGCCGAACCGCAACGATTTGCCATCTCAATAATTTGGCAATGAAATTGGGACGACCCATCCGTTGGGATCCGCAAACGGAAACGGTGATCGACGATGAAGAAGCCGCTGGTCAGTTAAAACCCGTGATGCGGGCGCCCTGGAAAATTTAAGGTAAATCACGATGCCGATCTGTGAACGGTTCGCGCTAAGTGCGAGTTTGGACTCGTAGCTTCATTGCCGTTCGCGGTCGATCACAACCTCCGCGACTTTTGACACGCAGTCGATCGAAACACCTTGTAACTGCGAATTCATTTCAGCATTCGATGCCGACCGAAGAAACTTAAAGACTACACAGGCCGGATTGGCTTTGCGTCGGTTCGCCGACGTGCAATGGTGGCAACTCGCAAATGGAGTTGTTGAGTTGGACGCTGCGAAAGCTGCAATGGGGGATTTTCACGGTGTCCGACGCAAAGCCAACCTGGCCGATGTTCGAGTGCTTGGTTTGTTCGCTGTGTTCCTTTATTCTCGTGTTCTTGCCGAGGGTTTCTAATTTCTACTCCGACAAGGTCTTACATAATCACACGGGCCGGATTGGCTTTGCGTCGGTTCGCCGACGTGCAATGGTGGCAACTCGCAAATGTGGAGTTGTTGAGTTGGACGCTGCGAAAGCTGCAATGGGGGATTTTCACGGTGTCCGACGCAAAGCCAACCTGGCCGATGATGATCTATTAAATACTATTCCTAAAGTAAAGCTCCATGAGTTGATCGTTGGCAGACCGCGTTGTTTGCCAGTCGGATTAAACCTGTTCCATCATATCAGAATTTTGTCTGGTTGTAGAAAATGTCGCTGCCTTCCATCGCGGCTGAGAATTCGAATTGTGTTTACATCCGGCTGAATTCAACGCGGCGGAGAATCCTGACATCGATTGTTTAGGACGATTGCAGCCGCGGTGAGGAATATCAAACCGGGTGCGTCGACCTAACATGACACTGATGAACAATATAGTGATGATGCATGACATAGCACCTGCGGAGACCTCTGGAATTGCGACTCCCCGCAAGACAAACGGCAAATCGATTGCATTGTTGGAAATTGCATGACTCAAACTGGAGCTGAAAGAATTGGTTAATCCGTTGAACTGCAAAGCAGAACCGCCACTGGCAGTCACGCCTTGTCCGGGAATGGTAACTGGTGGAGTGAACACGGAACCATTGGGATTGAATCCACCCGTTAAAGACCAATCTAACCAATACTGACCTTCGCCCAAGATTACATCCATTTCCAAAAGTACATCCCAAATGGGTCGGGTGGTATCAGTAAACGTGGGGCCAGCCTGTACACGTTCCGAAATTCGATAGCCAATAAGTGACTGGCTAGACAAGACGTTCGTTGAGGTGTCACCATAAATTAACGTTCCGCCACTGGCTGGGTTACCCGACCAAATGCGAAGCGTACCTGCGTTCATTCCGATTAGTCCAGAGCCAGTTTGGTAACCAAACACATCCGCTCCAGTTAATCGCCAAGTTTCTCCGGCGGGGATTATAAAGTCATCCATCAAGCGAAAGTTTTGAGCGTTATTGCTAAGATGTCCGGTACCAAAACCAAGAGTAGCGTCGCTCAGGGTTACCGATTGCAATTGGCTGACCCCCAGTCCCGAAACGTGGCCTGTTGGATGAGTGATAATTGAACCATTGTTGTATAAAACGTCCGCTGAGCAATAGCTTGCGTTTAAAGCGGTCAACAAGGTTGCCAGAAACAGTGCAGTGAATTTGTGAGTCATGATGTCGCCTTTTTCGTTCATTCCCAGATTGGATCGTTGGGTCAACGTAGAACCATAAATCCCAGTTCGCGCAAAGCAAGGAACTAAGGTCAAAAAAATAAGAAAAACTTACCTAACCGGCCTAATTTCTCGAAAAGCGGTGGAAATTTATACCAACCTATGCAAGTTCCTTGGCCATCCTTCGAGTGGTCGAATTTGACGATTGAAATCTTTATTCCGAATTCAAGGAGATGGTGCGCAGCCGCGAACCGACTTTTGTTCGATTGGCGCGTAGCAATGTTTAGAAAAAATGCGAATTGGAGTCCGGTGTCAGGAGGGAGAGTAAGCTAGGAAGCGGTGGACGGTTAGTGAAGTTCCATCGCCGCTTTGACTTTTTGTTCTAGCCACTGTTGGCTTTGATGCCACAAATAGTTACCCAGCGATTGTCGATGAGCGGAAAACACTGCCCAGCCGGTTTGGCCTGGCCACAGTCGGTATCGCGCATCTTGCGGTACATTTACCTCGACATAAAAATGGGGTTCCAATAATTCCACGGGGCTGTCGGTGGCGTCTGATTCATCGCGCTCTATTTTCTCGCCAGTCGGACGAACGGGAATGGAACCGCCGACATCAGCACAGAAAGCTCGGTGATGTGGTAACAGTGTGGCTCTGGGATTGACGACCAATACTGGGCAATGCAAGATCGGGCTACCAGGAAATTTTGCTCGCAATGGCGTGACGTCGGCTGTAGGGAATGAACCGATATCTTGTTGGGGGATTGCCACAATCAGTTTCAGTTGCTGGGGATCTGCAACGGTGGCAATTTCATCGCCTTTCTTAACGTAAGTGCCAACGCGTGTGGACAAACTTCGAGCGACAATTTGCCCGCTGCGCGAGGCGTAAATCTCCAGCCCGGCCAACTGTTCCAATAATTCCCCCAATTGTTTTTCCAGACCAATTTTTGTCTCTATTGTGGATTGGTATTCGGCTAATTTTGAGCCAAAGTGAGCTTGCCGCGCCCGGAGCTCTTGTTCTTGGATTTCATGTTGAATCGTGACGGCTTCGAGCTCAAGTTCCGGATTACTTAACTTTGCTAGTAACTGTCCAGGCTTTACCGTTTGCCCCTCCACAACAAATATTTCTTGAACAAAGCCATCCGTAGATGCACGGACGATGGATTCGTCGGCATATCCAACGAGTGCGGGTGCCGATTTCGACGGCGGGCTTTGTAAAACCCCAAATACCATCAACAGCATACCGCAGATCGTGATGGCGGAAACGGACAGGTATCTTAGATTTAAGGGTTGAGTTGACCGGTTTTGCCATAAGTTATTGACAAGTTTGATTAATGGGGCAACGAACCATAAATATGCAGCAACCAGCGCCAATAAGACACCAAGCCCATCAAACAAGCAAGACGCGGCAATGATCAAGCCGATGCAAACCAAATATTTCCAAATAGTCGCCATGACCCCATAGACCAAGGCAATACTATATTCCCGTTTATTTTGGACTCCCAGCGCGGCGACGTTGCGTGGCAGTCCTAATAAGATTGATCGTACCCAGAGAGTCATCAACCCAGTCCCCTTGGCATAGAGATTGGGAATACCAAGCCAGTCGCTCAATACAAAATATCCATCGAACCGCATCAGCGGGTTGGCATTGAATAGAAGTGTATTGATACTAGCCATCAACATCACGTTATAGGCCAGATCTTGAATTAATCCTGGTTCGCCGGAATACAACCATAGGAAAGCCGCAAACATGGCTAACCAAAGTTCCAAATACATACCGGCCAAGGCAACACCGATTCGTTGCCAACGATTGGGTAGTCGCCAACTCGATGTAACATTGACAAACGCTAGAGGTGTGAACAACAAGAGCACGATACCGGCCTGGGGTACGTCGCCTCCCTGTTTGCGACAATAAAGTCCATGGCCCAGTTCGTGCACGATTTTCAGTACTATCCAAACTCCCAATAACCATATCCATTTAGAACCGGCTAAAATGCCTTGGTAGCTATTTGCGAGGTGTTCGCTTTGAATGATCAATTGCCAGCCAAGACTGAGCCAGCCGATCAAAAACAAAATGACGGCCCAACGATTGAATAACAATCCGCCGACAGGACTGAGGACTTGCAGCAATTTGGTGGGGTTAAAGGTCGGTAATTGAATTGAAATAAGATTCCAGCGTCCCCGGGATTTTGTTTCTCGTTGCTGTTGCTGCATTTGCAACAGACGTTGTGTTGGGTCGCCCGCAACTGGGCTGGCCAAATTTTGCAGCACTGCCCACTGCGCAATCAT
>JBGSMY010000382.1:0-4605 GCA_041739975.1 Pirellulaceae bacterium
GCAAACTTCGCCTCCTGCCAGCAAGCTGGCAGGGGGCGAAGAAGCCACGTGTTGTGGTGCAATTCTAGCTGTCAAACTTTGCTCCCTGCCAGCAAGCTGGCAGGGGAGCAACAACCAAGCAACAACCAAGCAACAACCAAGCAACAACCAAGCAACAACCAAGCAACAACCAAGCAAAAACCAAGCAAAAACCAAGCAAAAACCAAGCAAAAACCAAGCAAAAACCAAGCAAAAACTAAGCAACAACCAATCAACAACAGAATCAAGATCAAAATCGCGAATGCGGGGACCTTCTGATGCCTTTTTCGGGTGAGCTCGCCCGGATCAGTCCTGTCCAACGCTTCACTCACCAAGCCGCAACAACGGTTTCTTGACGTAGTCCCCAGGTATCGAAACGATAGGCTCATTCAAAATCGCATCCCCTCGACGACGAGATACCACGCGGTTATATCCCAACCAACGCCCGCGATCGTTCGCAATCGTATCAATCTCTAACCGATTGTCCGGTGCAATCGTTTGATGCCATTCCAACCATAACTGCCAGCCATCGGTCATCGAATCGGCCAGCTCGACGTCGACAATCCCCGTTCGCTCCCAATGACGACGCCACCATGCCGGTGAATGCATACACCACAACGATGGTTCAGCTCGAAGCCAATCGGTTAAATGCTCAGGAACGTCTCCCTCTATTTCTTGAGTGAACCCGGCGCCGGCGATCGCAATCACTCCGCTCGGCTTGACGTACCGCGCCAAGTAACTTAGATAATGATCATCTGTACCAAAGTAAGGAAACGCGTCGATGGAAATAATGGCATCAAAAAAGTCGGTAGCGAATGGCAGGTGACGCGCATCAGCATGAATCGGGCTAACACTCTGGGCCAATCCCGCATCGCAAACTCGCTGCCAGTTTTCCGACGGACTAAACCATAAATCGGTCGCCCAAACCTTGACGCCATATTCTCTTGCCAAAAAGATCGAAGACGCCGCCCGACCGCAGCCCAAGTCCAAAACGTTCATTCCTGGCCGCAAGTCGAGCACAGAAGTCAACCATTCGGTTAACCAAATCGAGTTGGCACCGCCACTTACACTCGCCAAAACCCAATCGGGGAGATAAGCATTTGAGCGCGGAAATTGGGCCATTTCAAAAGATATTGCCAAAACAAATACTCCCGACTAAAAACCTATCAATCCCCAACCCATTGGAGGTAAGCAACCGCTCCCGAAAATGCGCATTCCCAATCGCCTCCAAGGACAATGGTCCGGCTGCCGGGCGCAATCCGCCAACTCACTTCCCCTGGATCCGCATCTTTATTGTCAATCGAACTGCGGCATCTTCTTCGAACACAACTTTCATCGACTGCTCCTCAGACATTGCCGGCTTCAAAAAGTTCGCTCGATTGCCATGCTTATTTCCTCTATATGGCTTCGCACGACCCATTAGGCGACGTATTCGGTGGCATCATTTTCGTTTGCCAGCCTTACTGGCCGCTAATTTCCGGATCTCCGACGTTCGAAATTCTACGATCCGCTTGATCAATCGATAGGGGATAGGCTCATCTAATAGAAACTGAATGGATCCTTTCGCTGACTTGTAGTCGACTAAGTCGTCTTTGAATTTCTCGATGGCCGAAGGGGTTGGATACAAACCAATATGCTTCGCAAAAGCAGCAAAATGTACTAAGTTCCCGTTCAAAACAAACGTCGGAATCTGGTACTTGATGGTTTCTTCAGCTTCGGGTGCCGCGCTTTTGACAATGCCGCGAATTTTCTGAAGTATGTCCTGCACATCGGCAGGAAATCCGGCAATATACTCGTCAATAGTCGTCGGATTTTTGCCTCCGGCTTTCATGTCGTATGACCTCCTCAAGGATACGTTCGACGATTCTGTTGTCGTTGTCCTCGATCCGCGCCAACGGTCGTTTTCTCAACCCGTTTCAATTCGTTTGCAAAAACACCAGGTCGCCCACCTTTATGTTTCCGATTCGGATCACCGTGCCATAAACTCCCGCGTTTGTATCATTGAGTCGCGAAGTTGTCTTCAACACCATCGGTTGGTGCTCCGCAGTATCCGGATCGAGACTTAACATCTTGCAACGCACATCGCGTTTTGTGATATACACGGCTGGAGAATCGCGAGATTCGCCAAAGATGATCGTTTGGCCCACCCAGTTATCTTCCATAAACGCCGACGGATCGTCGCCTTCAATTTCAATGTTGGCTCGGAACCGCCGACAATCCTCCGGCACTCCAGCTTCCTGGCAGACTTGGGCTGCCGTGGATGAAGCAATTAGCGAAATCAATGCGTCATCAAAAATACCGTGCTTCGCAGCCATCAACTCCACCCGAAATCCAGAACGCCGCTCGATATCCGATCGCAGTTCTTGGCTGTGAATATCAAACAGTTGGCCGGTGGGACACCTCACGCGCGTGGGAAGTTGTTCCGGCGTTTGGGCATCGAAATCGGTTGGGCGATACAGCAACAATTCAGGAAATTTGCTGGCAGTCAACCAAGGAAAATCGCTAGTCTGTTCCACGAGCCGCATACCAAAACGCCGATCGCCGCTCAATCCATGCCATCCTAGCGACGATTGTTCCAGATCGATCCCAGACATGGACTTGACGGGATAACGAACCAGTTTTTTGATTTGACCAATGCGTTTTGCTTTCAATTCGTTCCCTTTCGTCTCGAACAGACTGATCGATGTGGATCGAGAAAAGCTGGTCGCATGAACTTATTCCGTGCGAAGAATTTTTTCCATCTTCCGCCCCTTGGCCAACTCGTCGATCAATTTGTCTAAGTACCGAGTTTGTTTGGTGAGTGGATTTTCGATGTCTTCAATGCGATAGCCGCAAATCGAACCCGTGATTAAGTGAGCTTTGGGATTGAGTTTGGCTTTCTTAAAAAACTGCTCAAACGTCACTTTGTCGTCAATCAGCTTTTGCAGCGTTTTTTCTTTGAAGCCCGTCAGCCATTCGATGACTTGATGTAGTTCGGCCTTCGTTCGCCCTTTTTTTTCGACTTTAGTTACATAATGGGGGTACACCGACGAGAAGGTCATTTTGGCGATTTTCTCGTCGTGGTGGCTCGTTGTGCTCATGTTTAATTACCCATCAACAAAAGGTCAATCGAATTGCTTGCACTGCGCAAAAGTTGTTTTGAGAAACGGCGAAAGAAATTTTTGTCGTCGTATTTCAAGTTATCCAAAGCGATGCGGGTTTTTAGCTTTCGGCCACCGCACTCAACAGCGCTAATATCTTAACTAGCGTTTTCCTTCATTTCAAAGAGCTTTGGTTCCCACAATTCAACTTTGTTGCCGTCGGGATCGGCGATCCAAGCGAATTTGCCGTTTTCATGTGATTCGGGGCCATTGAGGACTTCGACCCCAGCAGCGCGAAGGTTTTCGAGGAGTTGGTCGAGGTCATCGACGCGGTAGTTGATCATAAAACTTGCATTGCTGGGTGCAAACCACTGGGTGTCAGGTTTTGCCACGTGCCAAACGGTCAAACCTTTGTCTTCGGCGAGATCATTGGGCCAACGCAGCACCGCACCACCCCAGGGTTCAAGTGGCATCCCCAAATGTTGTTGGTACCAAGCGGCCAGTGCCTTGTGATCGCCTGTGCTCTTGAAAAACACGCCGCCGATTCCAGTAACTTTTGCCATGACCATCTCCCTAGCCTTAATCAACCCTATCTACCAAAGAATAAGTCTTTGTGAGAATTTGTGTATCGCCAAAGTTAATAGTGTCGGAGGTTTTAGCCAGAAAACAAGCAGGCTGAAATTCCTTTGATATTTGCACACATCGCTAAATGCCGCTAGTTCTGTTTTACACAACCTCCCAGCCGATGAAATTTATTACCTGTCTCGCGCATCTCAGAATACCCCAGGGCTTGTCCCGGGGATCATTCTGTTTCTCACTACATGCCAGCGCGACTAAAAAATTTTGCCGGCCGCGCATTGCAGAATACCCCAGGGCTTGTCCCGGGGATCATTCTGTTTTTCACCACATGCCATCGCAACTATAAATTTTTCCCCGGCCGCGCGCACTGCAGAATACCCCAGGGCTTGCCCCGGGGACGTTTCTGCTTCTCACTACACAACGCTCGCCTCACAATTACCGCTGCGCTCACCACGAATACCCAAGGGCTTGTCCCGGGGATACTTCTGTTTTTCACTACATGGGCGCCTCCCACATATTCCTTTCATTTCGGTCCGCACGAATACCTTTGGGTATTCCCATCGGCAAACGAAAAGATTTAATGGAACGTTGAGTGTAGTGAAAAACAGAAATATCCACGGGGCAAGCACTGGGGTATTCGTGCTGACCGCAGTTGAAAAGATTTGGCATGCCAGCGGGGTGTAGTGAAAAACAGAAACATCCCCGGGACAAGCCCTTGGGTATTCGTGGTGATCGCAGTTGAAAAGATTTGGCATGCCAGCGGGGTGTAGTGAAAAACAGAAACATCCCCGGGACAAGCCCTGGGGTATTCGTGCTGACCGCAGTTGAAAAGGAAAAAATGGCAAGGGAAGACGTGAAAGAGATCTACCGCAAGCGTGGGCAAACTATCGAGCGCTCATTCGCCGATGCCAAATCCCATCGAGCGTTC
>JBGSMY010000007.1:0-19802 GCA_041739975.1 Pirellulaceae bacterium
CAGGAAAATAGGAGGCCAGGAAAATAGGAGGACAGGAAAATAGGAGGACAGGAAAATAGGAGGACAGGAAAATAGGAGGACAGGAAAATAGGAGGACAGGAAAATTGGAGGACAGGAAAATTGGAGGACAGGAAAATAGGAGGACTGGAAAATAGGAGGACTGGAAAATTGGAGGACTGGAAAATAGGAGGACTGGAAAATTGAGGAAAAGGGAGATTGAATGGCCAAAGTGAGGTTGAAATCAGCATTGATTATCGTGGTTGGTATCCGGTGTCTGTATTTCTTCTTTTTCTGTCCCCTCGAACGTTATACATATCGCTTGACCTAATTTGCGATGCCACCTTTATGCACTCAAATTCTTAAATGAGTTCAAATCTACTTGTCCTCAAATCTACTTGTCCTCAAATTTTCTTGTCCTCAAATTTTCTTGTCCTCAAATTTTCTTGTCCTCAAATTTTCTTGTCTTCAAATTTTCTTGTCCAACATTTTCTTGTCCAACATTTTCCTGCCCTCTATTTTCCTGTCCCAAATCGACTCGTCCCAAATTCCGTTTACTCAGGATTTTTTGTGGCGGGCCTTGGACGATGCGATTGCAAGAAACAAAGATAACTCTTTTTCTCGGAGTTTATTTAATTTCTTGGAAGTACCAAAAGAAAAAACCCTGACTTTAAACCAGTCAGGGCAGGAACTAACTTTTCAAGGTTTGTTTGTTGATACAAATGTTTGTTGAACCAGTTTCTGATTGAACCGAGTATTTTTTTAAATCATTTGCCAAATCACAACAACAAGGTTTGGCTCGGCAACGCTTTGCAATGAATCAAGTTCCCCGGCAACCAAGTCCCCGGAAAGAGTCCAAATGGATCGGTTACACGCTAAATGAATTTCCGCACCCGCAACTTTTTTTGGCGTTGGGGTTGTTGAATTGAAATCCGCGTTGATCCAGTCCTTCGTAATAGTCGACCGAAGTGCCTTCCAAAAACAAAGCACTTTTTTTATCGACGACAACCGGCACGCCAAATTGTTCGCTTTTGATGTCGTTGGCTTCATCAAAGTCCGAAGCAATATTCAGACTATAGTTAAACCCACTGCAACCACCGCCTACAACAGCAACTCGCAGCATAGCGTCGGGGCCATGTTGACCTTCCGTCAAATAGCGTTTGACTTCTTTGGCGGCAGTTTCTGTTAACATTACGCTCATTGACTTAAACTCCTTGAGGTGATACCTAACGTTTCTTCTATTTTGGCGAAAACCAGCCAAAAGTCCAGCGTCAGCGAAAAATTGGGGCAGGATTGCCGATTAGGCACCCTCGTATTCTTTGAGGAACCCGCGGAATTCTCGCAAATGGGACTCTTCGTCACCCAACGCTTGGATACACAAGTCCTGAGTTACATAGTCGACGCCGTCACACAGTTTGATGATTTTGTTGTACTGGTCAATGGCCGATTCTTCTGCCGCAATTACACCCTTAATGACGGCAACCACATCGGTTGTCTTTGCCGGAGGTTGCAAATAACTTTGCGCAGATTTAAAACCCGCACTTCCCGGTACATTTCCACCTATCGTTTTGATTCGTTTGGCCAACGTCTGGGCATGGGTCAATTCAGCTGGTATGTCAGCAGCCAAACTTTTTTTGATTTCTTCCGCCCGCACGCCATCCAAATTGTTGGAATGGGCGATATAGTTCATAACCGTTTCGATTTCCATCCAATAAGCAACAATCAGTTCAGCCACAATCAGATCTCGATTAGCCGACATGGAATTCTCCCCAATGAAAGGTTAAGCCAGGGCACATCCGGAATGTCTTGGCGCAAAGTCTTGGCTTTGCGATCAATGCCATCACAGTCTAAGTTTTTTTACCCGACTGGGATATCCTTGTGGCAATGTGACACATGGCGATTGCAAGCCAATCAGTCGAATTCAAGGGCTATATGAGGGGTTATTTACCCAAATCGGCAATTCCGGCAAATGACGGCCGAATTCGCGCATTGGACGCCTAAATTGGTGTGGATATTTTTAAACGACGAAGAACTTTGGATTAACGCATAAACGTCGCATCGTCAGCGACTTCATCCAGCGAATCCGAATCGTAAAATAATCGGGAAATCTGATCCGACAATTTTGCCAAGTAAATAGTTTCAAATTGCTGTTCACTGCTTTGCATGATCGGCCGGCCCACTTTGGGGAATACATAATCGGTTGGTCCGTAAACGTACTCAACTTCCCCGCCAGCCTTCGCATTATAAACGGTAACCGTCACGTTGGACTGGCCCTTGAACAAGGTTTTGCCGTCATGGATTGTAAAGCCGCCCACTTCAATTGCGACGACCATGTCGGCTTTGACGCCTCGACCGATCTCAACATAATCAACTTCATTCCAGCCATTCATGTCGACCCAACTATCGATCGTCGAAGGTGGAATTATCGAAATTCGTTTGACGTTCGTTGCCAATTGTCGGCTGACTAACTTATTTACAACTTGAGTCAATGTGTCGGGTCCATAAGTCACTTCGTCCGACACACAAATCACGGCGACTTTTTTGCCTTCTAAACCCGCATAAGCTGCTTTCGTTTTATGCCCGTAAAGGACATAAAACAATTGCGCGGCAGCGCCAAAACATCCGGACGTGGTGATTAAAATCAGACACAACCCGATCGCGTACAAACCATGTCGTTGAAGTTTTTTGAGCATGCGAAAAATCCGTTTTTCCAAGTCATATCACGCGAGTCACACCTAGCAACCGACAGCGGTTCACTGAGTATGGTGCGTCCGAATTCGCGACGAGAAATACTGGAATTTTAATGGGGTTACAAGCCCAATCCTCAGAACATCTGAAAAAGGTGGGGCAAAAGTTTGGCGGTTGCGCAGGTGCATTCGTAAAAGATTGTCAAACAAGCCAAAAACAAGTCAGCGGCAATCGCCCAAATTACGCAGTTCAACTTAAGGCCGCAGTCTACTAACCTATCCGCAATTTACTTTCAATCCTTTGAACCATATCACATACGGGATAGCTGGAATTGACGATCTGAATTTTATCGCGGCGATTGATCCAGTCGGTCACGCGTTTGTCGGCAGCAATTACCGTGCTGTGGCTGCGGCCGCCAAAATAATCGCCTATTTCCGACAAAGCAGAACTCGTATAACGACGTGATAGCCACATCGCCAACATCCTCGCGGTACTGATTTTCTTGCCGCGATTTTCTGATTTTAGCTCTACCGAATCGACACCGCACATTTCGCATACGACTTGGTCGATTCGCGACAAACTGGTCGAATGGCTGTTAACCACCAACAAATCTTGCAATACGCGGCTGCACATCTCCAATGTCACTTCATGGCCATTGGTTTCAGTCAACATTGCGGCACGTAGCCGATTTATAGCCCCAGACAGCCTGCGGGCGTCGCGAGTAATTTGTGAGGCCAGCAGTTCCAGCACTTCAGGTTTGGCAATCACGCCTCGTTGCCGGCACCACTGTTCCAAAATTTGATACCTAGCCTGCTTGTCAGGATATTGTACCGGACAGACTAAGCCCGCAGTGCATCGCGTCATTAGTTCGGGGCCAAACTCAGTCAATTCAATAGGCGGACGGTCAGCCGCAAAAACGATCTGTCGGCCATTGCGGGTCAAATGATCAATCGTATATTGCAGCTCATTGATTGTCGCTTTTTTGCCCGCAAAAAACTGAATATCATCAATCGCTAAAAATTGAAGATCGCGATATTTCCGCCGGAACATGGGTAGGCCAGAACCGCGGAGCGCTTGCACAAAAGAATTCGTAAACTGTTCCGCCGTCATGTAGACACATCGGTGGTTTTTTGATTGACGGCGAAAGTGGTCGACCATCCCTTCCAACAAATGAGTCTTACCCGATCCGTGAGGACCCACAAGCATTAGTGGCGAATATTGTCCAGGCACCTGCAAAACCTGTTCGATCGAAACCCGCGCCAACTCGTTGGCTTGCCCATATTGAAATTGCCCCAGCCCACCGGTCGTCGCCCGAGCAACACCATTAGCAGTCGGCGACTCATTGGCCGTTGCTAGTGTTGATTCGGTAGTTCGATGTCTGGTAGCCATAGGTCTGTTTTTCGTTTCCGTAAACGGCACCACTTCTTTTGATTTCGCGCCAACACTGCGGATCGGTCTCGGCGAATCGAACCCATTGGGATCAACTCCCAGATTTCTTGAGTCGGTAACGACGTTACCTCCGGTACTCATCGGCAAACGACTTGAGATTCTTGTCAATTCCATGGCGACTTTTTCGTCCGGCCCTAAACCTGCCGCCAAGCTTTGACTAACCAAGTTTCGCGGTTCGCTTGGACTGGATACCAAATTTACACTTGGCGATTCGAACTCACGAACTCGGAATTCCAACACGCTCGCAGGGCCCAGCAACGCGTCAGTTACCGATCGCAAGGCGACCAAACAATCTCGTTGAAGACGGCGCAGTTCAAATTCCGAATCGGCAAACACGATTACTCGCATTGGCTGCACTGCCAAGCAATTGCCAGTGCTGAACCACCACTCGTAATGTCGAGCCCCCGCCACCTGCCGCAGGCGATCGCGGAATGTCCGATTCTCTGTTGAATCGTAATCAAAATCGGGTGTAAGTGCCACGTCCTGTCGAAACTCCGTGTTCTTGCCTTATCCAGTGCACCGGTGCTCCGTTCGTCACGGAAAATGCCAAACCCTGGCAAAATCGCACCGGGTCGCCTCCCGCGACTCCTGTTTGATCAATTGTCCCCAGCAAATTTTCCGGCGGTATGTTTGCTGCGGAGCCTGATTTTAGGAACGCTAGCACTTCTGTCAAACGGCAAGAAAAATTATTTTTGCGGCTTGACAACCACTTCAATTTTTAGGGTCAATTTTTTGCGATAGGCTGGCGGTTCAAGTAGGGGTTGCAGGAAAAAATTGTATTTTTTCCGATAACATAAACGTGCGATTTTTGCCGCTTGTCAAAATGGGATCAGTGGTGGAAAAGTTGTTACCGCAAACGAATCCGACTTGGTCTGATTTCTAAGTTGTCGGCACGAGCCAATCCAGGCACCGTGAGGTCGGAATTGTTTAGCCGTCGGCTCTCATTTTTTCTGAAATCAAAAAGGCCATTTCCATTGCTTGGTCATAATTTAAACGAGGATCAACGGCACTTTTGTATGCGCGCGATAGGTCAAGTTCATTGACGGGAGCCGAACCGCCTAAGCATTCGGTAACATTGTCACCGGTCAATTCCAAATGAACGCCGCCCAATTGCGAGCCGCAGGCGCGATGGATATCAAAGGCGCTCACTAACTCAGCCACAATTTGATCAAATCGCCGAGTCTTTACTCCGCTTTGGGTTGCAAAGGTATTGCCGTGCATCGGATCGCAGCACCACACCACGGCAAGCCCTGCTTGGCGGACAGCCTCGATTAACGGTGGTAAGGATTGGGCGATTTGTTGTGATCCCAAACGATGAATGAGTGTCATTCGTCCGGGTTCATTG
The DNA here is from genome assembly GCA_041739975.1 of Pirellulaceae bacterium. GTDB lineage: Bacteria > Planctomycetota > Planctomycetia > Pirellulales > Pirellulaceae > BJ22. The sequence continues at coordinate 5,480 of JBGSMY010000007.1, forward strand.
ATGGGATTGAGTCTGTGTATTAATTCCACAATTTGATCGCCTGTCGAATTGGGACCAACTTTGAGTCCAATCGGATTGGCGATACCGCGAAGATATTCGACATGGGCTCCGTCGATGTTTGAAGTCCGGTAGCCCAGCCAGGGAAAATGCGTATTGAGGTTATAAAATCCATCTCTTCGCGGGACACGTCGCGTTTGCGCCTGCTCGTACAGTAAATGCAATGCTTCATGCGACGAAAAAATATCGATTCCATAACTTTCGCGAATGGACGCTCCTTGAACGGCTTCCATAAACCGCAAAGAACGTGTAATCGATTGCACCATTTGGTTGTATTCGATTGCACGAACAGAGCCCGAAGGAAAATCAAGCTCCCAGTTTTCTGGGTGGTGCAAGTCGGCAAATCCGCCGCCAATGAGACTGCGGATGAAATTAAGCGTTAGGGCTGCTCGTTCGTAACCACGCAACATCAGCTCGGGATCCGGTGTTCGGTCACTAGCGGAAAATCCCGTGCGATTGACAATATCCCCGCGATACACCGGCAAGGTCACATCACCACGCGTCTCGACATCTGAAGATCGGGGTTTGGCGTATTGTCCCGCCATGCGGCCAACCCGCACGACTTTTCGCATACTTCCATGAATTAGGACAAAGCTCATTTGAATTAGAACTTTGAGGTTGCGGACAACCGCTGCCGTTTCGCAGCTTTCCAAGTTTTCGCAGCAATCTCCCGCTTGCAATAAAAAAGCTTCACCGCGACCCACTTGAACAAGTTGCTGTTTAAGGCTCTCGATTTCCCAACTGGTCACCAGGGGAGGCAGCCGAGACAAACGTTGGTACGTTTGCTCCAATTGATCGAGATCAGGATATTGTGGTTGTTGTGCTGCTGGCTTGAGACGCCAAGACTCTGGAGACCAAGGTTCCATTCATTAACCCAAAAAAGTGATCGTACCGTGACTCACTATTGTCCCACATTAATCCATTGTGGGCAAATGCAAATATCGGGCGAAATCCGAGGCTTTCGGCCGTCAGCCAGCAAAGTCCGAATAGACCATCCATTCACGCGCTTATCGAATTCTAATCGATTCGATCGAATCCGCTTGAATTCGTTCGGCGATCTCTGGGGGCAAGTCGATCGCCGTAACCGTGACTTCATCCAAGAGCACGACGCCTATTCCGGTCAAGTGAAACGAAAGTCGCATCGAAGTGGGTTCAATCGTCGAACGATATAATGTAAATTCTTCCCAGCCCTCAGTTTTATTAATCCGTAGCCCCATGTCGCGGCCGGCCACCGAATCAAATATGACCAAGCCTTCACGGCTGCCAGAGATAAGCTGAGGGACGTTAATCCAACCGTGGATCCGATACAGTTTCCCGGAAGCCATTGTCACGGGTGCCGACGAGATCTTGAGCGGCGTCGAATGCACCAAACTAGTAATTTCCGATTGCGATTGAGCTGCCAATTTCAAGCCAAACTCGCCGGCAACTTTGGCCTGTGAAGACAACTCTACTAAAGTCTTAATCGACGTATCGCTGCTACGAGAATTTTCCCAGCCGGCGGCGAGCAGGTGCTCGAGGTTTTCGAAATCGCCTCCCGGCAGTCCATTGGCTTGCCAAGAAACTTCTTGTGTTCGCTGCAACAATTGCCAATGCAATGGCAAAAAACTGAAGTGTGTCGTAAGAGGCACGGAACTTCTTGGCGAAAATTGTTGTCTGGCCGCCGAGATCAACTCGCGTCGTACGATCGCCAGTTTCTGCTCCGCACCTTGCAAATGTTGAATGGCGGTAATTGGACTGCCGTCGCGCATGAGCGTCCCGGCGCGATTTACCAATACTGTGGCATCATCGAGCGCGCTGGCGGCGGCCGGAACAGCTTGCCCCATTTGGATAAGTTGGTTGTTTACCAGTTGTGAAACGACCAACCAATGCTGAGTAAGTTCCAGTCGCAGATCAGTCAGTGGCCGACGGGATTCGACTTGATAGCTCGAACTCAAACGATTGATGACCAACGGATCTTGGGTCATGACGATCGCAGCCGAACTGCCAACTTTATCGAGTTGGATCTGGTTTGATTCAACCCCTTGTCCCGAATAATTGATAGGAATTAGCCCGTAATCAGCCAGCAAGTAGCCGCGATCAGCTACGGCCGAATAAATATCGCGAAACAAAACGTTCTGTTCGCTGACATCGCCAACCACCCAAGCTTCGTTGCCTGTTGACTGTTGGCAAATCAATAATTGGGCGCGATTTGTTTTTAACGATGTAATCTGTAAATTGGCTTGTCGACTGGGTACGTCGCCCATCACCGTGCCACCAACCAACCACGGTTCAATTTGATTCAGTTTGCGATTAAGCCATTCCAGATTAATGGCACGCAGTCGGGAAACTGGGTCCGTGGCATCGAGTCGCGTTCGCGATTGGCATCGAATTGCACGTGCGCCGCCCGCCACGGCCTGCAAGGTCGCATACTCATAGCGTTGCGGTTCACAAGGTGTTGGGGGTGCTTGGCTGGTCATCGCAATTGCTTGCCGAGTTAAATTGGCAGGCGTTTCCGTGGTCAAATCCACCCAAAGGGGAATGCGGTTTCCCAAAGATTCGCGAACCTCATGCACCCATTCGCGCAGGCGATGCAACGGAAAGTCGCTTCCCCAGGTGGGTTGTTGAAGGATTACCACATCGAGGAATTGACTGTAGCCCAACCAGTCGCCGGTTACGCTGGCCACGATCGGTCGATCGCTGCGAAAATCGTGCTGACGCAAATCGTGGCAACGCTGTTGCGTGGTCAACAACTCGGCTTCGCCTAACTTCTCACCGAGACTCCATGCCAGTACTCGATCAAACTGCGAGGTAATTGGTTTGATACCAATCGAAGCTGGTGGAGGGCAGATCAGCCACAGTCGCAAATCACGAGCCTCCTGCAGTTGCAAATCGGTTGCCGTAGCCGACAACTGAATAGTGTTAAAGCCCAGCGCTGCGAGGGCCGTTAGCGGTTCTCCATTGTGCTGGACAACTTTTGGTAATAACGGTTCGCCTTGATGTTCGAGGACGGTACCATTGCGACGAACCAACGCCGGTTCTCGGCCCTCCTGTTGGTGACTCGTAAGTTTGACTGACGAATCGTGAATGATAGGATGGCGCGTTAGCTCACGGGGCTTATGTCGCTGGGCAAATCCAATAACACGCGGAGGCTCGAGATAAATTTTTTGTTCGCCCGTTCCCGAGTAGAGGTTCAGGATTACTTGGTCGACATAAGCGTTTTGAGCGGACAATTCCGGCCCGAATTGTCGACGCAAACCCCACAATTGACGTTGAAATTCTTTAGCGAGTTGAGATGCTCCATTTTTGTCAAAACTCAATTCACACCATTGTCCGGTAACGGTGGCCGTCGGGCCAGCGATTAAGACCGTGATTGGCCCGGAACCGTCCGGGTTGAGCGTTTCTGGTAAAACGGCTCGCACGAACAGGCCGATTCCAGGATGCTCTGCCCAGCAACGAACGTGAAAATTTAGTTCATCAATAATTAGCGCTGGCTCCGGCTCCGAAACCACCAACAATTCACTACCGTGTCCATTTACGAACTCCACACGCACGGCTTGCCGCGTATCGACCAATTCGTCAGACCAATCAACTGGGCGGATCTGCCACTTCGACATCGGCACGTCGCAATCGGCGCGTAGAAATCGCCAAATAGCCGTCGCGGAGTCTCGTGTTGGTACTTGCGGCATCAGACCCCAAGCCGCGGATTCGTCAGACCGGCACACGCAGAGAATGGTCAGAATAAACCAAATGATGGCTACGACAAATTCGTGGAACCGCCTCAGGCTTTCCGGACGAACTTCGCTCGTTCGAGATTGAATCCGAGGCTTCCACAACCGCCGCATAGTTCACCTAGTCGAGTGTTGAATTAAAACATCATGGTTGAATTTGGTAAACGCAGTGGATTTTGATGCGCCGAGCCAGACGCTGCGCAACTTTGGATTTCCTTAGAAAAGCCTGCCGAATTCCTTCAAATCCTCGTAAAAATTAGATAAATCACCGGCAAAAATTCGCGAGGCGCACCAACAAGTTGATGACTTGGCGCCCGTCGTCACGGCTTATAGCAAGTTGAATCCATTCAATCCAGATCAGAAGTTGTTGATTAAACGCAACATAAAAACAGTCGAGCCAACTCGGCCACAATAGTCATAACTTACCGCTACTCGGCTACTTAGCAATCAATTTCAAAGACGCTTCAATTGTTTGGCATTGCACCTGCATCTATCGGTAAACATCAATCACCACATTCGATTCCAGGACCCAACCAATGAAAACGAACGCTGCAGAGACCGTCGCCGAACAACTTCCATCAGACTTGACAAACTTAGTCGCCGCGATCGACAAATTGCCGGCAGAGTATCGTGAACAATTGTCGTTGCCATTGACGCGAGTTGTGGAATACACTCGCCGACGTCGTCGGATTTTAGATTTGATCCAAGATGCCCTGGGTCAATTGCGGCTCGATATGAAATATTTAATGTTTGATTTGGAAGCCACACGTCGCGAACGAGATTCCTATCGCAATGGCTCGCCCAACGATGAGGCCTCGGAATAATTTCGCGAAAACCCGATTATCGCAACTGCCAACAAGTTACTACAAGTCGATTCTCGGTAACGCGGTAAAGTCGCCATATAAATCATATCTCCCTGTCGAATGCTTGCCCGTCGGGTAAACGGGCAAGCATTTTTCGTTGCTCTCAATTGATCCGACGAGTGCCAGCTGTTGGTGCTCGGGGAATGAAAAAGGGCTTTCAAAGGCAGGGAGGACTCAAGGCCCAAGCCGATTATCCGTCAAAATCAGTGAAAAATGGTACAAGCCTCCGAAAAACCGGATAAAGAGTGGGGAAGGACTCCTCGGAATCATTGAACGATTTATTAGCTTGGAATAACATAGATTGACAGAAGATTTGATCGGCAGGCGTTTGCTGGTGGTTAATTTTTTAGATGTCCCATTGAACCGATAACCTCTAATTTTAAGATCCGCATGAGCGAACAGACCACTGATCAACTTGCCCAGCTCATCTACGAAAGTCATTTGCTGGAAATGAATCAGATCGACCAAGTGCTGTCTTCGTTAGGGGGACGCAATATACCGGTCGAGCAATTTGAGAAAGCGCTGGTCCAGCAGGAATATCTCACGAACTGGCAATTAACCCGATTGAAAGAGGGGAACCGACGCGGTTACTTTTTCGGGAACTGGAAACTACTGTATTTGGTTGGTGCCGGAACGTTTGCCCGAGTGTATCGCGCCGTTCACAAGAAAACGGGCGATGTCAAAGCGGTCAAGGTCTTGCGCAATCGATATGCCGACGACGAAACCGCTCGCGACCGATTTATTCAAGAAGCGCGTACGGTCATGGATTTGCGGCACCCCAATATCGTGCCGATTCACGAGGTGGAGTTGGAACGCGGTCGCTGTTACATGGTGATGGATTTTGTCGAAGGTCAAAATTTACGAGATTATGTCCGCACCCAAGGCAAATTAAAAATTTCCGCCGCACTTGATATTGCCCGCGACCTGGCAAGCGGATTGGACTATGCCATGAAACGCGGTATCTGTCATCGCGATATGAAATTGTCCAACGTGTTGTTGTCGAGTCGCGGTCAAGCGAAACTGGTCGATTTTGGTCTAGCCGCCGTTAACGCTGCAGAAGACGACGATGCCGATGGCTCCTTTGGACCGCGCTCGGTCGATTACGCTGGACTTGAAAAACTAACCAACGTCCGTCGCAATGATCAGCGGAGCGATATTTATTTTCTCGGCTGCATGTTGTATCACATGATTGCTGGAGCCCCGCCACTTTACGAAACGCGGGAGCGCATTAAACGTTTGTCACCCAAACGATTTAAGGAAATTGCGCCGATCACCAACTACGTCCCCCAAATTGCTCATCGTGTTGTGATTTTGATCAACCGCATGATGGACTTAAATCCGGATTCGCGAATTCAAAATCCATCCCAAGCGGTGATCGAAATCGACGGTGTGATCAACGCAATCCGATCCGGCGATGCCACAATATATGACCCGGCCTTGATTCAACAACATGCGGAACAATACGCCAAACTGATGTCGATGCAAGATGAGGGGCGAAATCACTCAATCATGTTGGTCGAAACTAACCCCAAAATCCAGGACGCGTTTCGCGAAAAACTAAAAGAAGTTGGCTATCGCGTGTTGATTATGAGCAGTCCATTGCGCGCCTACGAAAGGTTTGCCAATCTGGATCCAGCGGAATCGATTCCGGCCGACGCCGTTATCATTGGTTGCTCACAATTGGGGATGGCTGGCGTGGAAGCGTTTAATGACTTTTCTACCGGGCAAATGACCAAGAAGTTGCCGTTGATTTTGATGCTGGATTCAAAACAATCACACTGGGAGTCGTTGGTCGATACGTCGGCTGAAAATCATGCCGTTATCCATATGCCACTTAAGGTCAAAGAGGTCCGCGAGCATTTGCGTAAGATGCTGAATTCTCCCACCACCTAGTGGTCTTGGCAGAATTTTCGTGTTGGCGAGTGATATGCAATCTGGAATTGTTCAATCTTACCGATTAAGGCCAGATCGTTATCAATGAGGCATTTTTATTGAGACGCAGATTCGGTCAGTAAGTCTCGCGCTTTGGAAAAGACACTATCCAACATGTTTTCTGTTAGTCGGCCCGTAAACGTATTTTGTTGGCTGGGATGATAACTACCCAACAGCCAACGGCCATCGGGCCATTGTATTTGTAAACCGTGTGCAAATTTATGTTTGGCCACCGGGGGCTTTCGTTCAGAATCAACCAACGGCGTTTGCAAATTCAATTGTCTCCAAGTTCGCGACCATGCAATCTGCCCTAAAGCTAGAATGACTCGCGGTTTACATAATTGAATCGTTTGCGCCAGAAACGGAGTACAAGCTGCCATTTCGAGCGGTGTTGGTTTGTTGTCTGGTGGCGCGCAATGATTAACGGCGGTTATTGCGCAGTCTAACAATTTCAGACCATCGTTATTAGCCTGCCAAGTCGATTGATTGGCAAAACCGGCGCGGTGTAAAGCGCGAAATAGCCAGCGGCCGCTTTCATCGCCAGTAAACATCCGCCCGGTACGATTAGCGCCGTGTGCGCCCGGGGCTAGACCGACCAGCAAAAGGGACGCCGGCAGGGTACCAAGATTGGGAACCGGCTTGGCCCAATAATCTTGATCTTGATAAGCCTTGCGTTTTGATTGCCCAATGGCTTGGCAATGCTCAATCAAACGTGGGCATTGCTGACAATCGATGATTTCTTGATTCAGGATCCGGAATTTTTGGGGCACGATTTTGTTTCACAACGCCTGATCGAATTTTCGACCATTCAATGGTTGAATTTTGCATGCGAGCTGAGTTGTGCTCGCCTAGAAAGATTAGTTACGTTTCCTTGAGATTTGAGTTAGCAATCTCCTTGAGCTGAGATGCATGTTAACCATCCGCCGCACTCTGATCGGTTTCGTGCGATTTCTTGTCGATAAATCGATTTTTAGCTTTGTTGTACCGGCGCTCCAACAACACGATCAAGCCAATGATAATCGCGATGCCCACAATTTTAACCCACATGTTGTTGGGGTTCACAAACTGATTAATCCATTTAGCAAATACCAGCATGATCCCGTTTCCCAACACACTGCCCAGCAACACAGCAGATACGGTGACCATGCGCGACAATCCCAATAGTCGTCCGAATATTGAGCCACCAATGCTGCCGGTCGTTGAAGTGGGAAAGATTACGAATAATACCAGTCCCAGGTAAGCAATTCGTTTAATCCAGGGTTGCGAATCCATCAAGAATTTGCCGTCCCAAACTAACATTGCAATTTTGGGACCGACATAAGGGATTCGAAAAAGAATGCCCATGTGGACCGCAACAAACAACGCTGCCACAAAGTCCATATAGGTCACTAGAAAAAACAACTCACTCGGTTCGAGAGAAATGTTGTATTTGTCGACATCGGCGTTGTTATCGATGCCGACCAAAATGATAAACCGTCCGAACACGAAAAAGGTCAAAATCGAATGAGATACGAGATTACGAGCTTTCTCCCAATCCCAGATCATTCCAACCGCAAGCAGGGCTATGAATGTAATAACGACCGGTGCCACCAGTGTCAGCCACCAAGCCACCGGATATTTAAGCCGAAATTCTTGCTCGAATCTGGTAAATGACGCGACCAAGCTCTTCTGCGGATCGTCGGAGTGCTCTGAAATTGTTCCGCTTTGGCCTTCCATACTCTTTGTAATCTCGATTGCTTCTGGGTTACGATTAGCCGTAGCAGGCATTATGGACACTGATTTCGAAAAAATGAATGCCACAAACTCGCGAATTTTCCCAGAACTACTCTTGCCCAGTCCATTATTGCGATCCAAAATACTCTAGGGCGGCGGTTTGAACCGGATACTCGGGAGAAATAGATGCTTAAACCACTTAAACGATGGTGGCAATTGCGAACAGGGCAAGTTGAAACGCCCATCGACAATGACGCGCCGTGGTGGTTTTTGAGCCTTGCATGCCACATCATGCTGTTGGTCGTTTTGACCAAGGTTTTTATGCCCGATCCGACGCAACGGGAATTGCGATTGACGGCTGACGCCACGGAAATTGTGGATTTACTTCCCCCGCAAACTCAAGTTACCTTTGAACCGATTATCGCTCAGAACATTGGCGCCGATAGCTTTGATGCCTCGGATCTAGCTCCCGATCAGACTCCTCTTCTAGAAATTGTGGCTGAGAATCCTATTGAGATCACGCCCCCGCCGATTGAAATTGGGTCGATCATGGCAAGTTTGGAATTCGATCAAGCGTCTTCCGATCGATTATCAGCGGTACCGAGCAAGGGGTCGGTCGGCCAAGCGGTGGCGGGCGCCAGTGGCGCAATTGACCGAATAACCCAGGAAATTCTATTGTCTCTTGATGAACGCAAGACAACCGTGGTTTGGTTGTTTGACCAATCGGCAAGCCTAATGAGACAACGGGCGGAAATTAGCGCTCGGTTTGAAAGGGTTTATCGCGAGTTGGATACCATCGCCGCTCAAGGTTCAACGGCCTTTACCAAACATGGCGACCAACCTCTGCTGACCCAAGTCTACGCGTTTGGTCAGTCATTTCATCGGATGTTGCCCGAACCCTCAAGTGATGGCGCTATGCTGCGAGAAGCCGTCGATCGAATTGAGCGCGATGATTCCGGTTTGGAATATGTGTTTTCGGCTGTCATTCAAACCGCCACCGATTTTCAAAAACTTCGACGAGTCAATCGTTTAACCGGCCAACGCGAACGCAATGTAATGATCGTTGTTGTATCGGACGAAGCGGGTGACGATCTGCCACGGTTGGACGAAGCTGTTGCGACCGTCACCAATTTGGAAATTCCCGTTTATGTCGTCGGTGTGCCCGCCCCCTTTGGCCGCGAAGTCACGCAAGTCAAATGGGTCGATCCCGATCCCCAATACGATCAAACCGACCAGTGGGCGCCGGTATCGCAAGGCCCCGAATCACTGATGGTCGAACGTCTTCAACTGGATTACACCGGTGGAAATTTTGAAGATCTCGAAATGATCGATTCGGGCTTTGGACCATTTGGCTTGACTCGTTTGTGTTATGAAAGTGGTGGAATTTATTTTGCCGTTCACCCCAATCGCCAGCTCGGTCGCCGCGTGCGGCAATCCGAGACGGCAGAATACTCCGCTCATTTGCAGTATTTCTTTGACCAAGATCAAATGCGCAAATACAAACCAGACTATGTCTCGATCGCAACTTATCAACAACGACTCTCAAATAATCGCGCCCGGCAAACGTTGGTTCAAGCCGCGCAGTTGTCTCGAGTGGGTGCATTACAGTCGCCGGTGTTAGTGTTTCCAAAACTCAATGAAGCGGCTTTCGTGAATCAAGTAAATTTAGCGCAGCGAGCGGCCGCGTTACTCGAGCCTAAAATGCACCAACTTTACGAGGTCCTAAAACAAGGTGAATCCGCCAGGGAAACGGAGCTCGTTCCACGCTGGCAAGCCGGATACGATTTGGCTTACGGACGAGTGCTCGCCGCAAAAGTTAGGGTCGAAGCGTATAACGCAATGTTGGCCTTGATTAAAACGAAACTGAAATTTGAGGACGAACGCAATAATACTTGGGTCTTGCGGTCATCGGACTCCCTCGATATTGGCAGTCAAGCGACGACCATGGCCGAGAAAGCTAGATTTTATTTGCAACGAGTCATTAACGAACATCCCGGAACACCTTGGGCGATGTTGGCTGAGCGTGAACTGGCAACCCCTATTGGTTGGAAATGGGGTGAATCGTTCACACCTCCACCTCCACCCATGGTTGCGGCAAACAATAACAACAATAACGTCCCTCGTCCGCCTCAACCTCAACCAACACAAACACCGCGGCAATTGCGACCACCTCCCAAACTTTAACCATCACTGAGCTGAGTGGTAACGCCACACTAGATCATTTACTAGTGTTTCAATCGGGGATGTTCCAAGGTGGATATGAGTAGTCAGCTGGGTATTTGGATATTGGCAGCCGGGTGGGCATTGGGAGGCAGCTACTGCCAATAGGATATTGGCAGCCACTTGGGGTTCTGCCAATGGAACATTGGCAGCCACGTGGGGTTCTGCCAATGGGATATTGGCAGCCACGCGGACAGCGGCAGTTATCGTAATGGGTCGAGTGTTAGTTAAGTGTCGATTGTTTTAGGTGACCGATTCTTCGCGTGTGCGTACTCGTTTTTGTATGTCCGTTTCAATCGCGCCAAAGACTTCTTCATGTCGTTGTACGGAAATATGTAAAGCGTGGAGTAATCGTTTTGCCGTATAAAAGTTAAGTACCGTCCGCTGCGTAATCTCCACAGGACGATCGTTGCTGCCCATCGGTTGTGCATTCATGCCGAAATCAATGATTAACTCCTCAGGCGAGCCGGTTACACGACAAAAATTTGCATAGACACATTTCGCCTCGGAATCGTCTACCATGATCGGTCGTTGTTGATTGCGATTTTCTGATTCTGACATAAGATAATCCTTTTCAATTGTCGTTTCCGCGGTCGTGCGGAGGGTTTCCTTGGGATTTCGAGCAGCACTAAGTTTATTGTTACCGTTTGTGCTTAAACACGCAATGGAAATTGGATGAAAAAAGTCTTGATCATCAATACCGGTGGCACAATCGGGATGAAGCCGACCGCGACTGGATTGCGCCCCGCAGCGGGGTATTTGGCCGAAAAGATGTCGCAAATGACCGAGCTTCATGACGAGCCCATGCCAGCTTATGAAGTTCTCGAATACGATCCAGTAATTGACTCTGCCAATATGTCGCCAGAACACTGGATGAAATTGGCCAAAGATATCCGGCAGAACGAGCCGTTATATGATGGATTCGTGATCTTGCATGGCACCGATACGATGGCTTATACGTCGTCAGCACTTCCGCTGCTACTACCTGAATTAGCCAAACCGGCGATCTTGACCGGCGCTCAATTGCCCATTGGCCAAGTTCGCAACGACGCCCGAGAAAATCTAAAGACGGCAATGTTGATTGCCGGAAATTGTCAAATTCCTGAAGTTGGTTTATTTTTTGGAGATTATTTATTTCGCGGTTGCCGCGCCACCAAAATCAGCGCAACTCGTCTCGATGCTTTTGATTCACCCAATTATCCCCCGCTGGTCACCGCACAATCAGAAATCGAAATTCACACTCATCGGTTTCGCCAACGACATATCGAGCCTGGACTGGAATGTAGGATTCAAGCGGCGGAGATTGCCACGTTCCGCTTGTTTCCTGGAATGAGCGTTCCCGTGCTTCATAATTTAATTCGCCGACCGCTACGTGCACTGATTTTGGAGACCTATGGACTAGGTAACGGGCCACACGATCAACGTCCATTTGTCGACGCATTGGAATTGGCTAGAGAAATGGGTGTGATTGTCGTCAGCGTAACCCAGTGCCGGCATGGGAGTGTGAATCAAGGCGTTTACGCTGCGGGCAAAGCGCTGCAGGAATGTGATGTCATTAGTGCGGGCGATATGACCATTGAAGCCGTGATTACCAAGCTAATGTACCTCTTAAGTCAATCAGTTGATGGCTCCAGAATTCGGAGTTTGCTGAGAACTAATTTAGTGGGTGAAATCACATTGGCCGCCGAATCCCAAGCGGCCAAGCTTGGACTATAATAGCAACCTATGGTGGGCCGGTTTGTTATGTAAAAAAGCGGCCGCGTCTGTAAACTCGGTTAATCGGATTATCATGAAATTGAAACTCTCAAAACTATTGATGACATTGTTGGCGCTTGCCGGGTTTTCGAGCTCGATCCTTTTGAATCCGCGTAACGCTTGGTCGCAAACTGATGCGACGAGCCAAAATGCCGCGACCGATTCTACCCAACCGGCGCGACTTGGGATCGTTACCGAACGGCCGACCGACGGTCCATTTGTCGAAATCCCCGGCGGCTTTATGGTGCCTTACGAAGTCACAATCCCTGGGACCACCGCGAAATTTACCATGATTCCTATTCCCGGAGGAAAATTTCTGCTGGGTAGTCCTGAATCCGAAGAAAATCGCAAAGACGACGAGGGCCCGCAAATTGAAGTTACCGCCGAGCCTTTTTGGATGAGCAAATTTGAAGTGACTTGGAGCGAATATAAGACGTTCATGAAACTCGATGAAGTCTTCAAGGAATTCAATTTTCAAGGTATTCGCGAAGTGACCGAGGAGCGAAAGGTCGACGCAATCACGGCTCCATCTTCACTTTACGACCCAACATTCACATTTGAAGCTGGCGATGGCGATGATCAACCTGCAGCCTCGATGACGCAATTCGCCGCCAAACAATACACGAAATATTTGAGTTTGCTAACCGATGACTTTTATCGCTTGCCAACCGAAGCCGAATGGGAATACGCTTGCCGTGCCGGCACAACAACCGCTTATTATTTTGGTGATGATTCGGAAGAACTGAGTAAACATGGTTGGTTCACGGATAACTCCAACGATAAACGGCGACGCCAAGGTCGCAAATCGGCCAACGCTTTTGGGCTTTACGATATGCACGGAAATGTTGCCGAATGGGTTCTCGACGCATATTCCGAACAAGGCTTCGAGCATTGGTCGGAACGTCAAGATGTCAAAGCGGATGAATTTGTCAAATCCGAAAAATTGTACCCGCGGGTCGTACGTGGTGGATCGTTTGAATTGGAAGCCGAAGAGTGCCGTAGCGCCGCGCGACTTGCTTCGGACGACAAAGCCTGGAAAGAATCTGACCCTAACTATCCCAAAAGCCCTTGGTGGTATACCGAAAGCCCGGCGATCGGCATTGGCATTCGTCTAGTTCGGCCACTCAAGATCCCCGCGACTCGCGCCGAACGAGAAACATTTTGGTCGGCTGATATCGAAGCGATCACGGCGGATGTCGAAAGCCGATTCATGGGCGGCAAAGGTGCCTTGGGAATAATTGATGCCAAGTTAACCGAAGCCGTGGAAAAAATCAAAAGCGGCAAATAACTCACCCCAATGATTTGGAAAGACTTGGTTTGACTAAGTTTTTACAAATCGAATGTGCGAGCCGTTGCCGCTTCGCGCCGTTAGGAAATGTTTTTTTACTTGCAACCTGACTCGCAGGTGCGACAACGTGACCTGGAAAATGGGGTTGGGAATATCCCAAATTGATTGCAACAATCACCTGGCTTACATGCCTTGTCCCACTCGTCGCCACAGCATCCGACGGAACTGGTAACGGAATCCTGTTGCGCTTCCGGACCAGTCCAAGGACTGTATGCACTGGAGAACAAAAACGAACGACGGGCTGAAAAATGATGCGCGGATGGGATCGATTCTCCCACAACAGGCAACTCCACCGCGGCTTGCGGTGAACTCATCACTTGATTGGCAGTCGCGAATTGTTGCTCAATTTCTTGATGTTGAATTTGGTCATTTTCAGTCCAGGTACCTACCATCACCGGTCGAATTCTCGGTTGCCTTAAGCTAGTTGTTTCCTGTCGCACTGTCTGCTGTGGAGGTTCTCTCAATTCAACCTGAGTTGGTCGATAAGCGCCAAATGGGCTGGCTGTGTTTGGTTGTTGTTGTTGTGAGACAGTTCGTCGCGGACTAGTCGCTTCATCGTAAACCAGTTCCGAATTAAACGGGCTTTGAATCGTGCTGACTGAACTGTTAACGGGACGTTGCAGCAATTGTTGACCATTCGCAGGCAAGGCGGTCGTGCCTACCAACACACCTAAGACCGCCCAGAGCTTCCAATTTGTGCCGATTCGTGTGGTTCGCATTTGGTTATT
>JBGSMY010000371.1:0-24935 GCA_041739975.1 Pirellulaceae bacterium
AAAATTCAAACAACAATTGAGTTAACTGCCGCAAGTTGCATTTGCCTTTGACATTGAACTGCAGCCGAGTCACTTCACCATCATCGATTGGTGTTGTCGAATCCACAGTTGGATTCGTCAAACCCAATTGGGTCACCAAATTCAACAGCCAAGCTTGGTAACTCGACGACGCCAATTCTCCATTGGCGGGTAACGCTCGCTGTTCCAGTTCATCACGTCGCGGCAATTTGTCCGACAATTTTCCAAATTGCCGTTTGGCCTCGCGAATTTTCTTCTCTAACGTTGCGATTTGACGGGTTTCGCTTTCCAAGGGTTGAAAATAATATCGATCGACGAGGTTATTTAAAAAGTAACCACCCAGCACAATTCCCAGCAAAATCAATAACAAATTGCGGCGTTTTGTATCCATTACCGTTTCTCCTCGCGACTTGGTTGTCGCCCAACTTGCGCGGCTGAACCATTTGTCAACGAATCGGTTTTTCGCGATTGATCGCCTTCAGCCACTGATCCTTCGTCGGTGGGTTCTAAACTGGGCTCAGCCAATAGCTCAGCCGAATTTGCCGGATCCGCGATTGGAGGTGCGAACTCCGCAGCAAACTCGTCGCGCGTTCGCCGCGCCACCAAGATCGATGCTCCAAATTGCCACGGATACTCGGTATCCGCACTGTTTTGACTCAGTTGATTCGTTCTGATTTGATGAAACGAATCGCGAATCGCCTGCTCCAATCGAGATATCACCAAATCATCTTTCGCGCGTAAATTCATCGAAATCACACCGCGACGATTGGAGCCAACTGATAACGTCATGTTTTTAACTTGAGTCTCTGTTCGTTCTGGAAATCGGCTACTTAGTCCACGCAATTCCTCCAGCCAATTAATGTCGTCTTTTTGCCATTCGTCAAAATAATCAACAACCGCTGTGCGGGTCTTCATATCATCGATTTTCTTTTGCGTTTGCGACAGTTCTTTCTTGAGTGCTTGCGACTTGGTCCGCAGTTGTGAAACTTCGTCGTATCCATTCCAAATTAAAAAACTAATTAGCAAAACGGCCGCCGTCGCATAAACTGCCATCCGCCGATAAAGCGGCGAGATCGAAACAACACACTTTGGTTTGAGAAAATTAACCGTCTCTGCTCGATTGGTCTCCGTCGCAGAACCCAACAGTGGCGCAAATTGGTGAATCTGATCAGGCACCTCTTGGCTGGTCCGCGCCAAATGGTTCAACGGGTCCAGCAATGTAACTGGCGTGTTCAGTGTTTCGCGAAGCTGCTCCGCCAATGGCCCTTGATCAGCAGGCTGGCCAAATAAATAAATCGTCGGCTGATCACTGCCATCGCCCGAGGCCGGCTTGGTCGTGACCATCAGACTGCGCTGTACTTCTAGTTTCAGCTTTTCGGCCAAAACCGAAGCATCGGTGTCAGAACTCAGTGGAATTGTTCGAACGAGCGAAATTTTTGTGCCAGAAAATACAATCAATTCCGCATCGGTCCGACTCAGACTTAAAAGCACGGACTGAGCGTTGGGCTCAAGCGTCGCCAAGCGACGCAATAGTTGAACGGTACCGAGATGGCGCATTTGAATACCGGCTAATCGCCAGCCAACGCGTTTGCACATCGCTTCATATTGCTTTTTCTTGTCCGCCGTCAGCAATACGATTGAAACCCGCGGCGTACCCTCGAGACTGTCTTCCAACGAATAGTAGTCGATTACGGCGTCGTCGGAGATGACTGGCCAGCGTTCGTGCGCCTGATTGATTACAAATTGTGCGACTTCATGATCGTCGGCCGGGGGCAGATTGGCCTCAAACTCTTCACATTCAGCGCGCGGCAACAGGAACATCACTTGAGGATTTTTCAACCGCAAGATCGCTTTGATGTCAGCCAGCATGGCCTCGACCGGGTTGTCATCAGCCGATTCACCTTCAGCTGCCGCCACTCGACCAACGGCCCGCACTAACATCCGTTTTCCGGAAACACTAACCCAGACATACCGGGCTTCACGCCGGTCCCATTCAATGGCTAGCAAATTATTGGTTTGTGGGATCATTGCTCCAACTCATAGGGATTTACCGAATCTCGCCGGTCTTTGCAGTATAACTTGACGGGCACCTTCTCGGCG
The DNA here is from genome assembly GCA_041739975.1 of Pirellulaceae bacterium. GTDB lineage: Bacteria > Planctomycetota > Planctomycetia > Pirellulales > Pirellulaceae > BJ22. The sequence goes on from JBGSMY010000371.1 coordinate 2,119, forward strand.
CCATCAATTGCTACGATTTCTCGCAAAAACCAGGCTGTTTGGGGGATATAGGCAACAATATTTGCTTGAAAAACATCGCCGCCGGTCGTGCAAAATCTCATCAGCTCCTTCATACGTCCCAGATCGACGACACCTTGTTCGAGAATCCAAGTCGCGTGCACGTGTGCCACGCGGCCATCAGCGGACAGAAATCGAGCGGCCAAAATCCGGTCAGCAGTCGTCGGATCAATTCCGGGAATTGCCAATAAGACTTCACGCGGCGCTTCGTCGATATTTATTCGCCCTTCGATAATCGGATTTGGATTGACGGTGATTTGATCCATCAAGTATTCCAATTGCCCGGCCCAGCCCGATCGATTGCTTCCCAGTGGACTGTCAAAACGCAACCACGTCGTCCGACCGCCCGGGAGGGTTACCGTTGCTCCAACAAGATCCAGTTCTGAGTTAAATTGAAATTTGGCTGGCAACGAAAAATCCAGATTCGCCTCGGACAGTGCTTGCCTTCGTCCGCCCCGTCCCGGGCCAAATTGTCGGTATAAGATGACAAAATCGGCCAGCGTGGGACTGGCCCGCACACTTAAATCGCGATGTAATTGAACCAGATCATTGTCATTTAAGAAAATTCGCGGTTGGCCGTTAAAACTTTCGTTCCGTTCGCGGCTACACACGGTCAAATAATATTCCCAAGGTCGATGGTAGCTCCCGGACCCAGGTTTCATGCGATTGTCGTTGCCACCGCGAAGTCGCGATTCATTTTTGCGATTGGAGTTTGGACTGTCGTGGTCTGAGTTTATGCCAGAAACAGTAGTGGCCTCTGCCATCCAGTCCGACAAAGTTGTTAATCGCACTTGCGCCAATACTTCCAAATTAGCTGGAACACCATTTGTGGGGAATGCCGCGCGCTGCTCACTTTGATATTGTTCCAGTTCACCGCCTTGTAAACGCGGCATCGAGTCGGCATCGATCCAATCCAGAATTGCAGCCGCTTGTTCAGGCTGCATACCCGGCAGTTCCAATAGCGCCCGTTCCGCTGTACCGGGGAATTGTTTTTCCCATTGTATTAGGCTATTTAAATTCAGTTTTGCGGATTCGTTGATCAGACCATACGACAAAGTTTCGCGTTCGGACGCATCGGCCGGTATAACGACTGAGAATTGAATTTGGCTTTCTTCGTCGGCATCAATAAACAACGGCTGTTTTGCAAACAGCTCGGGTGATCGGGTTAAGTTTCCACCCGCATAACGTTGTTCGCGCGTCTGTTGAGCAACGGCAACAACATGGCTTTCGGCCAATTGCAATGCACTTTCCATCATCAATTCACGACCGCGCATTTTGGTGGCTTGGTAATCCAATCGCACCATCGATAACAGGCCGACCACAGCTAAGCTGACCATCAGCAGAACAACGGTGACCACGATCAATATGGAACCCGGCCTTTTATGCACGACTAAAACCTCCGGTTGCACGAGGGTAATTTTTGCCGCTCAACAAAATTAGCCGAGGATGTCGCAGGTCAATTCCGACTTTCTCAATGAACATCGCGGCCGCAGGGTTTGTCCCGGGTTGAATCAAAAAGATCCATTCGCCTTCGTACCATCGTGTTTCGATAGACTCAACTTCTGTATCTAGTTCGCGACTTAATTCGTCGTCCCCGGCAAATTCCGTATCGACGCCTTCGCCAAATTCCGAAAACTCGTCAGGTGGAGCTGAATCACTATATTGGCTTGACGACTCACTGGTGCTGGCGAGCGGCACAGCTGTTTGTCGCCAACGAAAACGAATTGCAACCGGTAGTCGTTTTTCCAAATCCGAGTCCCATTCGCTGCGCCAACGTCGTCCATCAAAATAGGCAAACGATGCCACCGAAATATCGTCCAGCGTTTCCCGTCGCGAATTAAGCTTGGATGCGTTCTCCTCGCCATTTAAGGGACCGCCATCGCGGGCGGCTATGATATTCACGTTTTGAACGTTTTCATTGTCGGAAAAGTAATCATCTTTTCTCGCGTCACTCCATTCGGCGATAGAATTGTGGTCATTGGAACTTGCCGCCAAAATTTCTTCACGAACCAAGGTGGTTGTTTGCTGAGCAACGTCACCTTCGATGTCGTTGACATCTTCAGAGTTCGATTCAACGTTTGCACTGGTTGGCCCGTCACTGGTTTGGGGCCAAGTCGGCAATTGATAAATGACTTGTTTTATCAGCGGTGGGTTTTCAGTAGGCTGATGGCCAAGTTCAGTATCGTCGTCCTGATCGTTCAACGTGCTCCACTCGCCAGGCTCCAAGAATTGTGACAATGTCAGCGAAGACTGACTGCCTCGCAAAACGGTCATGGACGTTGAGTTGTGCGGAGCCGTCTCCAATACGTTATAGGGCCAGGGAAGTCGCCCTCCGGGCATCGACTCTGGGTCAAAGACCGGAGGCAATGACATGGCCGCTCGGCGATCAATGGCTGGTAAATTATTGAGGTCTCGCGTGAGGCGTTGATGCAACGATCGTCGCATCTGATTGGTCTCGGCTTGGCGAATTTCGATCGCTTGGCGTTTGGTTAATATTTGGAACAATGTCCAAACTGCACCGAGCAACACCGTGGCCAGAGTCATGGCCACAATAACCTCCAGCAACGAAAATCCCCTCCCGGCACACCTGTTTCCGCGGCAATCAAATCGTACCAGTCTTTGCGGGACCATCGGTTTGACTCTCATTGCTCGTCACCTTGTCCAAAATTTGACTCATTTGAGGGCGAGCGAGAAGAGGGCAGCAAGGTGTCGCCAAAGGCACTCGTTTCGTCCCGCGCTGGCGATTTTAAATCGTTAGGCAAAGGACGATTTCCTACCAGCCGAAACTTGGTCGCACTATCGCGATTTCGATCGGTATCGTCATCGCTCCCCGACCCGGCAGAATTTCCTTGACGTTCGCGCGGTGACTTAGGCCAGACATCTACAACGATTGTCTCCAATGGCAGTAACGGGTGTTTTTCAAGTTTGACGGCGTACCAAAACTCTGGGTCAGCTATCAATTCTTCCCGCTGCGTTTCTGTCGGCTCATCGATCCCGGCCAGATAGCATGTGAGCAAATTCCGACAATGTTGCTGCGACTTAAGATGCAACGCCGCCCGACGCGATAAGGTTTCGGACGTACCGAGCATTTGCAAAATGAGCACCAAACCGGCGACGCAAATCGCCATCGCAATCATTACCTCAAATAAAGAAAACCCTGTTCGGTATTTCATCAATCACTCCTCGACCGACGAGTTCCCGCTGAGTCTCGCGTTGATTTAGACGATTGCGAGTCAATTCCCGGGCGGTCCTCAACAGACGGATCGTTAGCCAGATCACTATCGTTGCGCTGTGGCGGATGAATCCTGACCCGCCCGGCCAGCCCTTGGATTTCAACCTGAATGTCATACCCATCTTCGCTAGTCAAATTCAACACCCCTGATTCCATTCGACCGCTGGGATAAAATCGCATCGGTCGCGTCCATCCTCCCGATGTTGATCGATCGTTTCGATTCGCGACATCGCTATCGGACGATTGTTGCCATGAACCAGTCGTACCGTCGTTGCGTCCCGAGTTGGATCGGAGTCGACTCGCATCGCTCTCATTCTCAGCCGAAAATTGAGCAATGAACGTTGTCGCCGCAGGCAATTCGTGAAACTCATTGAGTTGCCCGTTGAGACTTTCCGATTCCTCTGGCAAGGTTAGCGCAAACACTTCGTCGGGGGGTGAGCCCTGCATATCGACTTGCCGTAGAGTCCCGCAATAGTATGTGCCGGTCTCCGGTTGATATTGAAACAAATGGACTTGCCCGGATTCCATGGCGGCGCGGCGCGCGGCCAGCAAATCACGCTGCAATTGTTGTGCGGCTGATTGAACATGGCTGCGGTTCAAAGGTCGCCGTAAGGCAGGCCAAGAAATGGCTACCACCGTCGACAACACGGCCATAACCAACAGCAATTCCAACAACGACATCGCCGGCCGCCCCGTTCGTAAACGGTTTCGCAGCAACTTCCAAGGCTTATTTTTCAATCGCAACTCGGTTGCCATGATCGATACTCGTCCGTCAGGGGTTAATTACCCGAGTCACTATTCGAGGACGAGCTATTGGAGCGGCGGTCGTCACCCGAATCACTCGATGTTGAATCGTCCGACTCTTTCTTGAAGTTTCCAAGATCATCATCCGTGTTTTCTTCACCATCGGGTCCATTGGACCAAATGTCCGGAAAGTCACGTTTGTTGCGAGTCGGTGGGTATTCGTAATTAAACTCATTCCCCCAAGGATCCGCAGGCAAATCTTCGCCATCAAAATACGGTCCGTCCCAAGCCTTGGCACGTTTTTCGTCCGCAGGTTTTTCCAGCAAAGCTAACAAGCCCTCTTCGGTGTTCGGAAACGTTCGATTATCGGCGGCATACATCTTTAGCGCTTCTTCAATTCCATCAATTTGCAAATTGGTGGCTTTGATATCGGCCTTCTTTTGCGAACCCAAAATTCGCGGTGCAATGATCGCGATCAATACTGCCATAATCGACAGCACGATCAAAATCTCTAACAAACTCATACCTGAGCGTTTCATAAAATTCCCCTTCTTAAATTCTGGCTCAGTCATCGACCGGTTCGCCTAGCGACCTGGCTCGACACTGGCTTACTAACTAATAGAATTGCTCATATCGTAAACCGGCAAAAGCAATCCCAACAAAATGAACAACACAGCTGCCGCAATGATCAGGAGCATTAATGGCTCGATCATGCGCACCAAAATATCAAGTCGACGCTGGATTTTTTTATCACCAACGTCGGCAATCTTTAATAAGACTTTGTCTAACGAATTGGATTCTTCGGCGATACGAATCATTGCCATGGTCGCGGCAGGAATCAGTCCACTGGCACTAAGTGGCTTTGACAACGATTCACCGGCTGAGACATTTTTGGCTGAGTCGACAATTGCTTGTTCCAGCAATTTATTGCCAATTGATTTACTACTGATTTCTAATGCTCGCAATAATGGAACACCATTCGATAGCAGTGTGCCTAAAATGCGACAAAATCTCGATACGGCGCTTTGTCGTACAATGTCGCCCAATAGTGGAAGTCGCAAGACCCAGCGATCGATCATCGCTTTGCCCCACGCGGACTGTGCCGCTTTGTGAACGGCAAATCCAATTCCCACGAGAATCAATAAAATTAACCAGCCTTGATTGAGGAGTATCAATCGCGTTGTCAGCAATATCTGCGTGATGGCCGGCAAACCCGTTCCACTTTCCACCAATCGATCAAACAACTGCTGAAACCGCGGCACAATAAACAGCATTAGAAACACAGTCACTAAGACGCCTGCCACGATTAGGAACGCAGGATAAGCAAGCGCCGAAGTGATACGTCCTTTGAGCTCCGCCTGCCGTTCCAAATATTCAGACACGCGCCGCAAAGCATCTTCAATAAAACCGCCTTCAGCACCTGCGCGAACAATACTGACACAAATATCTGGAAATTGGTGTGGAAATTTTGCCAAGGCATCTTCAAACGAAACACCCTCAGCTACTAAATTTTTAACTTCGGTAAACGTTTTTCCCAATCGCTGGTGGGTTGATTCTTTGGCCAATACTTCCAAAGATTCCAGTAAAGCAACACCATTTTCCAGCAGATCAGCAAGTTGTGTCAAATGGCTCGATAATACTTCGGCACTAACTCGTTTCGGGCGCAACCACTCCCAAACGGACGCCCCTTGGGCCTTGGAATCTTTAATCGTCAATGGATAAAGGGATCGCTGTCGCAATTCGCTGATGGCATCGTGGCGCGAATCAGCCGAAATCGACCCTCGCGTCGTTTTGCCATCTAATGATCTTGCGACATAAGCAAACTCAGGCATGATGCGTTTGATTCCTCATTGGAACTCAGTTTCCGAAATTTCCACGTGACTATACATGATCAAACTTCGTGACCCGCAATACTTCGTCAATCGTGGAAACGCCCTCCAGGACTTTGCGCCAACCATCTTGCCGCAACGTTCGCATCCCATTGCGTGCGGCAGCTTTTTGGATTTCTGCGGTCGATGCCCGTTCACTGGCCAATCGCCGCACCTCTTCATTGACTAACAACAATTCAAAAATACCAGCCCGACCGCGATACCCCACACCACGACAGGCACGACAACCAACGGAACGATAAATCGGCTTACCGGTTCCTTCGAAATCTTCCCACGGAAAGTCATGTGGAATCTCGTCGCGATCCATGACCACGGCTTCACGACATTCGGGGCAGACGACGCGTACCAGTCGCTGCGCCAAAACTCCTTCTAAAGTGCTGGCCACCAAAAAAGGCTCAACGCCCATATCGGCCAGTCGCATAAAAGCACTCGCCGAATCATTGGTGTGCAACGTGCTGAATACCATATGCCCGGTCAATGATGCCTGTGTGGCATTTTCAGCAGTTTCCAAGTCCCGAATTTCACCGACCAGAATAACATCCGGATCGTGCCGCAAAATACTTCGCAGGCTCGCCGCAAACGTCATCCCCACTTTATGGTTCACTTGGATTTGGTTGATTCCTTCCAATTGGTATTCAATTGGATCCTCGGTGGTGATGATTTTTGTGTCTTCGTCATTAATTTCACTCAGCGCACTATATAACGTGGTGGTTTTGCCGGAACCTGTCGGGCCCGTTACTAACACAATACCGTGAGGCAACTGAATCAAACGCTTAAAATTATCATAGGTGTCACCGGCCAACCCCACACCTTTAAGCGAAAACTCCATCTTGGATTTGTCGAGAATACGCAATACCACACCTTCGCCAAAAAGCATGGGTATAACCGACACTCGAACATCAACTTCGCGCCCACTTATCCGCAATTTGATCCGACCGTCTTGAGGCACTCGCTTTTCAGCAATATTCATCTTCGCCAGAATCTTGAGTCGACTGATAATGGCGTTGCGGAACCGATCGATTTCTGGCGGTGTCGGCTGACGTTGCAACACACCATCGATGCGATACCGCAGTTTGATTCCACTGTTGTGAACTTCGATATGTACGTCACTGGTGCGGGCTTCAACCGCTTCCACCAGAATTTCATTGACCAGCCGGACAACAGATGCTTGTTTGGCTTGTTCGGCCGCCTCCGATCCATCGTCGGAGATCTCTTCGAGCATTTCGACATCGCTGGATGGTTCCGATTGTAAGGCGATTAGACCATCAATGGTTTCGGCACCTAATCCCAGATGTGTCTTGATCAGTTTATTGAGTTCATCGGGGGAAACGACGACGGGTACGACCGGACCTCCCAGAGCAGCGCCGGCCGCATCAATCGCCTGCAAATCAAAGGGATTGGCGGTCGCCATCACTATCGAGTCGCCCTCGCGATATAACGGAAACACATTGTGCCGATGGATGATTCGCGCCGGAAATCCCTCCAGACAACTCAAGTCCAAAGTAATCTGAGTTGTATCAACCACAGCAATTTGCAAGGTATTTGCGATTGCCCGCAGTGCCTCATCCAGCGATGAGAACCCCGCCTCGGTAACAAAACGATCTAAGCGGCCATCACGCAATTGAATGGTCCGCGCCAACTGCAAGATTGCCGGGTCAAGCGAATCGATTAAACTATCACTACTCATGATTGAAATGGTATTCAGCCGCGATGGTTGAGTATGCCGAAACGAATCCCAGCACCGTCACTCCCATCGCCACGATTACTTCTTCTCCTTAAGTAACATATCCAACGCCTTTTGTATGCGTTGTGGATTCGATCCCTGAAACTTGATGATCTCAATTTGATCGCCTGGCTCTAATGCCACCGCACGATCGAGCTGTTCAATGGTGGTACGCACTTGATCGCGCAGCTGCTGGGGTGCCATGACAATGATGGCGTTTGTGACATTGTCGACGCCCAATGTCAAAACCGGACCAGAAGTGGCCGCATTGACTTGCTGTAATACGGTCGCAACTTCCGGGGCAATCCCTTCGGGAATTGCAACTTGTTTTCGTCCACCGCCCGAGGACAACTGTGTGCGATACAGGCTATTGAGGATCGTCAATAAGCGATTGGCATCCGTATTGCGAACAGGCACTATTACTGGTTGGTTAAGCAATATATTGGGCAAATCAGGTGAATCCAAAGTTTCCAACAACCGCGCGACAACTTCGCGATCCGTGCGACTGCCGTGCACAATCAACATGTTGAGTCGATCGTCGGACGTGATCACCACTGGCGTCCCCGTCAAAGCGCGTCGCGAACTGGTCAGCTCTTTAAACAGTTGCTTTAACTGTGTCGCTACATCTTCCGCACCAGCATTTTTCAGCTGAAACACTTGAAAATTCTTGATACCCGCTTCACTGCTTGGTCGTTTGGCCAACAATTGCAGAAGTTGTTGCAATTGGTTGAGCGCGGCGATATCGGTTGAGGCGATGATGAGCCGATCGCTTTCGGGAATGAGAACAACGGGAGGCTCCTGCTGCGTTTCCAGAGAGCCCGACGTCAAACTATTTCCAGCGTCTTGCGTTGCATATTGCAAGATCGAGATCGCCTGAACTGGTAACCGCGCGGGCAAGGATTGTGTTCCCTGGTTGGGCGGCACACCCGCAGGCAAATTCTCCGGTGTCAATGTTCCGGGAATTCGTTCAGGCGGCAAAACTCGCAATTGGTTTTTGCGGAGTTGCGGCCACAACTCGTTCAGTATTGGGCGAATCGTCTCAAAATCTTGAGTCCACGGAATGACTCGCAACGGATCCGTTTGATTGACCGCTTCGCTCAAGTTCCCGCGGATCTCGGTCAGCGGCTCTCCCAATTGTTTTAATATTTCACGAATTTGAGCCAGTTGCGTTCCCGTGGCCCGAACCATCAAAGCTTGATTGTCATAGTCTGTGTCGATGGCCGGTGCTTGACCCATTGGTTCATCGCGAAACACACTGCGTATCGCTGAATCCGCTACCGAAACCTCAATGACCTGCAATCGAAACACTTCGAACTGTTTAGGATCGCCCACCAGCTGCTGCAGCGTTTTCCCAATGACCGTATGTTGTTCGGGCAATGCCAAGGCCAATATTCGTTTACCATTGATGTCATAACTAATTTGAGGCAGCACCGTTTCTTTTTCAAATAGTTTGGTCAATGAATCGACTAATGTCTTGCCGTCACCTTGAGTCACAGAATAGATTTCCAAAGACCGTTGTTGGGAGGCATCTCCCAATCGGGCGGCCGCATTATTAATCAGCGATTCGATCATCTGATGTTGGACCGGAGAAGCCACGGCAATTACCGCTCGCGAATCTTTTTCGGCAACTACGCTTACTTGTGTGTCGTTTTTAAATAAGTTTTGCAAAGCTCGGGCCATCGATTCGGCTGGCATATCTTTGGCGATATAGCTACGCAATTCCAATAACCCCGCTTGCGTGGACATTTGTTGCAACGTCGTTGCTGCAAGTTCTTGGTCGGCCTCATCGGCTACGACCATCAACGTTCGGCTTAACTTGTCCGCAGTAATTTTGGCATTCGGCAACAACGCCGTTAATGCTTCACTGGCGGCCGTAGGATCACCGGTTGTCAATTGGTAAGTTCTCAAGGTTTTTCCGGCTGATACCATCGTACGGAAATCGACCATCAATTGATCGAGCATTTCGTGTACTTGTGGTCGAGCGGTGACGATTAAGCTTTTGGTTGCCGGATCAGCCGCAACGCTGGCGCCGGGAGCCAACTGCAGCATTAGAGCCTGCCAGTCCCGCGCGGGTAATCCGTGCGAGGGATACACCTTGGAGATTGGCGCTTGTGTTACATCATCTAATTCCCGAATTGTTTGCTCAATGACTTGGTGTTGCTCGCTTGTCGCCGTGGCTGCCACCGATCGCGAGGCAAGGTCGGCAGCGAGCGTTGCGCCCGGCAGCAACTTTTGTAAGATCGTCACCGCCGCGGCTGGATCCCCACGGACCAAACCGTAAACTTTGGGACTCAACGCGCGGCTGGGATCATTGCTCCACTGTTTAATGGTATCGCTAATGACGGTCTGATCGTCAGGTGCCGCCAATGCCAAAATCGATTTGCCGGTAGCGTCGGCCACCAATGTCGCCGTCGGTACCACCGACCGCAAAGCCGTCACCAGTGCAGCCCCATCACCTTGCGGGGTGGAATAGACCTGAGATACGGCGGTCGATGGAATGCTGCGATCAACTTGTCCAATCGTTGATTCGGCTAAATCCAAGTCAGCTTGCGGTCCTATGACCAAAACCGTTTTGGTGATTCGGTCGCCTGCAACTTTGCTATTCGGCAACAATGCCGTTAAACCAATTGCCACCACTTGAGCATCGACATACATCAGTCGAAATGATTTCGCCGCTTTGCCTTGCGCCAAGACCTGTTTTAAATCGCCCAGCAATCCTTCGATCAGTTGATGGACGGCTGGTCGCGCTGTGACAATCATTGTGTTTGTCGTGGGATCGGCGGCCACTGTAGTTCCTGGAGCCAACTGAGTCATTACGGATTGCCAATCGCGAGCTGCTAACCCTTGAGCCGGATACACTTTGGATAAAGGGGCTTCTGTAGCGGCGTCCAGTTCCGCCACCGTTTGGGCAATCAATTCATGTTGTTCGGCGGTTGCGGTTGCTGCGACCGATCGCGATGTAAGGTCCACGGCCAAGGTCGCTCCTGGCAATAGTCGCTGCAACATGGTGACTGCAGCTTGCGGATCACTGCGGGTCAATGGATAAACTTTTGACATCAGTTTGCGGCCAGGGTCTTGCGTCCATTGGTCGATCGACGACTTGATAAGTTCGTGTTCATCCGGCGAAGCCAACACCAACAATGATTTGCCGGTGGGATCCGCCACAAACGAACCACTGGGGACCAAAGTTTTCAAAGCAACACTCAGGGCCGCGGCGTCTCCGGTGGCTGTTGCATACACTTGGGCGACCGCTCGTTGAGGCGCATTAAGGTCGATTTGTTCTAGAGTTGTTTGAACCACGGCTTGTTCGCTGTCGCTCGCCACCACAATCAGGCTTTTGCTGGTCGCATCGACAGAAATCTTGGCGTTCGGAAGTAACGAAGTTAGTGCCGCTGCCGCAACGCTTGGTTCGGCGCGTGAAACTCGATAAGCGCGGACTGTTTTTTGTTCGCTGATGTGGTTGCGAAATTCATCCATCGTGCCCCGCAGTACATCGTGGACACTGGGCAAAGCCGTGACTACCAGACTTCCCGAGTTGGCATCGACGGCCACAACTGCAGTTGGAGCAACCTGGGCAATAATCGCTTGCCAATCGCGAGCGACAAGTCCGCCCATCGCATAAATTCTGGCAATCGCCCGCGGCAATTTTGGCAATCGAACTTGGAGATCCGCGATCACAACGGCCAATTGGTCATGTACCGCTTGTTCAGCCGTAACAATCAACGATTTGGATTCTGCGTCGGTGCCAATGGTTGCCCGGCTCGACAACTGCGTGGGGATCGCTCCGATCAGTTGCGTCAGTGAAGTTTCAGGGACGCTGTAGGTTACCACGACCGGTTGTATTCGTTTGGCCGCAACGGCTTCGACTTCGCTCAGCAATTCCTTTACCTTTTGATGATCAGCCGTGGTCGCCAAAATGGTCAGATTGCGATCGTTGGCGAGCTCAACAAAATTCAAACGAGGCAATTGAGCGGTGATCGCTGCACGGGCCTGCGCTGTCGTCAAATGCTCCACGGCATAAGATTGATACGTTTTTTTTTCGGGCACCAATTGTTGTTCGGCATCGGCAATAATTCCTCGCAGCCGATCGTGTTCCTCATCGCGAGCCCAAGTTGCAAAGTAACTTGGATCAGTCCCCAACATCGATAGTGTCGGCAAGGCTTGCTGGATGACCGGACGAACTTGCGCCGCCAAATCCGGATTCAATTGATAGGTCCGCAATTTGCGGCCCGACAAATCCGGCACGTCACTTTCTAACAAGTCGATGAGCTGTTGAATTCGTTGATGATCGTTTGCAGTTGCCAGACCAATGATTTGTCCAGGCGTGGCACCGGCAACCAATTTAGCTTGCGGCAACAACGGGGTCAGCGTGGCGATTGCGGCAGTTGTACCAGCCCGCGCTGCGCGATACATGGCCACCGTCAATGGACCATCTTGTTCGGTCACTTGGCTCAATCGCTCCATGGCCTGACGAATCAAGATATGTTGTTCACCCCTGGCCAACACCGTGATCGTCGCCGATGCACCTTGTGGAATTAACGAAATGTCAGGAAACATTTTGGACAACATATTGGCCGCTTGCTGAGGATCCATTGCTCCCGTTGAATACAGTTCGACGGCCAGTGTTTTGGGCTCATCGGGCATATTCATCTGAGCCACGGCTTGTTTGATTCGGTCGTGATCGCTTTGTCGTCCCCAAGCAATAATCAACGATTGATCATCGCTGGCGACTAATTGCATCCGCGGGGCAAATTTTTGCAACAACGTGACAACACCTGCCGCTTTGCCATACTGCATTCGATACGATCGCAGTGACATCGAATCGTCACCCGGCTGTTGGTCGGCATTCAGTTCGGCCAATGATTTCGTGATTTGTTGATGCACACTTGGAGCGGCCCACACCAGGAGACGGCTATTCAGCGGGTCGGCCGAAATTTTGATACCCGAAAACACCGATTGTAAAAAGGTTGTCAATTGAGCCGGATCCGAATTGCCGACTTGATAGGCAACGACAGTAAACAATTCGACGCCTTCGATCGGCTCGACCAATTGTTTGACAATTTGCGCCAATAACTGATGCTCAACTTCGGACGCCATCACCGCCAATTCGCCCGGTCGTTGATCGTCAATGATTTTGACTTGGCTGAATTCTGTTGGCGAGGCTGCCAAAATGGCCTGCAACCGCGCTCGCAATTCATTGGCCAATGGATAGACCACTAGCTGTGGCTTGGCAACCGGTTGAGACGACTGTTGAATTTCTGCCAACAACTCGGTCACCCGCAATTGATCGCGCTCGGTTGCAATCACTGACAACCGCCGCGTCACCGCATCCCAATTAATTTTGGCACTGGGAACCATTTGGCCTAAGATTGCCAATGCTGCCGCCGACTGAGTTTGTTCCAACGGGTAAAACTTCAAGTCGGTGGGACGTGAAGCCTGCTGGCCATCCTGCAATTGTTGCAACACGTTTGTGACTGCAGCTTGCGTGGTTTCGTCGCCAATCACAATGAGTTGCTGTGAATTTGCATCAACCGTCACTTGGGCGCGGGGCACGAGACTCTTGAGTAGCGTGGTCGCGGTTGTAACATCGACTCCGAGCAATGGATGCGTTTTCATCCCACCGCGGGCATCAGCTGCTTGAGCCGGCTGCAACTGAGCCAGTGTTTCGGCAACTAGCTTCTGGTCTTCCGCTTTACCAAAAACCAATAGCCGTCCCGATGTCGTGTCAATACTCAACTTGGCGGCAGGGACCAGTGGTTGAATCCATCCTAAGACTTGATTGAGGTCATTGGCTGAGATTTCGTACCATTGATATTGAGGTTTTTCGGCGGCAGGCATTTCGGCGATTAACCTCGCCACAAATTGCTCGACCCGCGGTTGATCGTTTTCGTCAGCCCACACGATCAAATGATCGCGTTTGGCATTCCAAGAGATGGTAGCTCGCGGAAATTGCGGCTTGACTAATGCCAACAAGTTATCTGGTGATTCGACATCTGCCGGAAGTCGTTTGAGTGAAAAACTTGCCGCGGGATCGGGTTGCATTTTAATCTGCTCAACAATCCCAGCAACAAAAGCGTGTTGTTCTTCCGTCGCCCAAATTGAAAGTTGCGGTTGCGCCGGATCGGAAAGAATTTTGATCGGGCCCAGCTCGTTGACCAGAACTTGGGTTAAATTCTGGAAAGCCGTTTTTTGTTCCACACTCAATGGATACGTTACCAGTTTGCCGGTTGACTCTGCGGATTGTGTGGCTTGCAACTGGACAATCAATCGTTCGACCTGAGCGAGATCGTTTGCTGTTCCGATTGCGATTAACCCGCGAGAGGCGGCGTCCCATTGAAGTTTGGCGCGAGGCGCTAACGATTGCAGCACCGTCATAAATTCTGTTGGCGGCGTTTGCGGCAGCGGAAATGATTTGACATTCATGGCTGCATCGACAACATCACCGCCGGATTCCAATTGATCGATCAATTGGCCAATCATATCTAATTCTGCTTGATCGGCACGGACCACAATTGCTGACGAAGCCGCGTCAACGGTCACCGTCGCTTGAGGAGCCACGGCCGTAACCATTTGTGACACAACTGTCGGATTGGCTCGACGCAAGTGATACACTTGAACACCATGATTGCCGCCAACGGTGGTACCCAACCCCATTTCGCTTAATAATTTTTGGACTTGAGCCTGTTGATCGGGCACGCCATAGACCAAAAGCCTTTTACCCACGGAATCGACGGAAGCTTTTGACTGAGGCGCGGCCATCGCAATTTGTTCAAGTAATTGCTTCTCCGCAAAAGTTCCGGAAAGCCGATATATTTGCAGCGATGGTGTGATGCCAGCAACTGGTGCCGCGCCGCTGAGTTGCTCCATATAAGATCGAATCACGCCGATTTGCGATTGCGGTCCGTAGGCCACAAGTTTTCCCGCACCTGCATCGGTTGTGATCACCGCCGCTGGTGCAAGTTGTTTCAGCGATTCCGCCGTCGCTTTGGGATCGAGATTTCCCAAGACAAACGACTCCAGCACGGCAGGCTCGGCCGGTTTGGGTGGTTCTTTGGCCGGCGGCGGGGCAGGGGAAGGAACCGATTGAATGAGCAAGTGAATTGCACGCAGCTTGCCCGCAGTCTCGGTTATCAACAGTTGTTTGGAATTAGGCAAGGGCGCGATTTTGCCATAACTGCCCAAGATCGGCTTGATTTCGGCTTGAACCGTATCCATGGGCTTATCACCCAAAGAAAACATCACATTTACAATTTCAAACGTCCCCCGCTTGTCGAGTTCGTCCAAGGTCACCCGGGGGATAATTTCATCCGGCACACCGTCTTTGATCTCCACTAGAATCAGCAATTTATCGCGACGAACCAAGGTAAACCCTTTGGTAAGCAAGATACTATTGAGAAGATCGATGGCTTGAGCCGGTGTATATTCACGGTTATCTGTGTAGTTAAAGGCCCCCGTCGGCGGAGTACTCATAACCAGCGACAAATCGGCCTGTTTAGCGAACCACCGCAAAACGTCTTCCCAGGCCGGGCTGCCAAAATTGAACCGCAATTTCCTCATGTCTGGGAGCTGTATTAGCCGCTCGACTTGTTCCGGGGTTAGCATTGCCTGTAACTGAGTCTGCAATTCAGCGGTCAAAGCGTCGCGCTGTTCCGCCGGAGCTGCCGCCAATTTATCCGTCAATCCGGCAACTTTCTGGGCAATCTCGGTTCGCTGTTGATCCGTTAAGTCGAGAAACTCGGCCACTTCAGGGTGGGCCAGCCTCAGATAATCAAAATCCTGAGGTGGGTTCTGGCAAAAGCCAATTGTTGGGAGCCACCAAAAAACGAGAACCAGGGCGGCTATTCCCCACCATTTTTTCAAAAATTGCACTTCGTTTCTCTCAAAGTCATCAAATGTCCCACTCACCGCCAACCAAAAAAATTGGTCTCTAGCGAGTGCCGGCACAAATGGGGTTTTGCAATCAAAGGCTGACAATCAGCCCGATGACCGACTCTTTAATTTGGCCACATTTGCCATTCCACTCAATGCCATTTTCTGACAACCATCGTTGTCAAAAGCTGGTTCAAGTCCCTCATTTGTTGAGCAACCATTGTAACATATCCAAACCTCAAATTCTGGCCAAATTCGCCAATCGGCCGCAATCGGAATCCACGTTTAACATGACTGTTCATCAATAAAAAATGGGACTTTAAGTCACATTCATCGCCTCTAACAATATTTTAAAGGTCGACCGCTCGCCACTAATCGTCCGCGGGACTGTCGATTTGCTCTAACTTTTAACAGTTTTTCAAAACGCTTGTTTCGATAATAAACTCGATGCGTTTGAATCGCTCGGCTTTATCACGGCACGATAGAGGTGTGTTTCCCGTTTGCCCCTTCGCCTCATTCGAATTAACCTGGAATGAGACGACTTTTGCCGCTCAGCCGACGCGTTGTGGGTTGGCAATTATCTCTTTTACCATTTCAATTCCCTGAACGCATGCTCCTAAAATCGATCGCAATTTCATTGATTTCGTTGTTGCTCAGCTGGGTCGGTGCGTTGTCGTTTCAAGTGCTGGCGATTCAAAACAACGGTTTGTCCGTCAATTCATCTTCCCTTAAAACAAACAGTGTCGCGGCCTCCCACATTCACGAACAAGATTTGCCGTCGGGACCTAATGGGCTTGCAACAGATGTTTGCCGAATTTGCAACCCTCAATCGCAATTGCAGACGATGATGGTGCCTATGTGGGTTCAGCAACCTGTTACCCACTGGCAGACCCAATATCAAAACGAATTGCGAACGTGTTCGTATAATGTTCTGCGTACGGTGACTGAGTCAGTTCCGTACACGGAAACATACGTCGAAATGCAACCGGAAACGCGACAACGCGAGGTCATCACCTATCGTCGCGATCCGGTGGAAGAACAAATCCCACAGCCTTATACGGTCATGGTGCCGCGCGAACAACGCCGCCAATATATCGCTTACCGCACGGAGACTTACGACGAGCCATTTGAAGAAACCGTTACGGTGATCGTGCCCGAAGTCAAACAGCGTCAATACACAACCTTTCGAACGGAATGGGACGAAATCCCTGAGGTGGAATATTACACAGAACAAGTCACCGAACAGCGATTGCGCCCAGTAACAACCTATCGCCGGGTGGAAGATGTCAAACGCGTCGAGGTGCCGTTTACGGTGATGGTTCCCGAACAACGTACAAAAACGCTGATTACCTATCAGCAACGACCACAGACTCGGACCGTGCGAATTCCGCAGGTAGTGACCGAACAAGTTCAAAAAAAGCACATGATCACTCGGTATCGCTATGAAACATTGTCTCGCAATGTGACTCATGAAGTCACAATCTATTATCCAGAAAAACGCACGCGTCAAGAAAGCTATACGGTGCGGGTGCCTGAAACCATTCTGGCCGAAGAAACCATCGATGTCGTCGTTCCCTTTTCAGACAAATACATCGAGACCTATTCGGTCATGGTGCCCTATCAAGAAACCGTCGAACAAACTTATCAAGTTCGAATTGATCAGCCGAGAGAAGTCGTGCGTCAGGAAACCGTAACCGTTCCCGAACTGGTTGATGTCAAACAACCTTATACCGTTATTGTGCCTTATGAAGGAACATGTACACAGTATCGAACGGAATGGGTACAGATGCCTTTGGTACAAAACCAAACAATTCAACAAGATCAAGGTCAATGGATCAACGTCACGAGGGAAGTGCCTATCAACCCAGCATTCGACTGTGCTAATGGAATTTGTCGATTGCGGTCTGCTCCGACGACGCAAACCCAACAAGACCGAGTTTGGCAACCCAACATCGCGACCACACAAGTCCCGTCGACTTGCGTGCGCTGGGAATGTCGCCAAGTTCCTTTTACGACTAGCGTGACAAAATATCGATGCGACACCCGTTATCATCAATACCAAGTCGTACAGTATCGTTCACAACAACGAACGGTCACGGAAACCGTTATGGTTCCGGCCGTCGAAAGTCGCATTCGCTCGGTGGAATTGACTAAATACCGCGAAGAAACACGAAACCATGAAGTGCCGGTACAAAAATTCCGCGTGGAAACCCGCCAACGAAAAGTTCCCAAGACGGTTTATCGCGACAAAGTGTTAACCTACGAGATACCTTACGAAGTCACCGTGCCGATGACTAAATCCGTTGAGGTCGCAGAACCTTATTTGAGACTGGTCGAAGACACGATTGAAGAAACCTATTATGAAACGCAGACCAAGACTGTGATCAAAGAGTTTACACAAGAATACAACAACAGTCAGCCGATTGAAGAGACCGTAAATTACACCGTAAACGTGCCTCAAATTCGCTATCGCGTGGAGGAGAAAAAAACGTATCGGATTGAACCCGAAACGCGAATGGTGGCTTATCCAGTTACCGTTTCGCAAATGCGATCACGTCAATACAAACGTAAGGTCGCCCGCCAAGTTCCCGAAATTCACACCGTCGATTATACCGTTCATACCCCGGTACAACAGACGCGAACAGTTTATCGCACTCGTACTCGACAAGTGCCCGAAATAAAAACGCAAACTCAAACTGTGATGTTGCCGGAAACGCTTTCTCGAATGATCAAACAAACCCGATATCAAGTCATTCCGGAGGTACAAACGCAAACGTTTACTGCCATGGTTCCGGTTACCAAGTCGCGAACATTGCAGCGTACGATTTGCCGACAAGTCCCGGAATTAGTCCAACAGAATATTACAGTTTGCGTGCCGCGCTCCGTGCCAATGCAAACCACGGTTCCGGTCCTCAAATGGATCCCACAACAAATTCCTGTGCCCACTAGCAATTGTTGTCCGAATTGTTTGCAACAACAATATCCAGAATTGCAACAGGCAACACAGGCTTACCTTACCTTCTGCGGTCAACAAGGTCATCGTTGTTTTGATTGGCTCCGCAAAAGATTTGAGAGGTAGGGGAGAAAGAGAAAATGGAGGTGGGAGAGTGGCGTTGGGCTATCAACATTGGTTCGCTGCGAGTCCGAAGTGCGCGCGAGCGCTGAGTCAATCATACGTGGCGCGTCCCGGCGTTTGTTTCGGATCCCAATTAATATGGCATTATTCGGCTCGGTGGTTAATTCCGATTTGCACCACACACCCAATCGCAAAAATAGACTCTTCCTCAAACCGACAACTCTCTCAATGCCAGATTTGACGATCAAGTTGGCGGTAATTGACGGCTTCATGGAGATGTTCGACTTGGATATCCAAAGATTGATCGAGGTCGGCGATAGTTCGAGCCACCCGCAAGACTTTATCGTGGGCTCGCGCCGATAGTCCTAACTCGTTAACAGAGTTCTTCATCAGATTCATGCCTGCTGCATTCAAGCGGCAATGTTGGCGAATTTGTCGACTGGTCATTTGTCCGTTGTACAAGATTCTCGTGCCGCGAAAACGGGCCGCTTGCAATTGCCGGGCCGCAGTGACTTGTTCTCGAATCGCAGCGCTAGACATCCCGAGTTCTGCCGATGCCAGTTGTTCGTAATGGGCGGCCGGTACTTCGACGTGAATGTCCAGGCGGTCGAGCAGCGGCCCAGAAATCTTGCCCATATAGCGTTCGATTGCCGGGGTCGTGCATTTACAATCTCGTCGCGGATCGGTACGGTAGCCGCAGGGACAAGGGTTCAGTGCGGCGACGAGCATGAATTCAGCTGGGAATGTCGTCGAACTTAGTGCCCGACTAATAGTCACCACGCGATCTTCCAGAGGTTGCCGCAATACTTCCAGAGTCCGTCGATTGAATTCGGGTAGCTCGTCAAGGAATAAAACTCCGTTGTGGGCCATACTGATTTCACCGGGTGACGGCGTGCTGCCGCCGCCGACCAAACCGGCTTCGGCAAGACTCTCAAATTGTGCGGCTGATTGACAAAACTGTGACTCGAAACGACCTCGATGATTGAAAAACCGATGTTTTCCTTTCAATCTTCGTCGGGTTAACGAAAAAAGCGACTTTGGGTAGAATTCGGTGCTCAAGAAACGTGCCAAAAAACCAGAAAAGAGGGAAAAAAATGGCAAGACGCCAATCGTTACCTGGAGACCCACTCCATCCCTTGCTCGAAGTCTTCGGATTTCCCGTTGAGAACCAAACCGACCAAGCCAATCGTTACCGAGAAAACAGACTTTGCCCATTTAACAACAAAGTGCCCAATTGCACAAAGGATAAAGCAAATGATCCGTTAGGAACTTGTTCGATCCGATCAGGGCAGGACTTCGTTATCACCTGCCCCATTCGCTTTCGACAGAATTGGATCATTGCTGATGACGCCGCCAGATTCTTTTTTCCACCGAAAACATCGTGGACATCGTTAACCGAGGTTAAATTAAAGGACAAAAATGGTAAATCAGCGGGAAATATCGATGTTGTGTTGGTTTCGTATGATGACCGAGGTCAAGTAATCGACTTCGGTGCTTTGGAAGTGCAAGCGGTGTACATCTCTGGAAATGTGCGGCGACCGTTCCAGGCATACATGAAAGACCCACTTGCGAATAATCAGATGGACTGGACATCGGAAAAAAACTACCCGACTCCCGATTACCTGTCATCATCTCGAAAACGACTTGCACCGCAATTGATTTTCAAAGGCGGGATCATCAATGCTTGGGGAAAAAAATCAGCAGTCGCCCTAAATTCAGGTTTCTTCAATACTTTGCCATCGCTGGAGGAGGTTTCAGAGAAAGAGGCTGAAGTTGCATGGATAATATATGACCTGATCGAAGATTCTAGCGGCGAAAACTACAATCTCACTAAAATTAGGACGGTCTATACAAAATTTGACGAAGCACTAACAAGCATCACTAAATCTGAAGCGGGCGAGGTCAATAGTTTCTTGCAAGTTCTTCAAGAAAAATTGGATGAAAAATTTGAAGAAAACAACCCACCCGATGCACCACTTTTGGACGATATAATTTGATGAATACAAGGAAGGTAGTGAATGTTGCATCAGTACCGAAAAGAAGCCCTTTTCGTTATCCAGGCGGTAAAACTTGGCTCGTTCCACATGTTCGATTGTGGCTAAAAAGTCTTGGTGAAATCCCAAAAAACTTTGTTGAACCGTTTGCGGGTGGCGGGATCATTAGTTTGACCGTGGCGAGCGAACAACTTGCTAAACATGTCAACATGTTTGAATTAGATGACGAAGTTGCTTCCGTTTGGATAACAATTTTAGGGAGTAACGGTAGTTGGCTAGGTAAGCAAATACTGAACTTTGAGATGACTCCTGAGAATGCACGAGCGATTATTGACGAACAAACAAAAAGCGTAAGAAAAAAGGCATTCAAAACAATTTTGAAAAACCGAGTCTTTCATGGTGGAATTTTAGCACATGGAAGCAGCATGTTAAAACATGGCGAGAATGGAAAAGGGATTCTTTCACGATGGTATCCAACCACACTTAAAAATCGGATTGAGGAAATATCAAAAATAAAAGAACGCATTACATTTACAAAAGGCAATGCGTTCGACTTGATTGTGCCGTTTGTCGATGATGCGGAATCCGTTTTCTTTATCGACCCACCTTATACCGCAGATGGAAAGAAGGCTGGAAAACGACTGTATACACACCATGAAATTGACCACGATCAATTGTTTGAAGTAGCGTCAAAAGTCAAGGGAGACTTTCTGATGACCTATGACAACGCTGAGGGTGCCATCGCTCTAGCCCACCGCTACGGTTTTGATACAGAACCCGTAGCAATGAAAAACACTCACCATGCAGAAATGAAAGAATTGCTGATCGGTAAGAATCTTGATTGGGTAAGACGAAAAAAGAAGGAACAACGAGAACAACCCGTATTCAGTTTTGGTGACTAAAGTCGCCCCAGACCTGCTTACATGCGTTGTGACGCATGTAGACGCCATTGCGAACCACTTTGCCTGTTTGGCTCCAATTGGCTTTTACCGCGATCCTAGGCGGTCTTGTGTTTGAATATTTCCGATAGCGTCTGAAACTGCTTCACGGCATCAAGAACAACGTCTCTACCACCTGATTTTTCAACATGGTCTAAAATCTCTACAAGTTGAGCGTAACCACCTGCTTTTTCAGATGCCAACTTTAGTTCTTCAGCATTTAGTTTCCCTGTTGAACTTGCAGCGTTTGTTACTGTGGTTTGCCGAGTCAGTCCCAGGCGTTTGTTTACAGATTGGTTTGTTTGGTTTGACGGATTTTGCAATTTTTGCGGTCTTTACTGTTGGGACGACCTTAATTGATGACCTTGGGTCGGGATGGCGAAACTTAAAAAAATGCTGTAGATGCCGTTTGCAGTTCATGAAAGGCTCAAAGTATCTCTTGAATGAATTCATTGTTCGTTGCTCACTAATAAAAAGAATCATGGGTATCCGTTACCGTCTGGTGGACGAAGGTTACAAAGCAACGATGGGCAGTTGATCGAGTCCGATTGCAGTTGTCTTGGTGCGAACTGACCATGAATGCTTATCCGCACAATTTGCGGGGTTCGGCTCGCTGATGGTGTGATGAGGTGATCGAAAAGGCCGCCTGGCCATCAACGGCTGCCCCGGCGGCAATCGTCCGACCGCACTATAAATCCTTGTAGTTTCGATCGACTCGCTCGGGGTCAGCGTGGGCAAAATCGTTGGCATCCGTTTGGCCACCTGTCCCTCCAAAGCCAACTCGCCAACGACCGCATAGTGTTCGAATTTATCCGATTCCAATTGACCGCTGGCCACTAACATTCCTAGTGACATCGGCAAGTCAAACGTGGCCGCTTGTTTAGGCAATTCCGCCGGGGCCAAATTAATCACAACGCGATCTTCCGGGCGAATGTAGCCCGAATTTACCAAAGCTCGACCGACTCGATGTGTACTTTCACGCACTGCCGCCTCCGGCAATCCCACCAGTATCGTCTTGGGCAGCGCTACCGGCGAAACGTCGACCTCAACGTCCACAAGTTCCGCTTCAATGCCAACCAAAGAAAATGTCTTGAGCTTCGCTAACATGCTTGTTGCCTTTTTAAGTTCACGTAAGTAAATCAGACGCAAGCTTCAAAGAAATGGGGTCCACCGCAGCACCCGCAAATCAACTCGCGCGAGAATTAGTAGTTTGAATTTAGTAGTTTGAATTTAGTAGTTTGAATTTAGTAGTTTGAATTTAGTAGTTTGAATTTAGTAGTTTGAATTTAGTAGTT
>JBGSMY010000040.1:0-13607 GCA_041739975.1 Pirellulaceae bacterium
TACAACAAACTTTGCTCCCCTGCCAGCTTGCTGGCAGGAAGCAAAGTTTGGCAGCTAGATAGGCCGCTCCCCACAATCCAACACAGATGTTCTACGGCCCCCTGCCAGCTTGCTGGCAGGAGCGAAAGTTTGGCAGCTAGATAGCGCTCCCCACAATCCAACACAGATATTCTACGCCCCCTGCCAGCTTGCTGGCAGGAAGCAAAGTTTGGCAGCTAGAAATTAGCGAATTTGCTCAATGCCGCCCCTGCCAGCAAGCTGGACAGGGGGCGACTACCATAGTCGCCTTTGTCCTCAGCGGCGGTTGGTGTTTATTTCTAGCCGCCAGACTTTGCGCCCTGCCTGTAAGCTGGCAGGCGTGCAAAGTTTGTTGGATGGATGTTAATAAATCAGGGACTTTTTTTACTTCGTTGTCAGTTACGCTTTCTTGCAGTTTTCGTTTTCGTTAGGGCGAGACCGTTAGGTTGGTTTCCGCACAGGCCCCGCTTCGACCTAATAAGTTGCGGCGATGCACATAAAAAACCATGCAAAAGCAATTTTCGAAAGCTGCACGACCTCCAAGACGGTTAGCGACCGTGAGAGGCCGCGTTTTGCAATATTCTACTGAAATATCGAATTGGTCGTTCGCTGGAATCTTGGCCTGGGATTGACTAGGACTCAGCTGCTCAGTTTACCTAAGCTTCGCAGACGTTCGATTACCCTTTCGGCCAGCACGTCAATTTCGAGTCGGCCATCAAGATGCAGTTCCGGATTCAAGGGGGATTCGTAGGGATCATCAATTCCGGTAAACCCTTTGATCTCCCCTGCCCTCGCTTTTTTATACAGACCTTTGGGATCGCGCTGCTCGCAGATTTCAATCGGCGTATCGACAAACACCTCCAAAAAATCGTGGGGCGAATCGGTCCCCACAACCAGCTCGCGAACCAATTGCCGATCGCGGCGATACGGACTGACAAATGCGGTCAGGGCGATCAATCCGGCCGCACACATGATTTCCGCCACGCAGCCGATTCGCCGAATATTTTCCTCACGGTCTTCGCCTGCAAACGTTAAGCCAAATCGTGTGGCAAAGCTCTCACCGTGTTTCTCTCTGAGTTTTTCAGGGCTGGCGTTGAGACCATGGCGGATATTGTCGCCATCGAGGACAAAGGCCGAGCGGCCCAGTTGGTGCAACATTTGGTCGACGCGGTTGGCGACTGTGCTTTTGCCACTGCCGCTGAGTCCAGTAAACCAGACCACACATCCACGCGGACGATGAACTGTATGTTCGTGCCATTTGACGATTGTTTTTGCGGACGGCGACTCACCCATTGTTACTGTTCTTTAATTGATTTGACGGCAGCCTAATTCGGCGATTTCCTAACACGTTGATAGAAATCCGCCGAAAAATTTGTGCCAATGAGACCTTGTAATGTTTGGCAACGATGTTTTATCACCAGCGCTCGAATTGCCAGACCAGTTTAGCTAATTTTAGCATCGCTGGCCATTGCAAGTATGCTGCCGGCTATGGCATGAATGCCGCTGCCATTGCCAGTAACAGTAACAGACGACTCGCACTATTCGAATGACTCAGCACAGCACGATCTACTCAGGGAGCGGCGACCGAGGTTCCATCTGACAAACTGATACCAATGTTTTTGTGTTTTTTACCTTGCGTTAAGAGGGATGCTATTGCGAGGTAAAGTGTTGGATTGAGGCGGATTGGTAGGGGTTCAACGAGCGGCTATGCGGCGATACTGGTTGGGGACTACCGAGTTACTATTGTGTAGTGCGTATGGGAAGATGATTCGGCAGCGGTGAAATCGCTGAAGTCAGATCGCACAGCTGCGCGTTGGCGACATTTTGTGGACAACTCCATACTAAAAAGAACAACGCCTCGCGACACCAGCGACCAACCGGGTGGCCCGCCACAAATCCTGCACCTTTAGCGGCAATCATCGCTGCTTGTGTGGTGGTCATCACCAATTGATTGGCTCCCAACCTCAAACCTTCACTGTCCGCGCTCAATTCAATCAATTGTTGGTATAACGCTTGCCACTGGGAAACCAATGAAGCAACGGTTGGCCGCAACGACTCGCGACGCTGAGATTGGGCGGATAAAAAATTGAGTGATTGCCATGCATGGCCCAAGGCCAATGCCGACGTTTGTAATCCTCCGGTTTTTCCGCCACCACCGCTGATGATTCGATCGTTAGGCCCATCTATGATGCAATCGTGAGGTATTCGACAATCGTCAAATTGCACAGAACCTGTACGGCTCGACGACAATGCGAGCAAATTAACCGGCGGATCGACAAAAACACCCGCGTGTTGTCTGGGGACGGCGAACATCACTTGCTGCTCTGGTTCCAATTCCATACTGGCCGCGACTACTAACCAATCGGCATGTTCGGCGGCCGTAACCCATGGGCTAAATCCGCGAACGACTAAGCCATCGGTATCAACACGTGCCTGTAGCGCCGGTTTTGTGTGATGTTGATGACTTGTGGTAAGGTGGCTAATGCCAATCGTGGCATGAATATCGCCTTGCGATAAATTGGGCAATACTCTTTGTTTAAGATTCAGATTGTTGCCTTTAACGATCCGGCTCACGGCGGCCGAACGTTGTGTCAGAACAAACGTTGAGGTCAAACAACTCGCCGCCAATTCGACATAACCGGCAAGGATTTGCGAGTCATTCCATTCGACACCTCCATAGGCCTTTGGTGTAAACCATTGAAAGACGCCATACTCTCGAAACAATCGGAAAGGTCCCGGATTCCAATGGCTCGTTTCACCGGTTTCTTCGGCAATACTGCGCAGTTTCTGACACAACTGTTCTCGATCGCTCGCGAACGGCGACATAAGGGGGATAGCTAATTTGTCCATAACTTGAATTACCATTGGAAATGTGTATTGATCGCTGGTCGGCGGTAGGCAGCAAACCTAAAAACGAGTAAATTCAAGTCTACAATCGCAGTTCAACATCGGGTGTTTTGCAGCCCTTGGTTGATGAACCATTTCATGGAACGCTTTGCATGAACAAAATTGAATCGAAACCGACAGCCCAACAGCATTATTGTAACGACAAGTTGTCGGTCGAAGAGCTATACGACAAATGCATGGCCTTGGCCAGCAATTTGTGGTGGAGTTGGACGCCTGAGGTTCAGCATTTGTTTCGGGACCTTGATCCCGTGTTGTGGCGACAACTTGACCATAACCCGGTAGCTATGTTGCTTGAGTTTTCGCCAGATAGGCTATTCGATCGCGCCAATGAAATGGTGCTGTTTAGCCGAATCAATCAAGCTTATCGGCGACTCAAGGAATACATGGGCACCCGCCAAACTTGGGGGGCAACCCACGCAGGTGTGCTGGGCGCAAAACCGGTTGCTTATTTTTCCGCTGAATTCGGCATTCACGAATCTTTGCCTATCTATTCTGGCGGATTAGGCGTCCTGTCTGGCGATCACATCAAAAGTGCCAGCTCTTTAGGCGTACCGCTCGTCGCCCTGGGATTGTTTTACAGTCAAGGTTACTTTCGCCAACAACTCAATAATGAAGGATTTCAAGAAGAACGTTACGTTGAAACGCAAGTCAATTTATTGCCTATTAAAGAAGCGTTGTCGCCCGAAGGCACTCCGGTTACGGTGACAATTGACACGCGTACCGGTAAATTGATGGCCAAAGTTTGGAAAGTCCAAGTGGGTCGGGTGCGACTCTTTTTGCTCGATGCCAATGTCGATGGCAACCGCCCCGAAGATCGTCAGCTCACCAGTCGATTGTATGGCGGCGACGAACGCACTCGAATTCGTCAAGAATTGTTGCTTGGAATCGGTGGGGTAAAAGCGTTGCGGGCGATGGGGATCACTCCAGGCGTATTCCATTTAAATGAAGGTCACAGTGCGTTTGCGCCTCTGGAAGTGATCCGTCAACGCATGGCCGATGACGGCGTTTCGTTTGACGTGGCCCTCCGCGATGTCGCGATGCAAAGCGTGTTCACTACTCACACACCAGTTCCGGCCGGACACGATCGATTCCAACCCGACTTAGTCGAAGAGCACTTAGGCCCGCTACGCGATCAATTGGGACTCTCCTTTGACCAGATGTTGGGGTTGGGACGTGTCGATCCACAAAATCCAACCGAAACGTTGTGCATGACCGTTGTTGGTATGAAACTATCCCGTACTGCAAACGCCGTCAGCCAATTGCACGGTCACGTTTCTCGACGAATGTGGGCCCATTTGTGGCCATGGCGCGTCGAAAGCGAAATTCCCATTGGTCATGTCACCAATGGCGTGCATTCACAAAGCTGGCTCGCGGACCAAATGCGAACTTTGTACGACCGGTTATTTCCCACGGATTGGACAACTAAAATTGGTGAGCCAGAAATCTGGCAAGGTATCCACAATGTTGATCCGGGTGAATTGTGGGAAATTCACAACACACTCAAAACAATCATGATCCAATTTGCACGGCGCCGCTATTTGGCCCAATGTCGTCGTCGCAACGAATTGGATGCAGAACTGGAAATGACGCGGACGATTTTTGATCCGGGCATTTTAACAATTGGATTTGCTCGTAGATTCGCGACCTACAAACGAGCAAACCTTATTTTCCGTGATCTCGACCGGTTGGATGCCATTTTAAACGATGCAAACCGCCCCATTCAAATCCTGTTTGCTGGCAAAGCGCATCCTAAAGATGAACCGGGTAAAGAACTGATTCGATTGATCTCGCAAATGCGCCACGACGCCCGTTTCCGATCTCGCGTGGTTTTTATCGAAGACTACGATGTCAATGTTTGTCGCCATTTGGTTCAAGGTGTTGACGTGTGGTTGAACAACCCCCGCCGCCCCTTGGAGGCTTCGGGAACCAGTGGTCAAAAAGTCGTGCTTAATGGCGGTCTGAACCTTTCAATTCTTGATGGTTGGTGGGCAGAAGCCTACGACGGTACGAATGGGTTTGCGATAGGCCATGGCAGCAGTCACAGCAACGACGACATCACCGATGCCCGGGACGCCAAGTCGTTATATGAAGTCCTCGAGAACGAAGTTGCTCCGGTATTTTACAATCGCGATCAAGATGGTCTGCCACGAGAATGGATCAAGCGAATGATTAGCTCGATTGCCACGTTATCTTGGCGATTTAGCAGCGATCGGATGGTGATGGATTATGCTCGACATTGTTACGTCCCCGCCGGTGGTGGGCTGAGTTGCAATATGCCCAATGATTAACATGTCACCTACTCGTTGCGATTGTCGGCGACTCCAATTATTCTAAGGAAGACCGAGCCACCTGAGCCCGAGACCGTTACTGTGTAATGAGGAACGACTATCGTGAATCCAACTAACTCGTTGACTCCACATCAAATAGCATCCCAAGCCGTCGAGGCGGGTCGCATTACTTCCGATCAAGTTGCCGCACTCGATAAGCATTTGCGAACGGACTGGGTAATCTGTGACGCGGAAGCCGAATTGTTGTTTCAGATCAATCACGGTGTCAAATCCAGCGATGAAAATTGCGGCTCTTGGCAAAAGTTATTTGCTGACGCGATTTCCAGATTTCTCGTATTTGATATGAACTCGCCTGGTGAAATCTCATCGGAAGAGTCACAGTGGCTTCGTCGACATTTCCAATCCAGCACCCAGTTGACGGATTCAGAAAAATTTTTACTGCTCGAAATTAAACGACATGCCACTGTCGTGTGTCCTGAAATGCAAGACCTTTTTGAAAACGCTGGGGCCAAGTAAATTTCATATGGCCAGGATTGCTAGGACGAAATGACAAGCATTCCTTGGGAATCGTTGCGGTCTAAAATTTCGGGCCAAATCGATGCAACCGAAGGGGTTCGGGGCGCATATGCCACCGATGCCAGTGTTTATCAGACGTTTCCAAACGCAGTTGCTTTTCCAAAATCAGACAACGACGTAGAGCAGATCGTCTCGTTTTGTCGAGCTCACGGCGTTCCCATCATTGGACGGGGAGGTGGCACCAGCTTGTCAGGTCAAGCGATTGGTACGGGATTGGTTGTCGATTTCTCGCGTTTCATGAATGCAATTCTGGAAGTAGATGTTGCCAATCAATTGGCGATCGTGGAACCGGGGGTCGTCCTGGATGACCTCAATTTCCGATTAGCACCGCTGGGACTTCATTTTCCACCGGATCCGGCAACCGCCAGTCGCGCCACCATCGGCGGAATGATCGGAAACAATGCCTGCGGTACGCGTTCGATTGTGTATGGCCGTACCTGCGATTCTATTGAATCACTGCGCTGTTTACTGGCTGACGGGACTTGGATTGAAACGACATGGCTCGACCATGCCGCTTGGGCCAATCGCTGCCTCGGTCACTCGCGGGAGGCGCGACTTTATCATCAGATCGATCAATTAATTGAGCACCATAAAGATGAAATTCATTCTCGCATACCCGATCTCCCGCGAAATGCTGCTGGATATTCCTTGCGTGCCCTGTTGCCAGAACACGCTCGCCGCTCACTCTCAAGTCTGATTGTTGGCGGTGAGGGCACTCTAGGCCTGGTCACGCGAACAACCTTGCGACTACAACCGTTGCCGCGTGCTACAGTGGTTGTTGTCAGCCGGTTTGCCTCAATCAATGCAGCGCTCTCAGCGTTACCCCAAATATTGCGATCCAATCCCAGTGCCGTCGAATTACTCGACGAACTATTAATTGGTGAAGCCCAACGAAATGCCGCCACTCGGGAGCGAATGAGCCGCATCATTCCGGTCGATGAAGTTCCCCAAGCTGTATTGCTGGTTGAATTCATGGGCGATTCGCCAACTGCCGCACAAACGGCCGGCGAACGTTATGTGACCCAGATGATCGCAAGCGGCGCTGGGGAGTTGGCAGGTGGCAATCAATCGGCCAATGCACACCAAGTCTTGACGGATCCTGTGTCCCAACAACAAGCCTGGGAAGTTCGGCGATTAGCACTTGGCCTAGTTTCCAATTTGCCTGGAAAAGCTAAAGCGGTTGCGTTGATCGAAGACGCTTGTATTCCTATTGATAAATTGCCGGAATACAACCGATTTGTCTTTGCACAAGGCGATAAATGGGATCTCGGCGTGTCAGCTTATGCGCATGCCTCAGTCGGTGTGTTGCATTACAAAGTTATTTTAGACCTCCATCAAACGCACGATCGCCAAGTTATGCGCGCGGTTGCAGAGGCCTGCTTTGAAAAGTGTCTGGAGGTCGGAGGCGTTTTTTCCGGTGAGCATGGCGACGGAATTGTACGGGGCGAATTTTTACCAAAACAATTTGGCTCACAGATCTATCAAGCCTTTGTGAACGTCAAGCAAATATTCGACCCGCAGGGATTGATGAATCCCGGTCGGAAAATTGCTGCCCCGCCGTTAGATAGTCACCTGCGATACGGAGATGACGAGTCAGCCCGCAAACGATATGTCGAGGTGACCGCTGACTTAACTGGCAACTATCGGTACGCAAATCAGGACGGACTCGTCGGAGCCATCGAGCAATGCAATGGCGTGGGTGCCTGTCGCCAAAATATTAAAGGCACCATGTGTCCCAGCTATCGCGCCACTCGCGATGAGCGAGACTCCACCCGCGGCCGAGCTAATTTGCTGCGATTAGCAATTTCTGGCCAATTGAATCCACCCGGATTGGCCAACGCCGAGCTTCACGAATCGCTTGATTTGTGCCTTGCCTGCAAAGCCTGCAAGTCCGAATGTCCCAACGCGGTTGATATGGCTAAGCTGAAAAGTGAAGCATTACAAGCTCGTTGGGACGTGGCAGGAATTTCGCGAACTGCTAAATTCTTGGGCCGCGCTCCTCAAAAAATTGCACAACTGAGCCGCTGGCGTTCGGCGGTGGGATGGTTGGCAACTCAATCTTGGAGCAAAAAATGGCTTCAATCTTGGTATGGTATTGACGCGCGCCGAACAATGCCCTTTCCCGCTCGCCGTTCGTTCGATGACTGGTGGCGAAAACAGACACATCCGCTCCAACGACTTTGGCCCCTTTCAAACCAGTCGATAAGTTTAAAAAATCCCGGTTCCCTCAACGACGCTGACCAAAGCCAGCCTCCAGTTGTCGCGTTATTTGTGGATACTTGGCATCGATACCTCGAACCCCAAATCCCCCAAGCAATCGTCGAGCTATTGTGGTCTCTCAACGTCGCCGTTGTTGTTCCAGCACCTTATGATGCGCTGCGCAGTCGACTTTCCTGGGGACTACTGAGGGAATCGAAATCGTTAGGTGATCAACTCTTTGAGGACCTCGAGCCATTGTCACAATTGGGAATACCAATTTTGTGTATTGAACCTAGCGAGGCCTCAGCGCTGGTGGATGATCTACCCGATTTAGTTCCCAACGCGGCGCGAGCCCAGCGTGTTGCGACTCGGGTTCAAATGGTGGATGCTTTTATCGTCGAACAATGCGCGAAACAGTCTGGGGTGCTCAATCCACGGAGCGAATTCGCCAAACGTCACGTTACGATTCACCCGCATTGTCATCATCGCGCTTTATTTGCTGAACAAACTGTACAGAAACTTCTTTCCATGGCAGGCTTTTCCACGACGATTTCACAGTGGGGATGTTGTGGAATGGCAGGGTCCTTTGGCTATACTCATTTCGATTTGTCGCAAAAAATAGCGGAAACCAAGTTTGCTCCAACCATTCGGAAACTGCATGCCGACGATCAGTTGATTGTGACCACGGGGATTTCGTGTCGACATCAAGCCCTGGACACAACCGGCATTCAAACTTACCACTGGGCTGAGTTGATCACTAGTTAGGACTTAAAGAAATTGGCGTTTCCGGGAATTTAGTGGTCAAATCGACTTGACCAAGAAAAAGACGAACAGCACAAACGACGGGATGGGGGCACAACAGGTCGGTTGCTCAGAATTGCGGACAAGGATTAGTTAACGCAATATGCAATCTCGCGAAAATCAATTTGGACAAGAATATGGGGGACAAGAATATGGGGGACAAGAACATGGGGACTCATTTAAGAATTTGAGTACAAAAAGGTGATATCACAGATTAAGTTAAGCCAATAAGGTTGACGTTTGAGGGGACAGAAAAGTAGAAATGCAGACGCGGGATAAAAATCACGATAATCAATGCTGATTGCCAACTCAAATTGGCAATTCAATTTCCCTTGTCTTCTATTTTCTTGTCTTCTATTTTCTTGTCCTTCATTCCGCGAATGCAACTAAAGTTCCTGAATGACCAAAAAATCAACTTCTCAAATAAACCGCTCGTGGTCCGTTACAACTTTGCAAATGAATCAAGCGCACGATGGATGTGCTCGTCCGTTAACGCTGCCGACACTTGCAGTCGCAAACGCGCCTCGCCCTTGGGGACTACTGGAAATCCAAATCCAATAATCATGATTCCCATTTCGAATAGTTTTTTCGATTTACGGATCGCTTCTGCTTCGTCTCCGATCATAATCGGGATAATCGCCGTGGGGCTATCCGCACAATGAAAACCGAGGTCCGCCAGTCCTGTTCGGAATTTTGCCACGTTGGCATGTAGCCGCGCCACAATACTTGGATCGCGTTCGATTACGTCGATGGCTTTCGCAGCACTGTAAGCCACCGTTGCGGGCAATGCATTGGAAAACAGGCTAGGCCGGGCCCGTTGTTCGAGCACATCAATCGCCCGTTGTGAGGCTGCGATGTACCCGCCGGCCGCCCCACCTAGAGCTTTCCCCAACGTTCCGGTAATTACATCAATCTTGCCCAATAAGCCAAAATGCTCTGGCGTTCCTCGACCGGTTTTCCCTAGCACTCCGATTCCGTGCGAATCATCAACAACCAACATCGCTTGATAACGTTCGCACAATTCAACCAACTCCGGCAGTCGGGCCACATCACCTTCCATGCTAAATACGCCATCGGTCACCACCCAACGACAGGGGTGCGATTGTGTTTCTTTGAGCTGACTTTCCAATTGTTCGAGATTGCTATGTTTATAGACTTTCTTCACGACCGACTTGGTCATCAAACGCAGTCCATCGATAATACTCGCGTGGTTCAGTTCATCGGACAGCACCGCATCGTCAGGGCCGACCAATGTAGGGAACAATGCTTCATTAGCATTCCAACAACTCACATACGACAATGAGCTTTCCGTGCCGACAAAATTAGCAATTTTCTTTTCCAGCGACCGATGGCAATCCAACGTGCCGCAAATAAAACGAACTGAAGCCGTTCCTGCACCATAGTCGCGCAGACCTTGAATTCCTGCCTCGATCACCTCGGGGTGATCGGCAAGCCCCAAGTAATTGTTGGCACAGAGCACTAAGACTTCACCACGACCCTTTATATGGACGATCGGAGCCATGGGGGAATCGACGTCGTAAAATGGCTTTCGCTGGCCGGACCGATCCAGGCCTTCGACATATTCATTGCAGCGCTGGGCAAAATTTTGGTTCGGCATCGTTCTCTCCCCCAAACAACTCTTAGGATATTGGCTAGAAAAATGCAGATTGTACCGCTTTGAGCTGATGCTGTCGAATGGTCACTACGTGGCCCATTCAATCAAATCAGGATCGAATAATCGAGTATTAGGAGTCGATATAATCAAACAATCTCAATTCCCCATGAGCACCGTTGGCAGCGATCACTCGCCCCATACGAGTTGCGTGGGAATGGCCATGAGCTCGCAACCACTGAACCAATTCTTCGGCATGTTTTTCAGGAATTGCACACAACAAACCTCCGCAGGTTTGCGGGTCAAACAACAGATTCGTTTGTGCCATTGGAATCGACTTATGGGTCATTAGCTGAAGGTTCGCATCCAACCGGTTTGCGGCCGTCAACGTACTCTCCACGCCTTGTTCACTCAGCTGCTGAAAACCGGGCAGGGCTGAAATTTGTTGCCACCCTAATTCGATGTGTACGTCCGAAATACTTAACATCTCGCGCGCATGTCCGGCCAATCCAAAGCCAGTAATGTCTGTAATCGCGGATACTGGAAAACGTTCCCATATTTCGAGCGCTACTTCATTGCCAATTAACAAGTGCGATAACAACGCTTGATAGTGTTCCGCAGCCAGTTGGTGTTGTTGCCAAGCAGCAAGTAGACAGCCCGTACCCAACGGCTTCGTTAGAATCAAGCAATCTCCGGGACGAACATCTTGTTTAACTTTTTTCCCGTGAAGTGGCTGGCCAGTAACCGCCAACCCCAACGCCAATCGGTCACCCTCAATCGTGTGGCCGCCAATTAACCGAGCGCCAGCGCGACTCAATTCATGTTTGATCCCAACCAGAGCTTGATGTAGCTGTCGCTGTTGTGCCCGTGGTTCACCCCAGGGAATCTGCGCAATCATCAACGCAGATTCTGGCCGACAACCGCTGGCATATAAATCGCTGAGCGCATTAATTGCCGCCATCCGCCCGGCAATCCATGGATCTGGCAACGGCGCAACAAAATAGTCAACGGTATGGGCTAATAGCGATTGAGCGTGGGAAAAGTAACTCACGTCTTGTGGTGACTCGTCGACCGCTGATTCATTACGATCGCTCCCAGCCGTCAACGCCTCGCGCAGGACAACCCCTGGAACCTTGCCACCACAACCGACGCACCGCATTGTCGACTCTTCGTTTGCTTTTGAATTTTTAATAGCGGGGCGCATTGCAACCGAAAAGTCTTGATACATCTTCATGAATTTGACATCGATTCGATTCTTAAGCCACCACCACAGGCGATGAGTCGATGAAATTCCTTTGTATTCGAGAATGGCTCGGCCATCTCCCAGATTGAGCAGTTTGAGAAACGACGTTTGCGGTTGATATTCAATCAGCGGTTGAGTGGCCACAGCGCGTTGAAGATTTTCCCAAAGTACGGGGCCTTGTCGTACCGCATACACACCGGCCTTTGGAGTCGGAGCCTGTGACAAACTGCCGCTATCACCGACAACAAATACGCGATCCTCTCCGATTGATTGGAGCGTCGGTTTCGTAAGCAAAAATCCACGCTCGTCTTTAGGAAGCGGGATATTCTCCAACAGAGTCGGTGGTGCCGCTTGCGTGGCCCAAATCACTAAGTCGGCAGGCACCGTTTGACCATTGTTGCCTTGGATCATATTTTCATTAACACCGACGACGCGAATTTTTGTTTTCCAATCGATGCCTTGTTGTTTCAACGCCGACTCGACTCGATCGATGGTACCTGGCAATAATCCCGAGCCGAGCCGGTCGGCCGCGGTACATATCGTGATTTTCAATTCCGTAAAATCTGCCAAAATCTGATCGAGCGCTGCAGAAGCGGATTGAGAGGCTTGACGATGTCGTTCCCGCAGGCAAAAGGCGATTTCCAAACTGCCCGCGCCGCCGCCGACAATTGCCACGCGAAGGCAGTTGTCCGGCGACACCCGCATTAATTGTTTGCGGTCTCGCAACGCCGCAGTCAACCTTGTCAAAAAAGTTTGCATTGGCTTGATCGCCACGAGATTCGTCAAACTTTGCGATGAGAGCTCGGCCATATTGGGCTGCGAGCCAATGCCAATTGACAACCAATCGTAGGCCAATGGGGGTCGCGAGCTGGCAAAATGAATTTGTCGTTGGGCCACATCGATGGCCACCGGGTCGTCCAAAATAAGTTGTCCGCCACAACTACTGACTAGTCTTACGAGGTCGATAGCCATGGCCTCCGGTTGATATTGCCCGGCCAAGACACCGGGTAACATGCCGGAATAAGTTGCTTGTGGGAAATTGGAAATACAAATCAATTGGCAATCAGCAAAGGGCGACATTTTCCAACGGCGAACAATATGAGCATTCGTATGCCCGATTCCCAACAAGACAATTTGGTGTTTGCCAAGTCCATTCATTTACGTTAACTTTGAGGGCTGCGATCATTTAAATTCATACTTCGGGAATTCCGACACCATTTTACTGAGACCCGACAAAATTGATTAGCCTGGCTTCCCATCCTGAAACAAAAAGCAGTTATTGGCCGATCGAATGGCTAGCGATTGGCCTGATCTTTGCCTGTTATGCTGGACACTGGCCACCGGATGTCAATGAATCTCATTATCTTCCCAAAGCCTACCATTTTTGGGATTCGAGCGTTGCATCAAACGACATTTTTTTGAGTTCGGAACCAAGTCATTGGTTGTTCTATACGGCGACTGGCTGGCTGACAATCTGGTTGAGCTTAGAACAATTTGCTTGGATCGGCCGCATTGTTACTTGGTTTTTTTTGGCTGGAGCATGGTTGCGCCTGTCGCGTTCCATATTGCCGCACTTTAGTTGTGGAATGTTAACGGCCACACTTGCGCTATTATTGATGGACCGTGGACACCTCGCCGGTGAATGGATGGTTGGCGGCTGGGAGGCCAAAGGAATCGCCTACGGCTTCGTGCTGTGGGCTTGGTCGGAGTGGATTCGAGGCAATTCAAAATGGTTGCCGGCGTGGTTTGGGGCGGCGGCTGCCTGGCATCTACTTGTTGGCGGCTGGGCGTTTTTGGCAACGATCGTACAGCGCGGTGTGCGGCCCGCATTGTGGTCATGGCCCTTGTCCGTCGGTTTGTTAATTATTGGCGTATTACCGCCGCTGAATAGTTTGTTGATTACAGACCCTGACATTGCCAAAGCCGCGGCGGAGTTTCAAGTTCGGTCACG
The DNA here is from genome assembly GCA_041739975.1 of Pirellulaceae bacterium. GTDB lineage: Bacteria > Planctomycetota > Planctomycetia > Pirellulales > Pirellulaceae > BJ22. Next base: position 13,596 of record JBGSMY010000040.1, read on the forward strand.
GTTAGCACACCA
>JBGSMY010000041.1:0-2348 GCA_041739975.1 Pirellulaceae bacterium
CATGACGGTTTGGATTTCGTTTCCTTTTTCAGAGAAGCTGACCTCAACGGGGTTGTTATCGAATCGCGAATCGACAACAAACTTAATTGCATACTCAAGGGTAAGTGTTTAACGCGAAAAGTTGAAGCCCTTGCTCTCGGGGCCCATGACTACCTAACAAAACCTTTTGGCATTGGCGAACTTTTGGATCGCCTGTGGGTAGCGTTGCGGCATCGCGCTCATATGGGCAATGATGACCGATCGTTGATGGAAACCGTTTACGAATTTGCCGATGTAAAAGTTGACCTAAATGCGCGACGCGTGTTTCGCGCGAGTGTTGAAATTCGATTGACAAAATTGGTTATCGAGGAGTTTTAGTGGCTGGCGGGGGGGGGCGTGCTTTAGGTTTTTCTAGGCGATGGGCCACGATTGATGAAGCCTTCCGATCCCCTCTGTTTGACCCTGGCGAAAGTGAGTGTCGAGTCGAATTCAATCTTGGCGGCAATTCCCTGCAACCAGTCTGACGCCCGCCTGAATCCGTCGTTCGTGCTTTTCGTGTTTTTCGTGGTTAAATCTATTTTATCACTGAATTCCTCGAAGAGCCACAAAACTGGAGTTTGACTTGCTGGCCGTTTTGATTCGCAATGCTGGCAAAGTATTAACCCATCGCTATTTGTTGAAAGAAGTTTGGGGGCCGGATAGCGTCCACGAAACTCATTATTTGCGAGTCTTTGTCGCTAACCTTCGCAAAAAACTCGAACGTGAATCCGTGCGCCCACGGATCATTATTACCGAGCCTGGTATTGGATATCGATTGAGTGAATCGAAGGACTAATCGGCAATGATCGTTACCAACCATCCGCTTCTTAGATATGCAGCAATCGTTGCCAAATGATAGGCCTTTTGGCAACGGCCAACATTTCTTTAAATTGCTCTAATCGCGGATCGTCAGCAGTCCACAGCGTTTCGAGGAGCGAAAGTGACGACTCCGCTGATTGGATCTCCCCGGAAAGAAGTGCTATTTGAAATTGAGCCGCAAACATCGCCGAGGCTTCCGACACGTGCAATTTCCGACGCTTCGTGGCTAATTTCAGTAACCTAGCAGCTTCTTTATCGTCACCTGACTGTGCAGCTGATACCGCCAAGACTAAGGTCGAAAAAATATGGTCAGGGTGTTTTTCGTGAATCTCCCGGATCTGCGTCATTGCTCGTTGTTTTCCGGCTTCGCCATCCCGCGAGATCCAGATCATGGCGAGGTTGAACTGGGCAGGCGCCGATTCGGGTGCACGATTCAATATTTTGCGACAATAGACTTCAGCCTGATCAAAGTCACCGACATCTATGGATTCCAAGGTTTTCTCGGTCAACTCCGATTCCCAAGGATTGGGTTCTTCCAAAGGCTCGTCGTAAATCTCAAGTTCATTCAGGAGAATTTCATTCCATGTCCCATTCGAATAGAAACGATGAGGTCCGCCTCCGATATGGCCTTGCTGAAAAAGATTGTTCAGGGCAACAAGTCTAGTTTCCGAAGAGCCGCGATCACTCAAAGCAAAATTTTTGAGGATCTCCAACATTTTGGGCGACGAATCACTCGACGCCATCATCAAGATCAACTTGCGACCGTTGGGGTCACACCTGTCCAACATTGCCGGAATGAGCGCCTCTAATTGTGGGAACAGTTGCATCGGTCGAAATGGCTTTTCAGGGGAAAATAAACTCTCATTGATATGATCGCAATTGTTTTTGACTCGTCGGCAGTCTCGGCCCAACGCACTAATCGAGGATTTGAATCCTTTTTTTTGTGCCGTCAAATGGTGGACTTCGCGACATGTTTCCTGAGTCGCCTCGGTGGACTTTGCGACATGTTTCATAGTGTGACCGGTGGACTTCGCGACATGTTTTCAAATTCCTTGATAAGCACTTATTCAAGCAAGAAAGCCATTTCGTCACCAAAAAACAACTACGCCAAAGAGTTGTTTTCAAATCATTCTGAAACAAAAGACGGGCGGAGCCCTTACTGTTTGAAAAAAATTCAACTGAAACGAAAGGGTGGATTGATTAACGTCGTCGCCAAATTCCAGAAACTCCACAAAGAAGAAAAAATGGTCCGAATAGTGGACAAGAATTTTTTTGGGAAACAGAGAACTCTCGATGCCCCGAAAACTTACCCGCTAATTGTACCCTGAAGGGGTCGTTCAACGGGTCACTCTACAGGTCGATGGAATCGAACCTGTTTTTGGCATGGCAAAGCCAGCCTGGTCGCCTCGATGAGGGCGGGGTGTCGACGGGACTATCGCCCGCGACAGCGGGCGGCTCCGACTGATCGCAGTAGGAACTGCGGCGGCCCCGCCCGCTGTCGCGGCCTCACG
>JBGSMY010000055.1:0-10045 GCA_041739975.1 Pirellulaceae bacterium
CCCAAAAATGTTAGAACTGCAAAAAAATGGCACGCGTCCCTCGCTGGAGGCGCTAGGTGATGATTCTGACGTCGCGGAGTTCAACGCTGCCCGACAAAAAGAACAAGAGTATTGGGAGAAACTAATTCAAATCGATCCAGATTCGAAAAAATATCGGTTTGAATACGCGTTGGCATTTGAGAATGTTGATAATAAAAAATTCCATGATTTGCTGAGCTCATTAGCACCGTTAGAAAAACCAGGGTTTGCTCCTGCTCATCAAGTAATGGCTGTGAATCTTATCCAAACTTCAGTAACTCGAAATTCGCCGAACGCCAACCTATTGCAGGCTGCATTGGTTCACGCCAGACATTGCTTAGCGTTGGAGCCAGACAATCTCGAATGTAAGAAGATCCGAGCTGAAATTCTGTTTGTACAAAAAAGTTTTGGTGAGGCGTTGGCCGATTACCAGGATTTATTGAAAAACGACGTTCGCTTCGCGCGGCGCGTGTTGCAAATACAAACAATTCTTGGCCTAACGGACGAGAGAGTATCGACAATGGCTGAATCATTGTCGCGGTTAGAAACAAAATATATATCGGAAAGTCGGGACAACACACAGGCCTGGGGGCTTTACTTATCAACCTTTGTGGACCTGGGGATCGACAACGGCGAATTCGAACGCGTTGCAGAAGTGTTAAAAGGCGAGCGGGTCCTGGCCAGCGATGACGGCAGAATCGCGCGACTGAACGATTATGAGACTTATCTCCATGTCCGCTGGGCACAAAGCTTGCAACTTGGCGATAAACCCACTGAACTGCAACTGGAACAAGGGATGGAGCACCTGAAATTTGCTCATGAGAAAGCGCCCCGCAATGAAATGTTGTTGAGTATGTTGACACAACTTGGCTTTCGTGAAGACAAATGGGGTGAGCAAGCGCGCGCGTTATACGATCCCGCAAAGGATACGAATGCGCCGGCTTCAGTGTACTCCCAAATGGGTGGCCGAATGTTTCAAGAACAGAATTTTTCTAGCGCGGTGGATTATTACGAAAAAGCCCGTCGCCTTTCGCCAAATGAGCCGGAAATCCTAAATAACTTGGCTTTCGGTTATTTGGTCAGCAACGTCGAAACACCCGAAAAAGCACTCAATCTTGTCGACCAGGCCTTAAAGAATGCAGCCTTAACCGGCAAAGCCAACAAACCGTTTTTATCGCCCATTTACCATACGAAAGGCACGGCTTTGATGCGGCTAAATCGTTTGGAGGAAGCAGCAGTGGCCTTTGAACTAGCTTTGGAAGGTCGTCCTGACAGCGAAAAAATTCTGCAACAAATCATTGAGTGCTATTTGGCGACTAATCCAAAACAAGCCGAGGTGTACCAGCGTAAACTACAATTGCTGCAAGAGAAACAAAAACCAAACGGCGGCAGTTGAGTTTCTAGCATATCGATTGAGTCCGTCATTAAGGCCTGACTCGGTAAATTCAATTTTGTTTTAGATGCGTTTTTGAGATTTTCATGGCCAACAATGAATTTAATCGTTTTTCATTTGCCGAACTAGTTTTCGGTCCCTTGCGGCTTTTCCGCGAGTCCGTTGGTCGATTGTTTGATAGCCAGTCGTTTGGTGCCTCTTCGGACTCTGTCTCAGCCCAAAACATTATTACCTTTCCGTTCCGCTTGTTGTGGGCAACGTTGGCATTTGGGATCAACGTTTGGAGTTCCTCGCGAATTGCTAAAGCATTTATAGGCGGTCTACCGGCAGTCTTAATCGGTTTGGCCTTGTTATCGGCGATGACCATTTTGCCCTGGTTACTAAAAGTCGATATTAAGAGTCAACAGATTTATGCCGTGCAATACGCCAGATTTACAGAACCGAAACGCGATGACTATGGCCGCGTCGACCCCAAGTTTAAGGTCGATCTTCCCAAAGCAACGATTTGTGCGCAACGGTTGATGGACGCGACACCATCGGAAAACGATCCTCGGTTTCTCTACGCCAAGGTGTTGCCTCCTCATCGTCGGAATGAAGCCAAAGAAATTATGGAGACTTTGGCGTCGACTGAGACCATGGGTTTTATTCCGGCGCACACTTGGTTAGCTAATGACGCGATTTCGTCGATGTCAACCAGCAATGATCCGACGGCCAACCGTGAATTTGCACGAAAACATTTGGCGATTGGGTCGGGTGCCAAAATCGAAGACATGACGAACGATTCTGCCCAAGCTTCAATTGCATTGTCTAATTTGTACGTGATGGAAAAAGACTACGCCACTGCGGAAAAAATCCTTGAAACGTTAATGGACAATATCGCAGCGCTATCGAAATCTCGTCCCGAGCTAATTTCATCCGGAATTGCCGGCAGTCGAATATTGTTACAAATCTACAAGGAAACCGGGGCTGACGATAAATATGACAGATTGAAACAGTCTATCATTAACCAATTCTCAGATTTCGGGAAGCAAAAACCGGATAATTTTGAACTTTGGCGATACCTTGTTGGTCTTTTGGTTATGTCCAAAGAATACGAAAACGCTTTAGAGGTCTGTCAGACTGCATTAAAAATTGTTCCGCGAAAAATGGTCCCTGATATTGAGCAGCTCCGCTCAGTGGTTTATATCGAACATGCCAATAGCATCAGCGTGATTGACGAGGCGACCTTTCAATCGAAATTAGCTCTGTTTTCCGAAGCAATTGTTAGCTCACCGTTATTACCAGATGCTTATATGGGTCTCATCACGCTGGTGCAGTCCGATACCGAAGCCGAACAACGACAAATCTGGCTGGAGAACTCGTTATTAACAAATAAGTATCCGTTGATCTCACAAGTGTTAATCGGATTTCAGGCCGGCCTGGCCGGCGATTGGGAGAATTGCGAAGTAAACTGGCGTTTGGCACAGCTCAAAGATCGCTCGACCCCAATTTTTGTCGGCTTGTTGTTGCGGGCGACTATCGCCAAAGAAAAAGATCGTACTCCTGCGACTCGAAAGATGGTTGAAATTGGATTAAAACTCTACCCCGATCAACCGCAAGTGAAATTCGACCAGGCGATTCTTGCAATTGAGGACAAAGACTTTGCGAATGCAAAAGTAATTCTGGAGGAAATTGTGAAAACCGCACCATCACTTTTTGAGGCAAGGATTGCACTTCTAAAAACTTACGAAGAACTTGGGTTAAAGGATCAAATTGAAATCCAAATGCAAGAAATTGAAAAAATCAAAAGTGATTTCGTACGAATGCGAGACTTGAGGTAAGAGCACTTTTGGTCGTTGATTTAATCTACTCCCAATTGCTGCAATGCTCTTATTCAAATGTTTTCTCAATGTTCGGTTTTCTGTGCGTGGATGGCGGGCATGGAGAATCTAACTCTGCAACTAACGACTCAAGCGACATCTGCGAAGACCACCGTCGCAAACTGCAATTAATTACCAAGCATTCTTAAAAACCCTCGTCACCCTAACCAAGGCCTTTCTTGTGAAGCACATATTTTAGTAACTACAGCTGGGCCTTTTCCGACTCAAAAAAAGAATCGTGGCGACGTTGTTCAATACTCTAATTCGATCGCTGAGCGAGTTTTCCAAATAAACGACTTCAAGTATTTTTCGGTTTTCTAGGAATTTTAGTAACTGGCTGGGGACAATTCGATTGCCCTAAACCAGGATAACTATTTTTCTCGAAGGTGTTAGCTTGCAACCGACTTGGATTGTACGGGCTTCACGTGGCTCTAGTCGACTGGCCACCGGTGGGAAAGCCTTCTGATCCACTCTGGGTGACTTTCGCGAAAACGCGTGTCGAGTTCGAATTCAACCTTGCCAGCAATTTGCCGCAATTGTTCTAACGAACTCCCCAAACCGTCGTTCGTGCTTTTGGTGCTTTTGGTGCTTTTCGTGCTTTTCGTGCTTTTCGTGGTTAATTCGTTTTTACCACTAAATTCCTCGAAGAGCTTGTTTTTCGAAATCTTGGATCCCCTGCTGCTCGGTTATTCACGCAGATTCGCGAGCGGGTCTGATCACACTGGTCGCCGTCCCAAAATGGCGTCAGCCAATACTTCTTTATTGGTGTGCTCTAGCACACTTCCACTGGTAATACCTCGCGCCAATTTACTAACGGTTACCGGAAACTCGCGCAGTGCGTTCGAGATAAACAGCGCCGTGCCATCCCCTTCAACAGTAGGATTGGTGGCTAAAATTACCTCTTCAAACCCGCCTTTAGCCACACGGTCTACGAGCGCATCCATCGTCAATTGGTCAGGTCCGACGCCATCAAGAGGCGAAATCCGACCCAATAAGACATGATACAATCCGCGAAAGCGACCCGATGCCTCCAGGGCCAACAAGTCGCGCGGTTGCTCTACCACGCATAACAATCTTTGATCACGGCTACTGTCCAGGCAAATCTCACAGCGATCTTGTTCAGCAATGTGATAACACACACGACAATACTGCACATTTTCGCGGACTTTGCGAATTGCATCGGCCAACGCAATCGCTTCTACTTTATTGACTCGCAACAAATGATAAGCCATGCGTTCGGCCGATCGACGACCGACTCCCGGCAAATTCGATAACTGTTCAATAAGCTCAAGCACTGATTGCGATAACTGCGCCACGAAACTTCCCTCTCACTATTTTTTTGTGCCGACGAAGCACTTCAATCATCCGACAAATTGAATTTCTTCATCGCTTCGTCCAACCCTGGCATTTCAAATCCGCCGGTGACTTCTTTCATCGCTTCCAAATGCAATTGTTTCGCTTTTCCCATTGCATCGTTAATGGCCGCTGGCAGTAGATCTTGCAGCATGTCCCAGTCGTTGTTTTGTTTGATCAAAGGATCAATTTCAACCGAAATCACTTGGCTCAATCCGTTCGCCGTCACTTTTACCATCTGCCCGCCAGCCGAACCGATAACTTGTTGCCGTTTAAGCGTTTCGGCGACCTCAGACATTTTTCCGCCAATGTTCTGAGCATTCTTTAGTAGTGACGCAATGTTGCCTAAACCTTTAAACATCTCGTTCAATTCTCCTAAAATTTAACTTATCTCTCATCACCAAGCCTTTGGCCGATGACAATCCCTTTTAAATCAGTCGCCGATTTCATTCTGCTTCCAACAATTATTGAGAACTAGCTTGCCCACTTTTTATCGAATTGCGAGGCAAGTTAAAGTCAATTACTTCGGCGTCAAATTGATCAATGACGGCCTTAATAAAGGGGTCTTGTTCGTATTGGCGCATCTGTTGCCGACGAGAAAAAACGGGCTTCTTGATGCCAGCGCCGTTTGTTTCCGCCGCCTGACACTGGAAGTCGATGCGAATATGCCGATTCATCAATCCACCCAATATCGCCTCCAGATTGGCTTTGCGATCGGCCCGATTACACATTTGCAAATTGTAGTCATTCTTCAATACGACTTGTAAACAATCGCTGCCATCCCAAGCAACCCGTCGATAGTCAGCAGCAATATCTTTGGTCAAATCACCAATCTGCCCCAACACGCGTTGCCACAGTTCTTCTACCGTTAACTCACCAACCGGACGCAAATCGACTTGTTCAACTTGATCCACTTGAATCGCTAAATTTCCATTAGAAATTTCTTTATCCCTTGCCTGGTCGATTGGCTCCCCGGTAACACTTGCCATTTCCAATGCAGCGTGAGAATCGACAGCTTGTTTGTTGCACGATAATTCATCCGAAAACCCAGATTCCGTACGAGGTTCGACTGTTGGGTTAACGACTGGGCCGGCGACAGTTTGCGGGTCAATGTCTGCAAAGCAATTTAATTCCGCTGCCTGGCTATCGTTTCGTTTTTTTTTTGATTCAGCCGATGAATCGCTTTCACCCGCTGGGCCTATCTCACCGGAAACCTTGGCATCCTTTTCCGTCGAGTTCGCTTCCACCGTTGGATTTGTTGCACTCGAATTTTGATCAAGCGGCGTGTTTCCGACAGCCTGTTGACGCGATTTTGGCGCGATTTCCGTCACTTGACTCAGCACATTTGGAATAGACTGCAGCGATCGCAATTGGCAAATTCGCACAGCCGCCGCATCCAATAATATGCGGGCGTGCAAACTATGTTGGATCTTGACAACGGCTTGATCTAAAATCTGTAGCACCATCAACGACTGATCAATCGAAAGCCCATCGGCTGCACTGCTCAACTCCGACAGTTGGTCCGCAGAGATATTCAGCAAGACATTTACATCACACCCTAACTTCACAGCCATCAGGTCACGGGCATAACCCACCAGTTGTTGAGCCAACTGGCCCGGATCAACACCCGCGCCGACCGCTTGATGGATCAACTCCAGGGTATCACGCGAGCGTTGGCTTAACATTGCTGCAAAAATTTGACCCACCCTGCGATTGTCGGCTATCCCCAATACCTTATAGACATCATCGGCCGTGATGTGGTGCTCGCAACCTGCCAATAGTTGTTCGAATAACGACTGGCTGTCGCGCATCGAGCCCGCCGCTCGCCGCGCTACCACGACCAAAGCTTCAGGGTCCACTTGAACTTGTTCTTTCTCTGCAATTTCTTCCAGTCGTTTTATAATTTCATCCGCCTCAACCGGAACAAAATCAAAACGTTGACACCGACTCAACACGGTGATCGGAATCTTTTGCGGGTCAGTCGTACAAAAAAAGAATTTGACGTGGTCCGGCGGCTCCTCAAGTGTCTTTAGCAACGCGTTAAACGCTTGAGTCGTCAACATGTGAACTTCATCGATGATATAAATTTTGTAGCGACAACGACTGGGACGCACATTGATATTGCTCCGCAGTTCTCGGATCTCGTCGATGCCTCGATTACTGGCTCCATCGATTTCAATTACATCAATGTCTTCGCCAACCGAAATTCGTTGGCAAACGTCGCACCACTGTTCGCGATCTTCGTGATTGCAAGGCTGGTCGGTGGGGCCCGGTGAGTTTCGGCAATTCAAACACTTGGCAAAAATTCTGGCGCTGGTTGTCTTGCCCGTACCTCGCGCGCCGGTGAATAGGTAGGCGTGACCAATGCGACTCTGTGCGATGGCATTAGACAGGGCCTGCGTGACATGCGATTGCCCCACCAAATCAGCGAATTGCTGTGGCCGGTAGCGACGGGCGACCACGGTGTACTGTGTGGTTGTCGATTTTCTCCCGACATCGCCCGCCTTTGACATCGTTTCATTCTCCCTAACATTTCAAAGTGCAAGCCTCATTGAGACTTAATAGTTCTTGTTGAATTCTATCCACTTTTTTTCCAAAGCATGTTAGCTGTGGTCGTTTCATTTTACCCGAAACCCACAGCCCGCAACACTTGTACCATTCAACGAAAATTCATTTCGAAGGGTTTGCATTTTCGCCACAAAAAATTGTTTGAACTCGGTGTTTCAAAGTTGAATACTGCGGCCCACAGATTTCTCGTTGGAACCAAGTAATTAGATCACCATGATTTCCGGCTTTGAAATTAAATATGAGGGGGCAAATTCCCAAACACAAACGGGGACTATCGCTTAACCAGTATTCTGGCTCAAATATTACTCCGGTCAAAACGGGGACTTGGCCCCCAAATTGAACTGCGGAAAAAGATCACAAACGGTGAGTAAAGTCGCAAGCAAAATTAGATTCCTCACGGGCGTGTTCAATTCCGCCAACTCGTGGCCTGTTGCTGTCGGCAAGCGGACTCCGTACAAGAGTACCCCGCTTAGGGCTGCTTCATATTTCAGACCTGACCCGCTTCGCGGCTCCCCCTCACGGAGCCCACTTCCCGACAGTTGACAGACTTTGGAAGTCCTCTCTAGTTGTACGTCGAAACGGCCAATTCGTCAAAGGGGGCAAGCCAATTTCTAAGTGGCTCGCCCACCACACAAACGCTCGAATCAGGGCAGCCAATTCTCATTGAATACTTGGCACATCAAACAAATCGCCCAAGTCCGGTTGACGCACTAAGTTGGCCGCAATCCGCTCGGCGACGGCACAAATCGTCAAATACGGATTCACCCCTAATGCCGTCGGAATTACTGAACCGTCAGCCACATACAATCCCGGATGAACGGCAGGTCCATCAGAAATCCCTTGAAAACACCCCGCAGATCCGTCAAAGACTTGCCCCAAATGATTCACCACCCCACAGGCCGGTTCGTCGGCCATCGCACAACCGCCCAACGGATGGACGGATACGAGATTGGAGCCAAATGCTCGCAGACGCTTGTAGCGTCCACCTTCCGCCGCCGCGATTCGTTCAAACTCGCGAAACATTCGCAAACGATACTCGCTATCTCGTAGTCCCGGCCAAACAATTTGATACCGCCCGTCTTTCCATTGCACTTGCCCTCGTCCTTCGTCATGGCCCATCGCCAACATGACCATCGAGTGGTCCAATTCGCCATCGCCCAATAGGATTCGAAACAAATTTGTAACACCGCGTGGAATGGCAGCATCCTGAACGATAAACTTGTTTTCTAAACAGGGGTGATCGAAAAAGTTCAAAGTTGATTGGACAGTTGTTCCTACGGCTTCTGTATCTGAACAACAAGCGCCAAATCCACCCACCGATGTCTTTTCAGGAATATCTAAAACAAACCCAATGGCGTCACCATTGGCACTCCAACGATGCCCCAATGAAGGTGAGAAACAAAACTGATCGTTCTGCGAAGATAGCAATATCTCGGCACTACCTGGACTGCCCGCGCTGACAATCACCACACGCGAATTAATCACAACCGGATGCCGCGTAACAACACCATCGTGATCATCGACATAAGTTAAATGAATCCGGTAGTAGCCCGATTGCCGCTCAATTCGATCGACGTGAACTTGTGTATACATTTCCGCGCCATTCCATTTGGCAATCGGCAAATAATTGTACACCAACGTATTTTTTGCCCCAACATTGCACCCCGTGATGCAATCGCCGCACAACGTACACGGTCGCTGGATCATCCCTTGAGGGTTCCGCATTGCCTCGTCGAGGTAACGATAGTCGTACATCACAGCAACCGGCGATCGATCGTAATGGACGCCGCGGTAAGCTAAATTTTCTGCCGTGAATCGACGCCGCTGAACTTTGGCAACTTGATCGTACGGTGTTCGGCTCAAGCTTAGTTGTCGCGCTGCCAAATCGTACCAGGGGACAAGTGTCTCGATATCACGTATCGCACTTGGCCAAGCACTTCGTTGAAATGTTTCCGGATGCGGCCGCATCGCCACATTCGCATTGATGACCGAAGTCCCTCCCAAAGCACTTCCCGACAGCACGTTGACTTCGTCATTAAAACTGATGTTGTATAAACCCAACGGATTATTAACTTGCCCACGCGTGGGTCCCGTCATTTGCTGCCGAGTGTTACCCCAAACCGTAGAAAAGGTGTCGGGGAATGTCCCCGGAACCCACTCCCGCCCGCGCTCCAAAATACATAATCGGTGTCCGGGCCGAAGCGACTGCGATAACCGCGCTGCGCAGATCGAGGCCCCATACCCCGAGCCGATGATCGCCACCGAGAAATGCAACTCGTCGCGCCGCTCGGCGGTTACAAACAACTGCCGAACCGGGTTAGCCAGCCGGCCCCCAAATCGCGACAAACTTTGCTCATAGTCACAGACCGTTTGGCGGCTGGTTGGCGTATCGCAACTTTGACGGCGCTGGATTACAGGTAACCCGCCAGCACGAACGTTTTCAACAGGTTCTTGTGCGACACCAGCCGACGAAAACGCAGCCGATGTAGCGACTCCACCTATGGCTGCTAACAGGCCTCGACGCGATAGGGCTGGGGATGCGGCGGGATCATTAGGGTGTACCGCATTTTGAGCCACGGGCCTCGTGGTGGATCGGGAGGCTGGACTTTGTTTTTTTTCAGTTTGATTTGGCGCCATGCCCCTTAGATCGAACGGGCTTAGCTCGGATTGTGAGGAAGATTCCAAATGTTGGCATTGTTGGGCGCTTTCGCGAACCGATCATGCCAATCGTTCCGCCTAGGTAAACTTTTCGGATTTGTTCGATTATTCATGCCCGGCCATTGCTGCTAAATCAACAGTCCGCTTGCTGACAGGGGCGAAAATATGGAGGCTAGAAACAAAAGTCGTGGGGGGG
>JBGSMY010000062.1:0-11911 GCA_041739975.1 Pirellulaceae bacterium
GGCCGGTAGTGCGTTGCATAAGAAATGATGTAACTCGCTTCACCGAAGCTGTTATTGCCAAAGTTACCAAATCGCATACTAGGGCAACTGTACAAGTCGAGCGGCTGCGACGTTAGCCCGATATTATTGGGAGACGATATAGATTCGTCCAATCGGTACTGATCAAACCGTTGAGCTTGCTCGACATACGGTAACAGCAGAACAAAGGTCGAACCCAGCGTATTAAAATCGCCGGCGCCGATTTTTGGAGGCGGCAACGATTTTCGGCTGGATTCGTAATTAAGCGCCGAAAGACCAATCTGTCGCAGATTATTGGCGCACTGCGTCCGCCGCGCCGCTTCACGAACTGATTGCACGGCCGGCAACAACAAACCAACCATGATGCCGATGATGGCCATAACCACGAGCAATTCAACCAAGGTGAAACCGCGAAAAAAGCAAGTGCGATTGGCTGTTGCGGTTCGTGTGCCGCAAAATGAGACCAGAATTCTGCCTGACAGCGAAGCCGATAGTTCGAAGCGATTGTGTAAACACGTGTTTGGAATCATTAAGTTCGCCTTGTAAAAAACCAGGAATTGACAAAACCACGACAGATTGCGAACTCGGAAACCTTGGTGTCTGTCCCCAAAATTTGGGTAACGGACAACATGTTTTGTTTCGCAATACAGATGGCTTGAGCATCGCTGGCTGGCGACCGAGGGGCCGGATTTACGCGGCTCCAAACAGTGTTACTGGCTTGCTAGATCTCAAACTTTCTTTTTAAAAAAAATGCTTATTGAGAATGATTCTCAATTGCGTTAAGTTTAAGCGTTGATCGAGAACCGACAAGGGGGTGGCGTAGTTTCCGGACCGAATGGTGACGTGGTTAGGTCTACAAGTTGCCATTGAATGGCGAGAACAATTCCAAGGTCGGGCCGCTGAAAATTGATCGGCCAACGTCGGTATCAATGTACAAAAAACGATTGTTGATTTTTGGGCAGAATCGGTCGACTGATTCAACGACAACGCAATAATATTTAAGAAGTAAGATGGAACTCGAAGGAAATAGCGAAAATCATTCCGCGGAAGCGGTCGATCAACTCAGCCCGGTTGATGTTGCTTTGCCGAAGATCATCAAGTTCGAAACGCTCGTGCGCTGTGGTGATGAAGTTTGGATCGAACATTCCGGTCAAATCTATCGACTTCGTCGCACGAAACAAGGTAAACTTATTTTGACTAAGTGATTGCTGAATGAAATGTGATTGCCCAATCGCCAGTGCGAAAATTAAAGTACTGGTTTTTTTGATATCCGTGAAGTGAGCAAAAAATGTCATTGAGAAACGTTGCTACTCCCCTGCCCGGTGCTGGTCACACGAACCGAGCGTTTATCGATTCGACCGCCCGGCGTGTGTTATTGCTTTTGATGCCTTTGATCTTGCTGGTGGGGTGTCAGAATCAAACACCTCCTGTTACATCCGACGCGAGCAATTTGCAGCCAAAAGTATCTGAACGCGATTTGAATACAGCGCAAGCAACTGACGTCGGCAAGCGCGATTCAAGCGGTTCCGCAGCGAGTGAAAAATCGCAAGGCGACCGGTTAAAAACTGAAAATCAGGAACGATCGGGTACTAAAATTTCTGATCGCGGCGAAGATGTGGGTAGAGTTTCGCCGCCCGAAATTGCAGCGCCGGTAGACTCGTCTAAAGTTGCGGGCGACGAAAAATCGACCCGTCCTGTCAAAGGCGACGATGAGCAACAACAGGGCGCGAGTCAAACCGAACAAGCGGCCGCAGAGAAAGACTTGCCATTTGAATATCAAAAATTGTTGGAGCAGAGTCGCAATCCAGTTAAATCTGAATTGCCGCCTTTGCCGGAGGGATTTAAGCAGCTAGGTCCTGAACAGGAAATTTGGATCAACTCTAAAGAACAGCAGGTGTTGCTGGGAGGACGCATTTGTTTTCGCGATGGAGTGCTGGAGATGTTTGCTTGTATGCGACATTCCAAGGAACACGAGTCAATTATTGCGGTCAATGCCAAGTCATCGATGTTACACGCAGCATTGTTGGCCGTTGGAGCGGAACCAGGCCAACCGGTTGTTTGGGATCCCGAATATCGTCCAGCCTCTGGACCTAAGATTTCGATTGATGTGAGTTGGCTCGATAGCGACAAAAAGTTGCAAACCGTCCGCGCACAAGAAATGATTATAAATGCCAAGACCAATAAAACGTTGGAGTTGGACTGGGTTTTTGGGGGCAGTGGCTTTTGGAAAGATCCGGAAGACAACAAAGAATATTATCGGGGTGATGGCGGTGACATGATCTGCGTTTCCAATTTTGCTTCAGCGACTTTGGACCTGCCGGTGGAAAGCAGCAATTCGAATGACTTTTTGATGTACCGAGCGAATCCCGAAAAAGTACCTCCTTTAGAAACTCGCGTGTATCTCTTGTTAAAGCCGCAATTGCCGAAATAACGTTTGACTGAATTCATGAAAACATCATGAAGGGCGAATTGACGATTGCGCCGTCAGTTGGTTCAATTTGTTTTTTGTTTTACTTATTGAGCCAGACAATTGGTCACGACAAGTCAAGGAACTGCGGCGATATTTTTAGGTGTGGGCCAACCGCTAGTACTGCAAACCCACCCGATTGTCGATTTGAGTGAGGGAGATGTTTTAGTTCGGGTACGATGTACGACGATATGTGGTTCTGACTTGCACAGTTTTTCCGGTCGGCGACATTGCCACTTGCCAGCAGTCTTAGGACACGAGATCGTTGGGGAGATTTGTGATTGGGGTGGGTCAGCCGTTTGTGATTATTTTGGTCAAACGTTGCCTGTTGGACAGCGGGTGACTTGGTCAATGCTGTGGACTTGTGGTACCTGCCAAAACTGCCAGCGAGGCTACCGAGCGGCCTGTCCCGACATTTGGAAATTCGGTCACGGCGGCAAAAGCGATTGGTTTCCGTTTACTGGTGGGCTGGCGGAATATTGTATTTTGCCACGCGGCACAAATATTTTTCAAGTCCCGTTGGGGATCGAAGATCGCGTTGTTTGTCCCGCGAACTGTGCGGGTGCCACGATTGCCGCCATGATGCGACGCGCGGGGAATTTGTCTGGTAAACGTATTTTGATCTGTGGCGCAGGGATGTTGGGGCTGATGGCTGCAGCTTGGGCACGGTGGGATGGTGCCGGGCAAATTGTTGTCGTGGATGTCGATCCGCGGCGTCGCGACTTGGCGATTCGGTTTGGAGCCGATTCGGTTTGGGAAAATCTGCAATTCACCGGCGACGATGTAGACCCCGTTGCGAGATCATCCTCACGTTTTGACTTGCTGTTCGAAGTCACGGGGTCTTCGGATCTAATGTCGCGAGGTCTAATGCTTTTGGATGTCGGCGGTCAAGCGATTTGGGCCGGAGCGGTTTTCCCTGGCGAACCCGTGCCAGTTGTGGCAGAAACTTTAGTTAGGCGGATGTTGACCGTGACTGGTGTTTATAACTACGAAGCCAGCGATCTGGGCAATGCATTGGAATTCTTACGTCACACTGCATTACAGTTTCCTTGGGGTACCTTGGTTTCTCCCATGTATCGATTGACCGATGTTAACGAAGCGTTTCGGGTCGCTTTGGCTCAAGATTATGTGCGCGTTGCAATTGGCCCCGCTGGCAACTCAGTCGAATTCGTCGGGTGAGAAGTCTGGCTTTTTTGCGGCCAATTTGATTGTAATTTAGAACAAGGAATCGGAAAAAAATGAATGCACAATTGCCAGGCGTCCAAGCAGTGATTTTTGACATTTCGGGTACGATTATGGATTACGGAAGTCGGGGCCCCGTCGCCGCATTTGTCGAACTATTCGCCAATCAAGGCGTGACCATTACAGCTGCAGAGGCTCGCCGCCCCATGGGAATGCACAAAATTGACCATATTTGGTCGTTGCTGCGCGATGAATCAATTGCGCAGCGCTGGCTGCAAAAATTTGGTCATGCTCCGACGGCAGAAGAGGTTCAAGTGTTGTATCGCGAATACACACAAGTGCAGATAGATGTCTTGCCCAACTATTGCGATTTGATTCCAGGTGTGATCGAAGTCATCAGGGGATTGCGCGAGCGAGACATTCGATATGCAAATACTACCGGATTCGATTGGTCAATGATGGATGAAGTCATTCGTCAGGCGACACAAGCAGGCTATTCGCCAGACATTTGGGTAACGCCCGATCAGGTCGGCAAAGGTCGCCCGGCACCCTGGATGATTTTTCACGCCGCAAAAATAATGAATCGCTATCCATTGTCAACATTCGTCAAAGTCGGCGATACGATTGCAGATATTCAAGAAGCTCAAGCGGCCGGAGTCTGGATGGTGGCCGTGGTTAAAACGGGCAATGAAATTGGATTGTCGCCAGCTGAACTAGAAGGTTTACACACGGCGACGATGGATAAATTGTTGCAGGAAGCAAGGCAACGTTTGACTGAAGCTGGTGCGCACGTCGTTATCGACTCGGTTGCGGATTTGTTGCCGGT
This sequence comes from Pirellulaceae bacterium, assembly GCA_041739975.1. GTDB lineage: Bacteria > Planctomycetota > Planctomycetia > Pirellulales > Pirellulaceae > BJ22. The sequence continues at coordinate 4,494 of JBGSMY010000062.1, forward strand.
CATCGATGCAATCAGTATGCGAATTGTGAATGGAGAAAAACCGTAGTAATTGCTATTTAGGAGGATTGGATACAAGAAAATTTGGGGACAGGAAAATTTGGGGACAGGAAAATTTGGGGACAGGAAAATTGAATAAAGTTTGACAAAATTGAGATCGCTTTTCAGTATGTTGCTTCCATGCGACACCATTTTTTGCCTACCATTTTCCTGTCTAAAATTCTCCTGTCTAACCAGCGGTCCCTTAACGGCAATTAAATATCATCGACATCGCGGGTTTGTTCGGTCTGTGATGATTCGACCCATTGAAAGCGTTGCACTTGCCGGCCTTCGACAATTACCGAATTCGAGAATTGCTCGAATGGACGAACCCACCACATTTGATCCCCATATTGGGGTTGATAGACCACGAGCCATTGTTCGGTTTCGCTGTGTCGGGCGACCCCCAAGACTAGGTACATTTTGCCTTTATAGTGGCGATAAAGTCCAAGGGGCAGAGACGGCTGCGTTGTCATCTTTGGTGTTCCTCTCGATGGTCGATCGCCGAATGAAAGCCAACCTGTTTTTCTCGGTTCAGACGCCCGAACCGAGAAGCGGATTGAGTTGACACGACCAGAGTAACATTAATCGATTAATCGTCCAGCTTTTTGACTCGCAAATTGCGGTAGTGAACTTCGCTTTCTGGATCGTGCGCTTGCAGAGCAAATGTACCTTTGCCGAGTAAGCGTTCAAAATCTTTTCCAGCTTTTTTGTCGGCGGGTTCTGTATAGTCAACGACTTTTTTGCCATCGACCAAAATTTGTATGTTTTTGCCGCGAACGATAATTTCTTCGGTGAACCATTCGTTATCTTTGGCTGGAGCATCATTCATTACATCGTCGACGGCATAAAGGCTGCCGGTCTTTCGGGGATCGCCTTGCGAGTTGTTGACTTGGGCTTCATAGCCACCGATCGGCCATCCAGATTCCTGAAAGCGTGTGTGGAAATAAATGCCAGAATTAGAGCCAGGTTTCGTCATCACGTCGGCTTTAAAATGGAAATTGACAAACGGTGCGTGTTCGCCCATATAAAACAGATGACTGCGGTCGCCTCGGCAAACAATCACCCCATCTTCGATTTTCCAAGAATCGGAATTTTCGTTGATCTTCCAATTTTCAAAAGACTTACCGTCCCACAGAGCGATAAAACCAGGTTCGAGAGGAGCGGGAGCCGTTGTTTTATCTTGCGCCTGAGCGGTACTGGTACAGGTTAGGAGGCAAATGAGGCCCAGCACAACATGGCGCCAAGGTTTACGGTTTTTCATCGAAAGTTCCTTATGTTTAGGATATAGTTCTCAATTTTGAATGAACACGTTCGAGGTAGCAAGGAACCTCTGATAACGATTTGAGTTCGACATTGTGTCTAAACAGAGGTTGTTTCGATCTCGCGAACGGTTTTGTGTTTTCGTTGGTCGCCGACGATACCACCGGCAAATTCGATATCTCCAATGCGTTCGATAACGCGATACTTGCGGCGGTAATCGTGATCAATAAAGTCCACACAACGAACGTCGACATGCATGCCACCCCCCGTTTTTTCGGTTAGTTTTTGCTGAGCCGCTTTGCAGACTTCGGCAGCTCGTTGAGCGTCCTTGATAATTAATTGCACATCGAGATGAGTCTGATCGCGTTCACAAACTTTAATTTCTACGATGACAAAGCCCAGTTGTGCGTTGAGTTCGTTGACAAAGCGGTTAAAAAACGATGGGTACAGACGTTGACCGTCGTGATTGAGCAAAAAGTTTGAGTCTTTGCCTTCGATGTTTTTCAGTAAGAAGCGTTCGCGGCCTTGGCTGTCGACTTCGAAATCGATGGTCGCGATATCTTTCATGCGATAACGGATAAATGGGAAATCGTCCAATTGCAAACGGGTAACGACCATTTCCGGCTGTCCCGCATCGTTGGGAACCGTTTCGACATAAGCGATTGTGGAGAAGACTTCCAGGCCGTTAGGCGTTTCGTGGGCGATTTCACCCAGTTCGACGGAACCGTAAGAGTCCTCAACTTTGCTTCTCGTGAATACGCTACGAATGTTCTCTCGTTGGCAATCAAAAAAAGTTTCGCCACTGACATTAATTAGAGGTGGGTGATGTTGCAGGGGTAAATCAAATCGGCGAATGGTGTGCGCGATCATATTCATTGGCGAAGGAAATACCAACATCATTTTGGGCTTGAATCGATTAAGTTCATCGACGAGTCCTCGGACGTCTTGTTCGTCAATCTTGTCGAATAAGACGAATCGCAAACCTGACAGCCAACTTAAGCGATTGAGTTTTACTAGATCGTCAATGTTGTAGGTATTTCGTGGGTAGAAAACCAACATTCGATCGCCGGGACGCCACCCCATGCGGTACCAACATTTGCAGAATGTAAACAACATTGAAAACATATGATGTTTGGTCATGAATACCGACAATGGCAAAGCGGTGGAGCCACCGGTTGCCATTGGCATCAAGAAATCGCCCTTCCGCATCCGGCGAATGAAATGCAAAGGACCACCATCAAGCTGCAGTTCCAATTCTTTGGGATCGCGCTGTGCCCACGGCTCGGCCATAACTTGCATTCCCGCCTCGGCGTAGTCGTGTTTGGACATCGCAGGCAATTTGGCGTAGGCCTGAAAGAAGCTCGGATCATCAACTTGTCGCATATCCGCCAGAAAATTTGTAAATCGACCACGAAAATGGGGGTTATGTGCATTGACCTTGGTCAAAAGTGTCGTCAGGTCCCTGCGGATGTTGGATTGGATATTTTGAAACTGATCATCGACGACAACTTCTCGATATAGATCAGACGCACCAACAAAGCGAAGAAACCAGTTATAAAACCACTTAGCGATCATAAGTTGTATGAAATTTTAATCTTATAAAGTGTTGTTAATTTGCAGTTTCAAACGCATTGACCTTGAGGGTCAGTCAATGCCGTTCTCGACACCATAGTTATAGGCATTTTGAGGCAATTGCTCTATGCCCCAAAAATGTGAAGACGTAGTCGCTGAGGTACCAAAGCCCAAATTGGGACGAGCAAAAACTTGTGGCGGTTATAACGAAATTTCCCAAAATTGGCTGGTGGTGGTTTGGGCGGCAGGCCGTTGCTGCAAATCCAATAATGCTCCATAATGGCGTGCCGCGTGGAACGAAGTATCGTCAAGACTGTTCCGCGCAAACGAAACAGGGATTTGCGGCGGCTTGCAGCCTTTACTGCTAAAACGCCAACACGGTTTTCCTTTGGAAATCGAGCAATTCTTCCTGGATTCATCAAACTTAGTTCTGAAACTGGAGAATGAAATGAATTCGGAAAATAAATCCAATAAATTGCCGGAAGACGTGTTTCTGCGAGAAATATCGCCCGAGAAAATATCGCCCGAGAAACTGTCTGAGTCAAATAACTCCTCCCCGAGTTGGGGAACGCTTGCCGTCCACGGCGGTGAACAACGGATCAAGCCAACTTATTCGCTGACGGATCCAATTGTTTGTACCTCAACCTACAATTTCGAAAACACACAGGCCGTCATTGATTTTATTCAAAACGACGAGGACCGCGGTGAATATGGTCGGTACGGAAATCCAAACGACAAAACGGTCGAGCGCAAATTAGCGGCGTTGGAGGGTGCGGAAGCGTGTGTATTGTATGCCAGTGGCATGGCCGCCTTAGTCGGGCTGATGATGGCGCGATTGAGCTCGGGCGATGAAGTGATTTTTTTTGACGAGTGTTATCATCGCAGTCGAGAATTTTGCTCAAAACACCTGTCGCGATTTGGAGTCGTGACCCATCAAGTCAAGACGGGCGATTTTGAAGCCATGGGGCGAGCGATCAATTCTAAAACACGATTACTGGTCAGTGAGTCGCCGACGAATCCTCATTTGAGCATCATCGATTTGGAGAAATTTGCAGCGTTAGGACGCAGTCGTGGTGTGGAGACCTTGATCGATGCCACGCTGGCAACTCCATACAACGTTCGCCCACTCGAGTACGGCGTTGACTATGTATTGCACTCGGCGACTAAATATTTGGGTGGGCACAACGATTTGCTTGCTGGATGTTTGGCTGGCTCAAATGAAAAACTGGCAGACGTCCGCAAATTGCGAGGAATCTTGGGGGGTGTTAGTTCACCGCACAATTGTTACTTACTTCAGCGAGGTCTGAAAACATTTGAACTGCGAATGGAGCGGCACAATCGCAATGGCTTGGCCGTGGCCGAATTTTTAGAGCAACATCCGGCGGTTGCCCGCGTGTATTATCCAGGGCTGAAATCGCATCCAGGTTTTGAAGTTGCTAAACGCACCATGCGCGGTTTTGGTGGTTTAGTTACCTTCGAGCTGAAAGCCCAGCAGTGGCAGTCTGCGGCAAGTGTTGTCGACCGCGCCAAGATTTTTAAGATCGGACCGAGCTTAGGCGGAGTAGAGTCGCTAATCGAACAGCCGATGGTAATGAGTTATTTTCAATTGTCGCCAGAAGACAGACGTAAATTTGGAATCGCCGACAATATGATTCGATTAGCATGCGGCATTGAAGATACGGCCGACTTGATCGCCGACCTTGCGCAGGCGTTGACATAGCCAATTTATTGGTCGCTATCGCAACGTCCACATCTGTTGCGATTTCAAAAGTTCGACGCGTTCGCTGGCATTTAAATATTTCGATGAATTAATGTGGGCTGCATACCACTCCAGTGGAACCACTTGTGATTGGTCGGCGCTACTTAGTCGAATTTCTTTGATTGTGGGCATGGTTGCTGAAATAGTACCCGAGTGTAACGCGGGGCTAGATCCATCCTGGGGTAAGGCCACAGTTAATTCGATCTGCGAGCCGGAACTAGAGACAACAACATCAACACGGTCTTGTTTACTGAGCCAAATGCCGGAAAACGTCCGTGAACCGACGATTGTCCCATTGGCCGAGATTTGAAACCGCAGTTGTCGGTTGTTGGGCAAATAGACGAGTTCCGCAAAGTGATCTTGGTCGGCCCAAATGGCGCCTAAACGCAATATTGTTTCGCCGTTGCTGCCCCAGGCATCGAATCCGACGCGCGGTAGTCCAAATGAAAGAAAGCTAGACCAAGTACTTTTGGCGCGAAATCCGCGAATTGTTACGGTTTCATTTTCACCAGTTTGACCGGGCTCCAAGGGATAAGGAGGGTGCGAACCCGTCGTTAGCGATTGGCCGGCGACTAACCATCGATTGGGTCCTTCGTTCATTTGGAAAATCGATATGAATCCGCGCCCCGGCGTCGCATTATTGGTGGCTCCGTAATGATAAGTTGGCAGCCACTGTCCATTGGCCATTGCATCGGGGCCACGTTCGGACGTTAAATTCGAATTGTTGATGGCCCCAATCCGATAAGTGGTTCGCAGTCCACGCTGTTCAAGTGGATAGACCCAACCTAACCAATAGTGGTTCTGGTTAAACGCGACGGTTTCTCCGGGTGGCATCAACCAAATTGATCCCGTGGATCGCGATGTCGTTAAGGCGATTTCCAATAGTGGGGCATTGGGGGAAACAGGAGGACTGCCGATGGGCTGAGGGCTCAAAGCCAAATCGTCATCGGCGTAACGATACACGCCAGCCGAGTCTCGGTAAACTTCACGTACCGTTGCCCCAGCGGGTGGTGCAGTTCGTTGAGGCAATTCGTCCGCTTGACGATTCCAACCACCTGGGCTTACGAGTAAAGGCCGAAACGTGGTAATTGCACGCCACGGTCGAACACGAATGCCATCCCCCGTGGCGCTGGAAAAAGCGATCTCATTACCAAATAAATATGGCGTCCCTCCCGATTTAGCTTGTAATTTCGTCCAAACCAATCCATTCGTGGAAGCCAAAACGCGATTGTCGTTTCCGTTGGTCACCGTACCGATTTCCCGACTGACGTAGCCCTGACCTCGCAGGTAGTGGATCCAAAGCGACAACCGACCGATAAATCCAGTTCCTTTTGTTTGGTTAGTTGAACTGGCCATGATCGGTTTTAATGTGACTTGTGTTCCCGATTCATTTACCGAAACCAAAACAATTCGCTCGGGGTTTTCATCCGATGCTGCCAAAGCAGTGCCGTAAGTGGGGCCCGGTGCAAAACCGGCCGACTGATTGCTGTAAAAATATTCGCTTCCATCGGCGGAATATCCGCCGTACGCTTGCCGATGAATCGATATTGTCGAGGTCGTATAGTTGTCTAAATCATCAAACCGGTGAGCAACAATTTCGTTGCGATGTCCGACATCGCCCCACCAGGACAACAACGTGCTTTGCGGCCCGTGAAAGGTCGCGCCATGAGCATGAAGTCCTCCAGAATCGGAAGCCTCCCACCGATTCCAGACCAGTCGATTGGGTTGCAATTGCCAATTGTCACCGATACTCGAACGCGTTGCGCGAAACAAACCGACTTGTCCGCCTTTAGTATTCCCGTCGTTTTTGATGTAATCCGACCAAGGGAACCAAGCGTCGGTCTGGCTATCGACTTCACCGCCAGGGAACGCGTTGGCAAAGGCCCAACGATCGACGCGATCTAAGCCGAGCGAATCCGGATGACCGTCCATCCCGGGAACGCTGCCCGAATTCACGTTGGGAACTTCTGCCCAACTGGTGCCGTAATCCTGGGTATAAAAGAGTCCTACGCCATCGGTTTGCGCCGTCGCAATATCCCACCTGGCGGTTAACACGACTTGCAGGCCTTCGTGAATTATTCCGGCTCGAGGTCGATAGTACTTGCCGGCAACGGAACCGCGCATCAAATCCGCATTGGCCGTAAGATTAATTGTGTTAACCAGTTCCCAATTCGCGCCTCGGAACCACATAAATTGTTGATTCGATTTGTTATAGACCGTCATCAACGGGGTTGTACCATCCAGATCCCAACCACTGCCAATGATATCCATAAATTGGATCGAGGGTAATTTGAGTTCCGTTGGCAGATAAGGTTGAACTCCGATAGCCTCGCCAAACCTTGGCTGGTCGATCGCCCAGGATTGATCAATCGTTTCAATAGCTGTATCCCGATCGAAAATAACGGACAAGCCATTAGTTTGGATCGAACCATTGAAAATTGTCTTCAGCCAACCCCCCATAGCACCCGATCCGATGGTGCCGCCACCACCCAAATTTCCATCGCCTTTAGACAATAGAAACTCGGCAATGGCCGCGCTGTCGGAAACGAAGATCGGCCCAGATGTCGATGCTTGGTGATCGGCGTTGGAAACAAAACTACGGTTAACTTCCATCCCATTCGCGGTTGCCAACGAGGAGCCTGGTTGTGCCAGGGCTAATCATTAATTGAACCTGCGCGGATTTGATTCGTATAATGGCTGTCTGAAGTTAACGGAATGTAGTTTACCATTAAGGAGATTAGTTTGAGTACACCCGCCGTTGTGGGATTGCTGCAGTTATTGTCAGCCA
>JBGSMY010000373.1:0-47608 GCA_041739975.1 Pirellulaceae bacterium
ATGAGCATGCTCCTGATGGGGCTTGTTTTGACGACAAATTGCGCAAACTTTGCCGTGGCAAAGTCACTTCAGGAAATGCTCCCGAAAACCGTCGATCCTCAGGACCCCAAAACCCAAGATCCTCAAGCATTGCCGCCAAAATCAGCGACTGAATTGCAATGGAAAGATCTTTTTGAACGCAAATGGCAATTGCCTCCCGTGAAAGACACGCCCCAAAATCAACTGCCTGGCCAAAAGCCACCCGCACTTCAACAACTGCCGGAGACCAACGAACGAACTCAACCTTTGGCACCGACATATCCACCGCCAACTGATCCGTTGGTTTACCCCTACAACTCGGGTGCTAATTCCCCTTTGTTCGAACCACCACCTCGCGAGCTTGACGGGTCATCTTCCATCGTAGGCGATAGCTGGTGGCGCGTAATGGCCGCCAATCCCATTTTGGAGGGCCGACCCGAAAGTATTGATGTTTCTGCCCTGGTTTACCGCGCACTTCGCGAATCAAAACAAATACAATCGATCAGTCAAGAACCATTGATACGCGAGGCGGATATCAACGTCGCCCGTGCAGATTTTGATCCAAATTTATTCGCGCGAACATTGTTCGAGGACAAGACGGATCCAGTCGGCAATACGTTAACGACGGGCGGCGATCCGTTTCTGAAAGACCATATTTGGTCAGCCCGCGCCGGGGTCCGGCAGAAGTTCTTTACGGGCGGAAATCTTGAGCTGTCTCAAAGACTTGGCTTTCAAAATAGCAACTCCACTTTTTTTGTTCCCCAAGATCAGGGGACCGCAACTCTGGCGCTCAATTTCAATCAACCTCTCTTGCGCGGACGCGGCCAATGTTATAACCGCAGCCAAATTGTAATTGCCCAAGCCGCCACGGATGCCTCTTGGGAGGTGCTAGCCGGAAAATTACAGGATGAACTCTTGGCGGTGAGTGTGGCCTATTGGGATCTTTATGCCAAACGTTCCTCTTATTTGCAAAAGCAACGGAACTTTGAACGTGGATTGGCAATCCTCGAAAAACTAGAGGCCCGCATTGCGCTTGATACGCAGTCGATTCAAATCGCACAGGCCCGCGCCGCCGTTCAATCGCGCCGCACCGAACTGGTAAATGCCGTCCGCGACGTACGCGATGCGGAAACTGAAATTCGCCGACTCGTATCGGATCCACTGCTAAATTCTCCGCAAGCCACGGAACTATTGACGCAAGAGGCGCCGCTGGAAACCGACATTCAGTACTCTCTCGATCACTCGGTACAAATTGCTTTGGCAAACCGACCGATCATTCGGCAAGCCGCGAAAAAGGTAGAAATTGCCGCCCGCCGCAACGACATCTCGCGACATGAATTACTGCCAGAATTGACGCTTTTATTTGGTACTTACGTTAGCGCACTCGAGGGTGACAGTCGCGTACTGCCCGCTTGGGGACGCCAATTTTATGAATCGACGCCTGGCTATTCTGCTGGACTCGAATACGCGTTTCCTTGGCAAAATCGTGCAGCGGCAAGTCGCGAACGACAAACTCAATTGGAACTTACCCGCTCACAGCTGGAGCTCGAACAAACAACCATTAACGTGATCTCCGAAGCACAAAAGGCTCACCGACGTGTCGAATCAGCGCTCAGCACTTTGGTCGCCTCCAAACAGTCCTTGGCTGCTGCACAATCAGAACTCAGTCTGAATATGGCTCGCTGGGATTCCATGGGATTGGTTGAAGCCGATTGGAGTGAAGGAAATGCACAAAGCTTGTTTCTCGATCAACTATTGGCATCCCAGCAACGACTTTTAACCGCTGAAACGGCGGTGGTCGAAAGCGAGCGAGAATTAAAAGTCGCTCAGTTGGTATTGCGGCGGGCGATGGGCGTCCTGATTGAAGCGCAGTCCGTGAGTTCGAATTAATCTGCCATAGAACTAGGCAGCTCGCCTAATAGCAGATATGCTGCTTTTTATGGCAATTCGAATCGACATTTCGGATTTTTTAATTGTTGCAATTTTGCTTTGTTGCGGTTTCAGTGGTTGCAGCAAACCGCTTCCACCAGCGATCATCGTCGGCGGATCGATGGCTCCCCATCTGCTCGGTGAGCACCTCCTTGCAACCTGCTCCGAGTGCCATTTCCAATTTGCATGTGATCCGCGTGCGAAAACATCCCAATTAAAACTGGTCTGTCCTAATTGTGGATTCGACCGGATTTCTCCCAATTCAACCAGTCGCCACCCTGCTGTCGAATTCGAACTCACAACACAAAACGAACCTTGGAAACGCTTTGAAATCATCGCATTTCGTTTTCGCGACCGTTCGGAATTTGGGGTTAAAAGAATTGTCGGTCTGCCTGGAGAGGCCATCCATTTCGCTGAGGGCGATCTATTCGTTAACGAACAACGCATCGCCAAGCAGCCACAAGAAATAACGGAACAAATGATCTTGGTGTATGATTCGAAATACTCTCGCCCCACGACGACCACGACACCCCCAAGACTAACAAACGGCGACATAAATAGTACATGGTCGTCCAACGGAAAACATTGGGAATTCACTCATTCTGAAAACCACAACCACCTGAATGACGATACGGCTCTGTTAAAGCCGGAACGCAATCGGTTGAGCTATCGACACATCGCCTGTTATCGGCAACCGCCTCAAGCCCTGGCAAATATTGCGGTGACGGACGCGCTGGCGTATAACCAAACGTTGACCCAGCAACTTCAGCCAATCGATCAACTTATCGCCGTCTGGGAACTGCAATTTGGACGCCAAGCACAAATGGAGCTTGTCATGGAAAACTGCAGCTCAAAATGCCGAATCCAGATTGATACCGTTTCCGCAATCGTTCGGTGCCAGGTTAACGATGCTCAATTGAATAGTTTTCAATTTGATCCCAACATTGAAGCGGCCGAATTAATAATGGCCTTTGTCGATGGATACTGGACGGTTTGGATGGATCGAACGGTTCTCTGCCAAATCGCCAGCACGAAATTAGAAGTAATAGATTCGGATCTGAAACCTGACAACTGCGTCGATCCAGCGATACCGCCGGTAGTATATGTCGAGGGGCAAAACGGCGACATCGAAGTCAGGCGATTTCGATTGTATCGAGATATCTATTACCGTTACCCCGATGGGGTCGATTCGTCCAAACGATGGCAACTAGGGGCCGATGAGTATTTTGTTGTCGGGGACAACCAAGCAATTTCCATTGACAGCCGCAACTGGGATCGTGCGGGCATGTCACAACAACAGATTATTGCCAAATTGCGTGCGGCAAATATTAATGAAATCGACTCGACGATTCGTTAATTTCATCGTCCAGAAAATCAATCCTTTCGCCTTTTTCATAAAAATGCTCGTGCTTGTTGCGCAAACCTCGAACTGCGATTTGGTTTGTTAGGACGATTTGCGTAACCCGCATAACAGGAACAAATTGCGGAATTCGGCGACGATTGCGGAATAAGAATCGACGCTTGCTTGTCAGCAAATTCTATGCATTCAATAAATTACTGCGCTTGCTGCTCCGAAAATGTTACAATTGACGGAGTTATCTGGCATACTTCCGAAAGGATCATAACGATGCACGTCGTCTTGCGATGCCCCTGTGGTGCCAATCTAAAAACCGATATTAAGTTTGTGGGCAAAGAAATGAAATGCCCCAAATGTGCCACCAAACTCATTGTTCCGCAGCCGCCGGTTGCTACCGTGAGCGAGCCGGAGTATTTGGAAATTGCATCCAACGAGATTCCCCTGGCCACATCTAACAATTTCCCCCCAACACCGACAACCTCGCGGTCGCCCGCTTATGCGCAACCGCCCGGTGCGCAGCCATCTTATGCGCAGCCATCATATGCGCAGCCGCCTTATGCCCAGCAAGGCAAACGGCTCTCTCCGGCTAAAAAATCTGGCTTTAGCTTCATATCACTTTTAATAACGGGCGGGGTAATAGCTTTTCTGTTTGTTTTATTTGGCGGCTATTTGCTCTTTGCTTATTTTTCGCAACAACGCCAATTGTCTGGGACAGGTACAGGGATTTCTTCGAATGGTCAGCCCTTGGGAGAATCCGAATACAAGAAATTCACAGGGCCTGTTTCATTGCCTCCTCCCAAGGCAAATCCTTTCGATACAGGTGTACGGGATCTGCCAATCATAGCTGCAGCGGACACTAATGTGACGTTTGATATGGAACAGTTAATTGATCAAATTGAACCATCGATTGTTCGCATCAATACGACGGCTATCGATGGCGAAGGTGTAGGCAGTGGATTTGTGCTGGACCGTGAAGGCAAAATCATGACTAACTTTCATGTGATCCAAGGCGCGTTGGAAGTTACCGTTACTAACAAAGATCGCAAGCAAACAAAAGCGATCGGGTTCATTATTGCTCAGCCGGAAAAAGACTTGGCAATCATTCAAATCGATCCCAAAGCATGGGACCTCACGCCATTACCAATTTCTGCGGAAATGCCCAAACGCGGCGAGAGCGTAGCGGCCTTTGGCGCTCCTGGTGGATTTAGTTTCTCGGCGACGCAAGGCATTGTCAGCGCACTTCGTGAGGGACAAGAGATTCACGACGTTTTCTTGGAGATGAGCGAGATGGACATTTACGGAATGATGGGCTATTCGACCGCAACGAAATGGATTCAAACCACTGCGGCAATTTCGGGTGGCAATAGTGGGGGTCCTTTGGTGAATATGCGCGGGCAGTTAGTCGGAGTCAACACCTGGACCCATTCGGGGGGACAAAACCTGAACTTCGCATCGACGTTGGACGCCGTACAACAGGTATTCAAAGAACGAAAAATCATTCTGCAGGAATTCCAAAGGCTCCCTGCAGGAGCTTTTCGGTAAACTAATCTTGCCTATTTCCCAATACTGCGGACAATAAACACAGCGAGGTAAATATTGACTGGGCCGTCTCCTAGGCGGCAATGATGTAACGTAATGGGAAATCGACAATCCATGGACATTGAAATCAATCCCCATGAGATGCCGATGCCTACGCGTCGTTTGCCCGCCTGGGCGATCTCTGTGTCCATGCACCTCTGCGCCTTATTCTTACTTTTATATCTTTCGGCCCAATCTCAGCGCGGTGCAGCAACCGAATCATCGCGCACTGGCGGAATCGTATTGGTTTCCACCGATCGCGATTCAACCGAGTATCTGTCGGAGGGTGAAGTGGACCAAGCCAATGAAGCATCTGCGGCACAACAAAATCCACGACCATTGGCCAGTGAGCAAGAGCGTCCGGACGACTTGCTGGGACGGCTATCCCAATCGTCACCAGTAGATTCTCCGGGGACAGGAAACGATTTAGAGCGATCTCTCGGCGATGCCCAAGGCCTGTTGAACAAACTTGCAAATCGAAATGCTGGAGGCAAAGTCACGACTGAAGTTTTTGGCGTGACCGGTACTGGATCGACTTTTGTCTATGTCTTTGATCGTTCGGCGAGCATGGAGGGATTCGAGGGGCGTCCGCTTAAAGCCGCCAAACAAGCGCTATTAGACAGCATCAATTCGTTGGGGCCTATCCACCAATTCCAAATCGTCTTCTACAGCCATTTGACCCGTGTATTTAATCCAGGTCCGGGTGAACCTGTTATGGTTCTAGCCGACGACGACAACAAGCGATCTGCAGTCCGCTTCATTCAAGCGACCCGTGGCGACGGTGGTACCGATCACGTCCAAGCGCTCAAATTGGCGTTGTCATTTAACCCAGATGTTATTTTTCTACTTACCGACGCTGAGGGTGGCTTTACCGCGGCCGAGTTGGGCGAACTGGCGCATCGAAATCGTGTAGGAACCATTATTAATACTGTCGAATTCGGTGTCGGTTCGCGCGACGACAATTCAGCTAATCGCGACCGATCCTTAGAAAAACTATCCGAGCAAAATAATGGCCGATATGTCTACAAAAACGTTTTGACTCTGGAACATCCATGAGCGTAAATATTCACACACACCCTAGCAAACAGGACCCACTCGCTGGCGGCCCAACTAGGCCGATTTGGGGGGCAAAGTCTTGGACGAATCGATTGACTGAACCTTTCCAGTTGGCACGATGGCTCGCTGTAGCATTTATACTGTTGACCGCAACTTACCCGCTTGCGGCTCAGGACGCAGTCCACTCACGAAATCTGGAATCGGGGCAAGTTGTCGTCCGCAAGGGCAGGATCGTTCAGTGGCGAGGCGGAGCTTTGCGTTTGGAGGCAAACTCGTCAACGCGAGATATTGCCAATGAATCGATTGTCCTAGTCGAAACCGCTTGGAATGAACACTATCTGTTAGCGCAGTCTTTAATTGCCGAACGAAATTTTGCGGCCGCAACAAGTGCGCTCCAGACCGCTGTCGCCGACGAGCCCCGGGAGTGGGCGCGACATATTGCCCAAGCGGATTTGGTGCGATTGCTCGAGTTTCAAGGTGAACCGCAGTCGGCGGCCGAACACTTTTTGCGAATCATTGCCGACGACCCACAGACGAGGTTCTATTGGGTAATTCCATTGGATTGGCGCGGTGGTGATATTCCTCCAGCTCTGATGGCAATGGCGCGGCAATGGCGCGAGGCAAAATCTCCGTGGTTGTCCCTGTTGGGTGCTAGTTGGACATTATCGGGCGGCGACCAATTGATCGCGGCCAAAGTCCTGGAACAATGGAGCCAAGATATTCAACCGCAAATCGCACATTTGGCTTCCGCTCAACTTTGGCGTTTGCAACAATTGACTGCCAAAGCACCAGAAATCAATCGCTGGGAAAAACAATGGGAACGCATGCCTTTCGAAATCCAAGCTGGCCCCGCGTCAATGATCGCAATGGCCAAACAACGTCAAGGGCAATTGGATGATGCCGTGCTCTGGTTCCTACGGATACCGATTCTTCACGGACAACAATACCAACTCAGCGCGGCTGCTTTACAGCAAGCCGCCGGCATACTAAAAAACCAACAACAGAATGCTGCGGCCCAACGATTGTGGATGGAAATCATCCGAGATTTTCCCGACACCACCGCAGCGCAAGATGCTCAGAAATCGATTCAATCCTTAGAACAAGGACGTTAAGCTCGTGAACCAAGTTGATACCAACGTTGACCGCACCTCCTGGCCAAATCCAATCGATGGAATATTACAAACCTGTTTCGACTTTGTTGGGACCAAGGGCTGGTTGCCTGGGTTTATTGTGTTCCTCTTCAGTTTACCGGAGGTAGTCTGTGCACAAGCCAACGAAACGGCACCGGCGGTCACCCCGCCCGGGTTTTTAGAGATTGTTTTTTCTGGCGGAATCCTAGGAATCAGCATTTTGTTGGTTCTTTTTTCCTTGTCGTTAATCGCCGCTTATCTGATCATCGAACATCTGATTACCATTCGCCGCAGCGATGTAATTCCCCCGGGACTGGCTGATGCCGTTCGACAATCGCTAAATTCGGGTGATCTGGTGGCCGCAACACAGGCTTGTAATGAGCACCCAAGCCTGTTGTCGTTTGTCTTATTGCACGGGATGAGCGAGCTCGAATTTGGCTGGACGTCGGTCGAGAAAGCCTTAGAAGATGCGTTGGCCGAACAGGCCGCGCGACTCTATCGGAAAATCGAATACTTATCGGTGATCAGTAACGTTGCACCAATGGTCGGATTGTTGGGAACGGTCTCCGGTATGATTCTCGCGTTTCAAAAAGTGGCCTCCACCCAAGGCATGGCAAGTGCTCCACAATTGGCAGAAGGCATCTACCAAGCCTTGGTAACCACCGTTGGCGGATTGATCATTGCCATTCCTGCGATTGGTGCCTTTGCGGTTTTTCGCAACCGGGTCGATCAGTTCATTGCCGAAGCGGCTTTCGCCGCACAACATGTTTTCAATCCGTTGAGGAAACGATCTAAAGCGAAATCCGAATCGAAATGAAAATTCCTCGCAACTACTCTCGAAAATCGGCCGGGGTTAATATGACTCCGATGATCGACGTCGTTTTCTTGCTGATTATTTTTTTCTTGGTCTCTAGCCACCTAGCTCGACAAGAAAGTCGCATGGACTTGGAGCTGCCGATTGCCAAATCGGGTACCGAAGACGTTGACCTGGAAACTCCCCGCGTCACGATTAATGTCACGGCGGATGGCAAATTTTTTATTGCCGGGCGAATGTTGCCGCGTGAACAATTACGGGATACTCTCAGCGACCTGCGGACTCGCGAAGGAGACAATCTCGAAGTCCGAATTCGCAGCAGTCGCGAAACCGCTTATTCGCATGTCGAACCAATCATGATGGCGTGTACTCAATCGAGTATCTGGAACGTTTCATATGCGGTCTATCGCGAGGAGCCACGATGAAACGACCATCCCCTTATGCTCGCAGCGGACAATCCACGTCACTAGATTCTGCGATGACTCCAATGATCGATGTGGTATTTTTGTTGTTGGTATTTTTTGTGTGGACCGCAAGTTTTCAGATTGTTGAACAATTGTTGCCTAGCGAAATGTCATCACAAATGGGGACTGCGAATGATCCCATAGATGAGCCGCCCCCGGAAGAAGACTTTGAGCGAGTCGTTATTCGAATCGGTTGGGATGGTCAAAATCCAACTTGGAAGATCAACGAGACGACTGTCGCGACATTTGACGACATTCGGGATAACTTGACTCGATTGGTTCAAATTAAGGCCGATGCCCCCTTAGTATTACACCCTGATCCCACAGTCCCTCTTGGTTACGTGATTTCTGCTTACGATGCGGCAAAAATTGTCGGTTTTAGTAAGGTTTCATTTGCGGTTAATCAGACACGTTAACGGGAGCACCGCCCAATGAATATCCAAGATCGACTCCTGTTGAACATTACCATCGTATTGATTTCGATGTTGATATGCGGAAATTCGACCGCGATGATCTGGCAACAAGAACAAACATCCCCCCCAGACATTTTGGTTCAACGCGAAATTGAAATGATACAAGGTTTGCGGGTGCGATTGTTATTTGACCAAGCGGACGTCTGGTCCCTTCAACAACTTGCCAAATTTTCTGATGATCAGCGTGCGACCGGCGACTTAGTAATTGAGCAAATCAAAACTCAAATGGCCCGGGCCATGTTAACTAATCCCGAACAGCGGCCGGCCGCATGGGAAAAAACGCGACAACTGGGACAAGATTTTCTGTTGCGGCATCCAAGTCACCCGCGGCGGTTGTTGATTCAAACCCAAATGGCATTGGCACGAATGGCAGAAGCCAAACTGTGGAGTCAGGAGTATTTGCTAAACCCGAACGATCCGCGTTTACAACCACTGGCGTTGGAAACTTACCGCACGGTGCGCTCTGAATTGGAATCGTTACAACGAGACGCAACTCAAGCACTTGCTGCGGCCAATTCTCGCCGCGCCGAGCCCAGCGAATTGACTGCCGACGAGTTGCGATCGTTGATGGCCAATCTAAAATTTCAATTGGCCGTCAGCAATTTGCAACGCGCCGAATTATTTCCGATTGACGACCGAGCAAACCGGGACGACGCATTGTTGATGGTTCTAAAAACATTAGACTCGATTCTTGCGAGTGTTGATGACTCCAACGACTTATGGTGGTCAACGCAGTTTTCGCGTGCGGAAGCTCAACGTTTGTTGGGGCAATCCGCCGAAGCGGAATCGGCATTGACCCAGTTGCCGCTAAAAGACCTGCCGGCCCATAAACTTAGCGAATTGCGACAACAACAACTCGAACTTGCAGCGGCCGGTGCACAACCCGAACGACACCTCGAGTTGATCCCGTTATATCAACAGGTGGCCTCACCTTCACCTGCTCTGGATATCGCTCTGATGCGTTATCTTGTGCGTTTATCGCAAGCGGGGATAGCCGTACAGGGCGATTCGTGGCTCGACAAAGCCGCCTCACTGACTCGTCGCATCGAAAGTCGCCACGGAACCTATTGGGGACGTGTCGCGGAGCGTATTTTGATTGGTGGCGCTGGTCAGGTGCAAACGAGTCCAATGCCCTCCCAAACAACGAACAAGAATTGGGAGGTCATTGTTCGTGTGGGCGAAACAGCAGTTCGCGAACAACGTATTCCCGATGCAATTACCGCCTACGAACAGGCCTCCCAATTGGCTCGCGATGGGGCAACATCCGCGGAGCAATGGCGAAATGTGTTTCAAATCCAAATGAAATTAGCAGAAATTTACGAACAACAAAAATCGTTTGACCAGGCCGCGCGTTTACTTACTGAAACCAGTCGCTGGCAACCTGAACTCCCGGCATCCAGTTCGCTTCACCTGCGTGCGATTTGGTGTTGGGCCCAACAAGCGGCCCAATCGAAAACCGATCGCGAACAATACCGTCAGTCGCTGCAACAACATCTCGAATGGTGGCCACAAGCCGACTCGGCCAATCAAGCGCGGATCTGGTCGGCTCGTTTGGCTACGGCCGACGGTGACTTACAGGCTGCCTTAGAAAATTACGTTACCGTTCGTCCTCAAGATGCACTGGCGTTGACCGCAGCTAAAGAGTTTGGCCCAGTCTTTCGAAGTTTTCTGCAAAGCCCCAAGTTCACCGCTGATGCGGCAAAGGTTACCGAGCGCGTTCGCACTTGGCTGGTTCAATTACAGCAACTCGAACAAGCCACGGGGTATCGCGACAAAACCACGGATAATTGGTCACGGCGATATTGGTTAACATCGCGTTTAGCGACCGGACTCCAGTACGGTCTCATTAGTCCGGAAGTAGCCTTGGCAACTTTGGAAGAAACCATATCGACGAGTTTGGATACTGTCGACGCCCCTTGGACCTATACTGCGCAAGCACTTTGGGTGGCCAGCCAATCATTGCAGGGGCAAACAGCAGTGCAAGTACAACCGGCTCTCGATATCATTGCCAATGAAATTGAGCCACTACTGATGATATGGCAGATTATCGATTCACCCTATGTTGATGCCGACGCGCGCACCCTGCCCTTACGCCGCTGGATACTCGATCGCTTAATTGCCCTAAGTAGTACCCAATATCGACTAGGCTGGCAACTCAAGGCGATCGATTTGCGAATCGCGTCCCAAGCGTTTGGTGAAGCCGAAAATCTGGCATCCGAATTAATCAAAGTCAATCCACAATCATTGGACTTGCAATTGCGACTCGCACGCGCTTTACAAGGTCAGAGCGACCGGCAATCCGAGGCACTGGGCCAGTGGCGAAAGATTGCTGCACGAGCATCGGAACAAACCGATGGTTGGTTTGAAGCCAAATATGAGGTCGCGCGATTATTGTTGGAGTCAGGGCAAAAAGCGCAGGCTAAACAATTGCTGGATTACATGGCCGCGATTCCACCGGGGTGGGCCAAGTCAGCCCGCCGCGATGCTTTTGATGCCCTCCTCAAACGTTGCCAGCAATAGCGGGACGGTAACAAACTCACCAAAACGCGACACCTATTGCGTGCCCAGTTGCTTTCTTAACGTCTCCAGGCGATGTTGCAATTCCAATTCAAATCCGCGAGGGACAGGTTGGTAATAAACGCGGTCGACTCCTAAGTAATCTTGGGCAGCAACACCGTCGGCGGCGTCGTGGGCATATTGGTAACCAACACCCCGTCCTAATTCTGCCGCTCCGGCATAATGGCCATCGCGCAGGTGACTCGGCACGGGCACCACGGCCCGCTCGCGCACATCATCGCGGGCCTGAGAAATCGCCCTGGTCGACGCATTGCTCTTTGGCGCGCAAGCCAAATAAGCGACCGTTTGTGCTAAAGCAAATTGACACTCTGGCAAACCAATTTGTTCACAGGCCTGCATGCAAGCCACGGCCATTGGCAATGCTTGGGGGTCGGCGTTGCCCACATCCTCGCTGGCCAGAATAACAATTCGCCGACAAAGAAAACGAATGTCCTCACCGCCTTCAATCATTCGGGCAAGCCAATAAATCGCCGCGTCAACGTCGCTGCCGCGCATGCTTTTAATCAATGCACTGGCACAATCATAATGCTCATCGCCCGTGATGTCGTATTGTTGGGCTCGGACTAAAAGACATTGGTCAATAATTTCCGCGGTAATCGTGGAACCGGGTGGTGAGCTCAACGCGGCAACTTCTAAAGTCGTTAGGACCTGCCTAGCATCACCATTGCATTTGCTTGTCAATCGTTGCGTTGCGCCCGCATCGATCTTCAAGCCCAGCTTGCCTAAACCGCGTTCAGGGTCGGAAAGAGATGCCGCAATTACTTGTTCCATTTCCAGAGCGGACAGACCTTGGAGTTCCAACAATTGACTGCGGCTCAATAGCGCCCCACTAAGAGCGAAAAACGGATTGCTGGTTGTCGCTCCAATCAATGAAACCACGCCACTTTCGACATCAGCCAATAAAGCGTCTTGCTGCGAGCGATTGAACCGGTGAATTTCGTCAATGAAAAGAACGGTACCAGTTCCGGTGGCAGCCAATCGATCGCGCGATGCCTGCAAAACTTCTCGCAACTCTTTGACACCATGCAACACGGCGTTCAACTCTGCGAACTCACGTTGCGTCTCGGTGGCAATGATGCGGGCCAGGGTTGTCTTGCCCGTGCCGGGCGGCCCAAAGAAAATTACCGAACCAACGCGATCTGCATCAATCAACCGTCGCAATAATTTGCCAGGCCCCACCAAATGTTGTTGGCCTACCAATTCGTTCAACCTGCGCGGGCGCATCCGAGCCGCCAATGGCAACGCTTGCCGCAAATTATCCCGTTCGGCTCTTTCAAATAGACTGCTTGCTGATTGTTTCGCCACAAATATCACCGCATTTGGTCCGAGGAGCAGGTAAGTCTCACGACCGTATCATCATAGCGAATTTGCAAACACGCGTCACATCGCTGTTTGACGACCGTCACTAACCCGTGACCCAAAAGGTAAAGACCATGGCCAGCCAAACGATATCCAAAAAATGCCAATAACCGGCACAATGATTCACTGACCAGTGACGTTCGTGGTCATAGCGACCGCGCCGCGCACCGTAAATGATATATCCCAAAAAGACCAACCCGCCCGCTACGTGCAACGCATGCAACAACACCAGCACAAAACAGATCCCAAAAAACTTGGTCGATCCATCAATGGCATCATAGTGCCGCAATGCTAGTTGAGTCATCCCTTCTTGTTGCGTAACCAAAAACAACAAGGAGCACCCGGCCGCCATCATCAACGCGGCCTGAAAGGGCTTTTGCCGTTCACGGCGGACAAACCATACGGCACGTTCTAAGAAATAACTTGTGGCAAACAGGCACGCCGTGCTAATCCAAAACGTAGTGGGCATCGCCAAAGGCTGGTAGGCGCGTTGGATCGGTAAGTAAACTTGAGTTCGAACCAGAACGTAGGTCGCCAAAGTGGCAAGAAAGAACATGCCCAACGAAGCCAAAAACGTGGCAAACAACCATTTGGCTTGATGGTGATCGCGCCTAGCGGGAACCAACGTTATTGAGTTTTTTAACATGCCGACTTGTTCGCTTGCGAACGCTCGAAACAATGGGCATCCATGCAATTCCTAAACAACCGATGTTGGTCCAACCGAATTTGCCTTGCCCATGCAACATTATTAGCATCTATTCGCGTGGAAACAACTCAATTGCATTTTGATAATGTTCCGAATCCAACAAAGTGAAACCAATTAACAGGCCCGCAAACAAAAATGACGAGAAAAACAAGACGACGTTGAATCCCTTTTCCCACCACATGTGCATGAAAAACGCGACGACCAAAAACGCTTTGGCACTGGCGATTGCCATGGCAATGTAAGTCCCAAAGGGACGCAGAGTCGGCTGTCCTGCGGTTACCACCGTGAGGATGGTCAATACGATCAGCGCTCCAAAAACGCCGAATAACAATTTGAGTGATACAGGATGAGCGAAAGAATCGTGATCGTGTTTACCCGACATTTTAGGTTTCTCAACTCTAAAAGAACTGATATCTAATTCAAAAAATTAACAAATTCCCAAACGTTGGCCGAACTGATTAGTCAATCAAATACAGCATCGGGAACAAATAAATCCAAATCAAGTCGACCAAATGCCAGTACAAACCGACAAAATCGACGGGTCCAAAATAATCGGCGCGCCAATGTCCCAACAACGAACGATATAAAATCCATGACAAGGCCGCGATACCGCCAAGAATATGGATAGCGTGCAATCCGGTCATACAGTAGTAAATGCTAAAAAAGATCCCTACGTCGCGATCGAGGTCTTCGGGACGTACTTGATGACCGTGTCCGCCAGAGGCGTGATCGGAATTTGGATGCTCGTCCGCATGTGCTCCCTCAGCATGGGTGTGATCATCTTGAGCACCAGCTTTGGCCGCTTCGCCTCCAGGCACTTTGTCATCCGCCAACAATACCATCCGTTCGTTCCCGACCGATGCATGCGATTGGCCAACCGCTTGAGCTTCCATATAAAAATGGCCACCGATCACTCCGGCAAAATACCCACCGACGGTGATCGCGAGACTCGCCAAAAATTTGGCCATAACCGCTTTGCCCGTCATCGCACAAAAACCGGACGCTGCCAGAAATCCAACTAACAATAATGCAGGGAGCGCACTTAAAACGATCAAATAGTCCGAAACGTGCAAATACTTGGCCAACGGCCTCGTTGGTTCGGCATGATCCAATGTGTAGTCAAACATACTGCGAACCAAGATTCCTTGATCCCATTTATGACTATATTCAATGGCTTTAACGCCCAAAAATATTGCCGCGCACACCATGGTGATCAAAATTAAAATCGCGGCCCCGCGATTATCGTTGGTTTGAGCACAACGGACGGCCCAAGCCATGGTCAAACTACTGAACAGCAGCACTACGGTATTGATACCGCCGAGCCACTTATCCAAAAACACGTGGGCTTGTTCGAAAATCTCGGGGTGATGGGATCGCCACAAAATATAGGCGACAAACAGTCCACTGAAGAACAAGACTTCCGTTACCAGAAAGACCCAGATCCCCAGTTTTCCCGAATCGAATTGTTGTTCGGCGTTATCAAAATGGTGGGCAATAAACTCACCATGTTCATGATGATGATCGTGATGATCAGCATGTACGCCTTCTGCTAACGCCATATCCTGGCTCCCCAGTCAATTACTATATCGTTATTGTTCGTCGTATTTTTTCGGTAGCTTTTTGGGCAACCTGTCTTTAATTCCAAACAAGGCCCGACTCAAACTCGATGCTTAGTGGGCCACTGGAACACGTTCTGGCACTGTCCCCGGATCAGCAAATTCCCGGTGAATGTAGGTATCGAGTTTTTCGTCATAAACTAAATCTTCAAAGCCATAAGGATCGCCGATCACCGGCTTGTGATCAAAGTTGTGGAACGAAGGTGGTGAACTCGATTGCCATTCCAATGAAGCAGCACCCCAAGGGTTTCCACCTACTTTTCGGCCAAAATAGACCGCGTGCAACAGTACCACGAAACTCAACACGATGCCGATCCCCAGAACAAATGCTCCGATCGTCGACCATTGGTGAAAGATCTCAAATTCAGGATCGTAGCCAGCATACCGACGAGGCATGCCGCGCGATCCCATCACAAATTGCGGAAAGAAGGTCAAGTTAAACCCGGTGAAGACCAAGAAACAACCGACCCGTCCCAAAAAGTCGTTGTACATTCGGCCAAATATCTTGGGCCACCAATGAAACAACCCGCCGAACAAGGCCGTCAATGTTCCACCCACCATCACAAAGTGAAAGTGAGCAACCACAAAGTAGGTATCGTGCAACTGAATGTCGGTCGACAAGGTCGCTAAAAACAATCCTGTCAAACCGCCAATACCAAACAGAAATATAAACGACAATGCGTAACACATCGGCGTATTCAGAGCGATCGATCCTTTGTAAAGCGTCGCTAACCAATTGAAAACTTTTACCGCCGATGGAATTGCCACCGAGAAAGTAATCGCGCTAAAAATGAGGCTCATGACGATGGACTGACCACTGGTGAACATGTGGTGACCCCAGACCAAAAATCCGAGCAGTGCAATCGCCACGCTGGAAAAGGCGATAAACGAATAACCAAACAATCTTTTTTGGCTATGAACCGAAATCAGTTCGCTAATCACACCCATGCCCGGCAAAATCATGATATACACGGCCGGATGCGAGTAGAACCAAAAGAAATGCTGAAACAATACTGGGTCACCACCGTACTTAGGATCGAAAATTCCGATACCCATAGCACGCTCGGCAATCAACAACAGCAGAGTAATGCCCAAAACGGGAGTAGCCAAAATCTGAATGATCGCGGTCGAATACAACGCCCACAGGAATAATGGCATCGAGAACCAAGTCATCCCCGCCGGCCGCATCGTGTTGACCGTAACGAGGAAGTTGATGCCAGTGAAAATCGAACTAAACCCTAAAATAAACGCCCCAAATGTAGCGTAAATCACCGCCGTGCTGGATTGGATACTGTAGGGCGTGTAAAAAGTCCAACCCGTATCCAAACCACCATTTAGAAGGGCAACTAACAAAAACCCAGTTCCAAATATCCACAAGTAAAAACTGGCCAAGTTCAAGCGGGGAAAGGCGACATCTTTTGCTCCCAACATCATGGGCAAAACGAAATTTCCCAACGCTGCGGGTACGCTGGGGATAATAAACGAAAACACCATGATGGCGCCATGCAGCGTAAACATCTGGTTGTAGGCAGCGTTGGATAGCAGGTTGTTGTCATGATAAAACAAATGTGTCCGCAAGACCAAGGCAAACACACCTGCCAGTAACAATGCGACCGACACACCGATTAAGTACATAATTCCAATGCGTTTATGGTCTAGGGTCAACGCCCAAGACAAGAAACCTTTGGAATGTGTCAAGTAGTTTTGCTCGTCAGCATGCCCAAACAACTCCTGACGAATTTGTGCCGTAGACATAAAATTGCAACCTGTCGCTGTTCTAAATTTTCTAATTCCAATCCATCGCTACGTTGGCGTAACGGTCAAAATTTTATGGCCCCGCATCGTTTTGATGATGCGTCGCATTTCAACCGTTTCGTTTACCGCTACATTGGACACGATGTTGTCCCCATCAGTGTCCCCATCGTTCAATCGTTCTTTCAGTTACCACCACCCGATTGACCTGCAGGTGTACCCGCGGGATCGGTGGTTGGCGTTTGAGCCGGTGGCTCGGTGACTGCCGGTGTTTCCACCGCAGCATCCGACCCATACTTGACTGGATCTTTCAAATGTTTCAGGTACGAGATCACGAAATTGATGTCATCGTTTGTCAATTTTCCTTGGAACGATTGCATTTTCGAAGGAGTGTCAAACCCTTCAACAATTTTGGCATTCGGCTCCAAAATCGACTCACGAACGTAGTTTTCATCAACCAGGACCTCGCCAAGCCCCTTGATCTTTTCCTTGCGATCCCAAAGATCATTAAATGCGGGACCCGTGGCGGCGACTCCGTTTATGTTGTGGCAACCCGAACAATGAATTTTGTAAAGTCGTTCGCCGTTTTCCCAGGGCTTATGGTCAGTCACAATCCACTTCGTGCTGCTTTTTCGAGTTGCATCATCCTTGTGAACGTGACACCACGACACCATGTCGGAATGATTATCACCACAATATTCTGTGCACGATAAACGCCACACGCCTTCGCGATTGGGCATCACATACGCGTACGTATAACGACCTGGAACAATGTCTTGTTTTTGACGCATTGCCGGAATGAACAGGCTATGTAACACGTCCCGAGATTCCATGATCAACTTTACCGGTCGATTGATCACAAGATGTAACTCATTTGATTGGTCGCCATCGGGATATGTAAATAACCAGTTAAACTGGCTGGCTTGAACGCGAATCTCCTCGGCATCACCCGGTGGAATTTTCATTTCGTACCATCCCCGAGCACCTTCGTAAAAAAACCAAACCAAGATAATGCTAGGAATAACGGACCAGAAAATTTCGAGCGTGGTGTTATGCGACGAACTGGGCTGAGGACTGACACCTGGCTGGCGACGATACTTCACGACAAAATAAAACATGAAGGCGCAAATCAGCACAAAAAAGACAGTTGACACCCAGAAGATGGCATAAAACAAAAAATCAATGTTATGACCAAAAGTCGAAGCGTCCTGAGGAAACCAATAGGAAGCATCCTCCGGGTGGGCCTCGGCCGAAGGGTAGAATTTCGGCGTCTCTTGTGCCAACATAAATAACGATTCCAAGCTCATTGTCTTCCTACCAATCAAACGTTATCTGTTTTCCAATTCACTGCGTAATCGCCCCATCACAGTCAACTCAGGTCGGCCCGGCAGCAGAATTTTCCGCTTCCTGGCTGGCCAAGTCCAAATTTCGATTTCTTCGTCGAATCCAAATATAAGGACCCACACCCAAAACCAGCCCCACGACGGTAACAATTCCACCCAATCGCATAATTCCCATGGCGATAGGACTGTAGCGCCCGGTTGATTCATCAAACTGGTAACAACCCGTCATAAAGGCCAGGTAATTAATAGGCGAACCTATCTTTCCCGCAGCCGATTCGACTAAAGCCGATTTGACCGTGTTCGCGTCATAGTCCAAACCATAAATGTATCGCACGATTTTGTTTTCCGGTGAAATCAACAAAAACACCGGAGGATGCGAAAACAACTTTTGGTGCGGAATGTACTTGTATTTGACTCCGCATTGGGCAGCCAAGTCGCGGACTGTAGCATCGTCTCCCTTGAGGAAATGCCATGCTTTTTCACTGCCCTCACGGTTGTAAACCCCGGTATACTTCCGCTTTGTCTCTTTAAGTCGCGTCAGTTGTTCGTTTGGGTCAATGGTCACCGAAACGACCTGAAAGTCTTTCCCAATAGACAAATCGACACGACTCAATGCTAACACCATGTTTTCCAATTGCACGCTGCACAGACCTGGGCAATCCGAATAGTTGAATGACAGAATTACCGGTCGTTTGCCATCAAATAAACTCTCCCAGCGCACACTTGTGCCATCAGAGTTTGTGAAATTCAGGTCACCAACGATCGTTGCCCCGAGTTTCGGGTCAACACCGGTATCTTTGGTCGCTTGGACCTCTTCGAGCAAAACTTGAGCGCAGGCCGACGGGGTGACGCTTATATAGGTCACCCCGCACCAAATCGCAAACAAGATTGCTACCGTTTTACTCATACCACTATCTTTACAAGTTTTTGCCGCCGGAACACCCCTGCGACAAACTGACGACCCACCTCGACTCGTTATGCCTAGCCAAATCTAACGCCAGACTCCTAATTTCCAGACTGAACATCGGTCGATTCTGTTCCGCTGGTCGGCTTTGATGGCCCAAAAGTCGATAGCACTTTTTCTTTGGCTTGTTCGATCGAAATCCGTCCAGGCAGACTATCAGCATTCGTCAAATTGGCCTTTTGCCCATCGATGATCTCAGTCAAAGCCCGATTGCCACGTCCATAAACCTGTTCGCGGGTATAGTAGTTTTCCCACCGATACGCCAAGCCCTGCACAAAGGCCACGATCAAAGCAGTGATTAAAGCGCTGATTACCACTACCAGAAACAAAACCGGTACGTTGACATCGTCATAACTTGGTTTGCTACGTCCCCCGCCGACAGGTTCATGTCCACCATGTTCATGGGCGTCGATTGAGGTTGAATGGGGTGTTGTCATGACTTTGCGATTCCTAACACTTAAACGATTTTCACTTTGGACTGAGCCGATTTAACCTGAATTCAAGTTCCGCCGAACGTCGGCAAAACCGGAACTGCGGTCAAGTCAATTAAGCACCATTCTTGAAATTCAGGCATTCGCCCAATCTCGGATCTTTCAATGGAACGAGCGATCGGTTTCCGGCAATCAAGGCAAAAAAGGCCACCAAGAATCCGGCCATGCCAATCGCACAGGGGACATCAATTAACCAACTAAACGTAAATGAATGGTCAGCTTGAGAGTACTCAGGCATCACAATCCAAAAATGATCGACCCAATGCATTACCAACAAGTAGATTGCCGCAAAGAACAAGTAGGGCTTGCTTCGTCGCACCGTACGGGCCATTAATCCCAAAAATGGAATCAATAAGTGCCCAAACAACAAGATCAACGACAAACGCCCCCAGCCATACTCGTCATACATACGGTGTTTGAACCAAACCGTTTCTTCCGGCAAGTTCGCGTACCAAATCAACATAAACTGGCTGAATGATATATAGCCCCAGAAAAATACAAAAGCGAACATCAGTTTGGCTAGATCGTGGTAATGTTCGACTGTGATTTCGTCGGTAATTCGACCGCTGTTTTGAAGTAGTAAAGCGGTTAACGTGATCGTGGCCATGGCCGACATCACCGCACCGGCGAAAAAGTACACTGGGAACATCGTGCTAAACCAAAGTGGTGCCAACGACATTTCGAAATCAAACGCAGCGAAGACAAGCGTCGCGGCAAATATGATCATCATCCATGTGCTGTTGCGCTGCATTCCGCGCGAAATCATCTTGTCGCCGGTGCGATCTTGAGTCAATGAACGTCCGAAGAAATACCAGGCCATCGCACCCCAGATCACGAAATACAACACCACGCGAATACCGAAAAAACCTGAATTGAGGTAAGCATCTTTGATCGCTTGGATCCGCGTACTGCCAGCCCAATCGGCACTTGTTGTCCAATGAAATACCGACTCAGATCCCCACAATGTTGGCAGCACAATGGGCAATGACAACAAACCCATGGGAATCAAACACATTGCAAATATTTCAGCAATTCGCCGAACCGTTACGCTCCAACCCGCCCGCGTTAAATGTTGAGACAGGATGAAGAATAAACAACCCAAACATATCGAGAGAGCGAAACAGTAGCTTGTCAAATAAGCAAAACTGAAGCGTCGAAAACCTCCGCTGGGCAGGCCCATCGCTAACGAGAGACCAACGCCGGCAGCTCCGACTATAAGCCCCAGTGGGACCAAGCGTACATAATCGTGGCTCAATGAATAAACCGGCGACGTTACTTTTGCTGGACGACTTGCATGCATGATTCGTTACAACGAGTAAAACTGTTTGATTGACTTTTCCCTACCAGCGGTCCGCGACCTTACTGGCTAACGACCGGTGTCTCCGGCTGAATTCCTGTTTCCTGCAAAGCTTTGACATACATCGTGATCGCCCAGCGATCGGCAACTGGAATCTGCGAATGGTAGGGCCCCATCGTCCCGCGACCATTCGATATCGTGTCAAAGATACGGCCAACCGGTTGGACTTTTACGGTCGGGTCATGCAAGCTCTTGGCAGCAGTCCACGCCGCTTTTCCAGTAACGTTCAATGCCAATGCTCGTTGATTCACCAGCCCACCTCCATTGCCATCGTATCCATGACAAACGGAGCAATATATTTCAAATCGAGCTTGGCCTCGATTCAAGGTCGCCAAGCTAACCTCGACGCCTTCTGGAAATTTGTCAACCCAATCGGGTTCGACAACTGCGACCGCACCGCCATCAGCTTGATTTGCATTATTTGCAGCAGTCGGCGGCTGTGTGTCTTGTGTTTGCGGATCTTGATTTGAGGCGGTTGTTGACGGCGTTGTTTGCCCCTCTTGTTGACTGGCAGCGGTCGATGCAAAAACTTCGCCACTGTTATCAGGCTTCAATTGGGGAGTATCGCCCGCAACCGGATTGCCAGTTCCCGAATCCACTGGGCCGTTTTCACCGCCCACTTTTATTCCAGTAGAAAACTCGGTGTTTAGAATCAAATCGCCTCGAGCAAAGGTTCCTGGCAGCGGTTTTCTCATCGCCCGAAGGTCAGAATACAAATAATCGACGTCGTCTTCGCTTCCCAAATTAGGGGAAACCGTTTGAGTCTTAACTTTGTCCTGCCAATCCATGTCTGGAACCACATGAAGTCGTGGCAAACGACTCGTCTGACCGGCCGCACGAAAAACTAACGCAGGTGGCAACAGTAGAAAAAACAACAACACCACACCGGCCATCCGGATAACTTTGGGCAATTGTTGATCGGTTAAGTCTTCTTCACAAACTTCGACCGCATCTGCGCCCCATTCCTCCATTTGTTGTCGCGTTCGTTTGGCATCAAATTTCGGATCGTCATTTTCAATCATCAAAAAGAACAGATCATTGGTGACACGTCGAAACCGCGGCAATCGGTGAAGCGGGTTCGCAAATCGTGGAAGCCGATTTAGTGCCCACATTCCAAAAAATGTCGCGAAGGCACTGCTCAAAACAATCACTTCGAATGTCACTGGAATGTTCGCCGGCAAACTGAAGTCGGGCTTGCCGCTAATCAGAAATCGATAACCGGGGAAAATCGGCGACTCGTCAACCTTGTTCGTATAGTACTGCATCGCCAAGGCAAACAAGCAACCCGTCAAACCCACAGCCAATACAAAAAAGGGTAAGCGTGTTCGTCGAATCCCAATTGCCGGATCGATTCCGTGTACTGGAAATGGCGAATAGGCGTCCATTTTTTTATACCCAGCTTGCCGCGCGTGATCGCAGGCATCGACCAATTTATGGGGATCGTGGAACTCTGCCACCAACCCCACCGCTCGTGTCTTTGGTCGTGGTGCCGCCGGTTCTTTTTTTACTGAATGTCCCATAGTTCGCTAGTTCTGTTGACGCTAAAAGTTATTCAATTCGAAAATTTTGTGGTTCAAGTCGGCAAAACTCGATGTTTCAAATTTGCCGAATGCTCCTAAATCTTTATCAGCAGTCACTTCTCCGTTCCTGCCCTACCGTAGTCCAAGTTCGTTAAACCTTGGTCGATTAACCTTGGTCGATTAACCTCTCACCACTTCGCCGCAATAATTGACCCGCTGATTGCCCAGGACTAACACCGGATCCCCGTCTCAATGACCCAGTCTTAATAACCCGGCATCTTCGACCCGGCATCTTCGCTCCGATTTTAATGGCCCGGTTGTGTCGCCACACCGTGACCATGTTCATGGTGTTCGTCGCTATGATGTTCGTCGCCATGGTGATCGTCATGCGGCAATACGTTTTTGACTTCCGAAATTGCAATGATCGGTAAAAAGCGACAGAACAACAGAAACAACGTAAAGAACAAACCAAAGCTACCAATCAACATCAAGATGTCGATGTTGGTGGGGCGGTAATAGGCCCAACTCGACGGCAAAAAGTCACGGCACAGCGAAGTAATCGTGATCACAAACCGCTCGAACCACATACCGATGTTCACAAAAATGCAGACGATGACCATAAACCACGGCGTCGTTCGGCACCATTTAAACCAGAACAATTGCGGGATCACGACATTACAGGTCACCATGATCCAATAGGCCCACCAATAGTTACCAAATGCTCGATTGTAAAACGCGAAACTCTCGTATTGGACTCCGCTATACCAAGCAATGAAAAACTCAATGCCATAAGCTGTACCAACCATCAGCCCCGTGGCCATGATGATCTTGTTCATGTTTTCCAAATGCCGCAGCGTAATAATGTTTTGCAAACCATACAGAGCTCGGGCAGGTACGAGCAACGTCACCACCATTGCAAACCCGCTAAAAATAGCGCCAGCGACGAAATACGGCGGGAAAATCGTCGTATGCCAACCCGGTAATTGCGAAACGGCAAAGTCAAAACTAACGACCGTGTGCACGCTCAAAACCAGCGGAGTCGCCAAAGCCGCAAGAATCGTATAAGCCATTTCATAACGATGCCAGTTTCGCGCTGACCCGGTCCAACCGAGCGAAAACAATCCGTAAACGAACTTTCCGATTCTGGTTTTGCAACGATCGCGGAAGGTCGCCAAGTCAGGCACTAAGCCCATGTACCAAAATAACAACGACACAGTTGCATATGTACCAACCGCAAAAACGTCCCACAACAGCGGACTGCGGAAGTTTGGCCACATCGCCAAATGTTCGGTCGGGACAGGAAACAACCAATAGAAAACCCAAATTCGACCAATGTGAATGCCCGGAAATGTTCCGGCACAAATGACTGCAAAAATCGTCATGGCTTCCGCAGCACGATTGATACTCGTTCGCCAGTTTTGACGGAACAAAAACAAAATCGCAGAAATCAAAGTACCGGCATGCCCGATACCGACCCAAAACACAAAGTTTACAATGGGGAATGCCCAATATGTCGGGTTGTTATTACCCCAGATTCCTGTGCCAGCCATAAACAAGTGGCCAATGCAAGCACCCAGAATCCCCAGCCAAACGACCGCCAATGCCAAGAGGACATACCATACCTTGGGCGGCTTTTCCGCCTCCCAAATCGATGCCACAGTGG
Source organism: Pirellulaceae bacterium (assembly GCA_041739975.1). Classification (GTDB taxonomy): domain Bacteria; phylum Planctomycetota; class Planctomycetia; order Pirellulales; family Pirellulaceae; genus BJ22. Next base: position 24,168 of record JBGSMY010000373.1, read on the forward strand.
TGGTAACGTCGTTGTAACCCATGCCGCCCAACACCAAAGGTGCGCGACGCGATGGATCTTCGATTGTATTGTCGAGTTTCGTATCAGCGATCGTGGCCATCGAAATTCGTTCTCGCTCGTTAATTCCAAAATCTACTAGTCTTGTTTCCGTTCCAACCAACAGTCCTCAGTTTCATGGTAAAACTCAAATAGAATCACCTTGCGCCTGAAGACGGCTAACCCAATTCGGCATTCCCAATCAGGTTGCTTTTCCTACCCCAACTGTCGCGTTTGCATCGTTCTTTGACTTAGACGATCCTCGATCATCCCAATCGACCAACGATGGATGTGGGTTTCGTACCCGGGCCAAATAAAATGTTCGCGGCCGATTGTTCAAATCATCCAACAAATAGTACTTGCGGTAGTTTTTGCGCGCCGCGTGGACGTTACTCTCGGGGTGATTTAAGTCACCAAAAATAATGGCCTGCGTCGGACACGCTTGTTGACATGCCGTCTGCACTTCATTGGCACCAATCGGGCGGTTGCCCTCAACCTTGGCCTGAATTTTTGTATTTTGAATTCGTTGTACGCAGTAGGTGCATTTTTCCATTACACCGCGACTGCGAATCGTGACCTCGGGATTCATCATCATGTTCTGCAAGGCCCGATCGCCGGCCGATAATTTGTCCGCGTTAGGATACTTCAAGAAGGTCACCGCATCCGAGTAATTGAAGTAATTGAATCGGCGAACTTTGTACGGACAGTTATTGCCGCAATATCGCGTACCGATACAGCGGTTATAAACCATATCGTTTAGGCCTTCCGTGCTGTGAACCGTCGCGGCAACCGGACAAACTGTCTCGCAGGGAGCGTTCTCGCAATGATGGCAGGTAACCGGTTGATGAACAATTTGCTTATCATCCGACTCAGCCGCTTCTTTGTTGTACAGATTGTCGCCAAAGTAACGATCCAACCGAATCCAGTGCATTTCACGACCGACTTTGACCTGGCTTTTGCCAACAACCGGTATGTTGTTTTCAGCTTGGCAAGCAACAACACAAGCGTTACAGCCAGTACACTTGTTAAGGTCAATTGACATGCCCCACACATTTCGTAGGTCGACATTATCTTGCGTGTATTCGTCGCGAACGCCCGGCGTCAGATCGAAATTTTCGTGATGTAAGTGAAATCCTTCCGGCCACTGCGGTGCATGCGCCGCACCATGGCCATGGTCCTCATGACCATGCTCGTCATGTCCTTGATCGGCTTGAGCCCCGGATGTCGCAACTGCATTACCAGTTGTCGATTTGTCATCACGACCTGCCGCCGTTTCAGGCGAAAATGCGACATTGATAATTGGCAGACTGACCAACACGCCATTTTGCGATGGCATGTTCATCGAATGATCATTGGCACTTGGAGTGGCATGGTCATCGGTAGCCGGAGGATGTGCCGTCAAGTACTCTTGGTAACTGGCAAAAGTGCCTTCGCGAATCAATGCGCTACCCGTTCCATCAGCGCGATCGCGAAACATTCGGCGTTGAACTTCGTCACGGCCGGTTTTGTCAATTTCCCAATTTTCCTGGATAACCGACAAAGGATAGGCTGACTTTGTCGAGGCGTTGACTTGGCAATCACCGGCCCAATACCATTGGCTGCTGGTACGCACCGGATAAACATTTTGCCCGACCGAGGGGATACCTTGCAATTGATCGCCACCCACTCGCCCAGCCGCTGTCCGGCCATAACCAACGGCAACTGAGATCGAACCGGCCGGTTGACCGGGTTGAATATGGACCGGAAGTCGCAATTCTTTACCGCCCACCGAAAACGTATACATGAAATCTTGTTTTAATCCCAATGCTTTTGCAGTTTCGGGATTAACGAGCGCGGCATTGTCCCAAGTGATCTTGGTGATAAAGTCCGGCAATTCTTGCAACCAACCGCTATTTGCGAACCGACCATCGTACAGTGATAAGCTGGGAATAAATGTCATTTCCAACGGACTGCCCGACTTCCAATTTGCTAACCAAGCTTCGTCCGCGGCAGGAATTTGTACATCGAGCAAAGTCGGCGATACAGCTGCTGATGCCGAATTCTTGATGAAACCATCGTGAACGGCGATATTCCAAGAATCATCCGACTCGCCAACAACTCCAGCCAACGCTGCCGTTTGTTTTACGTATTCGGAACCGGCCACATCAGCATCGCCCATCGCGCTTGCTAATACTTCGACATCGCTACGACTATCAAACAATGGCGCCACTAAAGGTTGGGCGATGCACCACGAACCATTGTGAGATCGACCATCACCCCAAGCTTCCAATGCATGGGCCGAATTGTAAATCCAATCACACAACAAGCTGGTTTCATTACGATAGAACGACAAATGAAAACTACTTTTAGCTTTGGCCAAGGCAGCCGCAAAGTCAACATCCGCAGGAGCGTTGAAAACCGGATTGCCGCCCAAAATCACCAACGTATCAATCTTGTCCGACTGCAACCATGCAGCCACATTTTTGATCGACTCTAACGCCGAAGGGCGATCGGCGTTGGCAAATTCAGTAAACGTGATCGTCGCGCCGTGATTTTTTAATTGAGCATTCAATTTGTGGGCAATGGCTTGAACTTCTGCCGGTTGATTTTCGCCCACAGCGATAACCGCATGACCTTGATTATCCACCAAGTCTTGCGCAATTGAGGCCAGCACTTTTTTGCGATAGGGTAAACTGCTATCGACCATTTCTCCCGGTTGGCGAGAATTGATTTCCGCCGCCAGAGAGTTTAGGAAACTTCCGATTTTAGACGCGGGCAGCGAAATGCGATGATCGGCACTGGATCCAGTAATCGTGTACTGACTCTCTACCACGTACATCCGACTCATTTTGCCGTGATCCGCATCGCGACCCTGAGCAAATTGTCGACTGTTGCGCAGTGCAGCAGGATCCAATTGCAACAAATCGGCATCAAGTGAAACAATTATTTTGGCTTGATCCAAGTGGTAATGCGTACGCAACTTCTTGGCAAAAGCTAACGTCGAGCCGTCGCGCGATGAATCATCATTGATGGGTGAATAGGTAAACCAATGTCCGCCGCGCGATTCAATTTCTTGCTTAACTCGCAACAAACTGGGCGACGACGTTGGTTCAGCCAATACGGCAACGCGACTCAAGTCGGTTCCCTGCAGCCCCCCCCGCAACTGGCCGATAAAGGTCTCCCAATCCGAATCGGCAAAAACGCCGGCTGAATTCTTTTGCGGCATTCGCAAGCGATCGGGATCATACAGCTCTAGAATTCGAGCTTGCGTGTAGGCGTCCGTGGCGCCGCCCGAATCCGCATGATCTGGGTTGCCGTCGATTTTGATTGGACGTCCATCGTACGAAACAACTTCCAGCGGACGAGCAACACCGGCAAAATCGATCGTGGTGCGGTATTTAACCGGTACGCCAGGAACCCGATTTTGCGGGCGAAAACTAAAAGGCACGATTTGCGATGTTTGATAACGACATCCGGCGGCGGCACCCAGCGCCATCGAGGCGCCCATTAATTGCAACCACCGACGACGCGATACGCCATCGTTTAAACCCTCAACAGCAGACGCAAACTCCGCGTCGACAACTTGCTGTGCCGCAGCACTCTGTGCCGCATCTTCAATGGCTTGATAGCCCACGTTTTTTTTCAAGTTCGTTATCATTTCAGCCAAATCTGAATTCTATTCGCGATGCATGAAACCACTAAGAGACGAACAACTTCGAGGTGCCCCATTTACCTACTGTTATCGATGGCAAGTGGAACAACTAACGTTGGGATTTATTTTGAGATCTTGCTTAATCTGGTTACCATATTCCAACTGATCAACAGGTGGCTTGAAGCCCATTTGCGTTACAAATTGCGGGTCGCGCAAATGTTTTTCCGGTTCGCGATGGCAGTCCAGACACCATTTCATCGATAGCGGTTCCATTTGCTGAACCACGTCCATCGTGTCAATTCGACCATGACACGATTCGCACCCGACACCACGATTAATATGGGCGGCATGATTGAAATAAACAAAGTCCGGAGCATTGTGCACTCGCGTCCACATAACCGGCCGATCTTCTTTTAAACTCTTGCGAACCGGCTCCAACAAAACGCTGGCAGGATGAATCACACCCAATGTGGCGCCTGCCTTCACTGCATCCGCTCCATGGCAATTACCGCACGTAGCAGTCGGGGGAACCGCAGCATGCCCGGTTTTTTCGACCGTGTTGTGACAATAGCGACAATCCAATTTCAATTGGCCCGCATGCAGTTGATGACTGAAGGGCACCGGCTGCAGCGGTTGATGCCCAACATTAACGATGGTGGGATGAATCGCGGCAAACAAACAAGTTGCCAAATAACCGCCCACCGCCAAGCCACCGAATATCAGCAGGACAGTGAATTTATTGACCCAATTTGGGAAATGGAATTCTTGCATCCTGAATCACCATATATATTGAAAGAGTTCAAAGGGATTACTGTTAACAGCTCCCCACAGAAATCGCATTACAGCAGCACCAATCGACTGCCGACATCCAAATCAAACTGCCGTAACTCAAGCCACCCAGATGGCCCGCTTGCCGACATTTTTTTCGAACCTTTTTCTAATTTCGCGCCGGCCGCCTGCACGGGCCTCACCGTGGCCCACCGTGGCCTCCAAACCGAGCTCAACCTCACGCGAACCTCGACTTATATCGAGATTTTAAGGCCGAAACAACCGTTTATATACCCAGACAATTTGGTCGCAACCCTGCGCCCAAACCGCCAGCACTCGACCGCACAATGTAAACGAATCAAAACGCTGGCGTCGAGATGATATTACGTCGCACTTCTTTTGGGGGGGTATATACGGAAAGTGAGATGGCTTTCGAGTCAGGGTTCAACCTGCCAATCGCCTCGCAAAACCAATTGGCTGGCGGGCGATTACCATTGTCGGTTACCAATACGAGTTCGATATTTTTGTTTCGGTACATTTGGGCTATTGTAAAATCAGTCGGATAACTTCTATTTTTTGGGCCGTTTGCAGATTAGCTCGATCGCATTCGATGATCGACCTCACAGCCCCTTGATTTCGACTAGTGGGTTGAACAACAGCCTTTTCAACTGGGAAACATCGTTCATGATTTCGACACGAGACAAACTGTCGCACCCTCGGAAAACTTTTTGGGTTGATCTGGAGAAAGAAGAATTGATCTTCAGTGTGGCGCATTTCATTACCTTTGGCGACAACATCTGCGAAGCAATTCACGGTCATAACTATCGCCTGCGATGTCAAGTTTTTGGAACATTACTACCGCATGCTTATGTGGTCGATTTCATCGCTTTGCGAGATCGTTTGAAGTCGATCGTCAAGACACTTGACCACCACGTTTTGTTGCCATATCGCCATCCAACGATTCACGTTGAATCTCTAGCGGACGCGGTTAAAGTGCGATTTGGCGAGAAAAAATGGGAGTTTCCGCGGGAGGACGTCGTCGTCTTACCCATGGACAATACGACCGCCGAACGATTGGCCGAATATATCGGTGAGCAATTATTGGCCAGTTGGCCAGAATTAGAGAATACCATCTCGAAGTTAACTTTGGGTGTCGACGAAAATGAAGGTCAGTGGGGATGCTGCAGCTGGAATTGGGACAACCGATAATTTGAGTTTGGGCCATTTGCCCGCAACCATCGCCCTGATTGCCCGAAAAATAGGCCCAACTGATTTAATTCGTCGTTTGCCGGTCGGACTGTAATAATTGTATCAGCCCCCGAGAATTTATGCTTAGATTCTCGATTGGGTAACCGATAAACGATTTCAGGGTATTGCCGACTGGAGACGGCGATCAAAGGAAGGGCTAATGGATTGGCGAGTGGAGTAACTTCAGCGGAGCCGATCCCATGAGCGGACTAGCAAATCCAGTGATTCTTGTAATCGATACTAATCCTCAATTTCTCGCCGCGGCACTAACGATTCTGGGCCAACGCAATTACAGCTGCTTCGGGGCGACCGACGCCAATACAGCGACGTTACAGGCTCAACAAAACGAGCTGGATTTGATTATTTGCGATCACCAGCTTAACGGTGAATCCGGAACGGAATTGATAGACTCTCTTCGCAATATTCCGCATCGCCAGGATGTGCCGGTCATGTTTACCTCTTCCACGCAATTACCCGACGTCATCTCACGTCGATATCAAAACAGCCCCAGTTTTTTCCTCCGCAAACCGTATGACCCCGTTTTGTTGATCGAACTGGTTGAAAAGTCGTTATGGATGCCACACTTGGTCAAATCGCACATTCATCGCCCACACATAAGTTTTGGCGCACCCAATCTCAATTCGACAATGCCGTCGGCTTATCAATCTTAAACATTGGTTTTCTGATATTTGATCTGCGTTTGTACATGAAGAATTCGCAAGCCCTATTCGCAAATTGACTTGCACCCTACATTAATATTGTCGTCCTCAATTGAATATTGTGGACTGAAATATCTATCCGGTGTGTGGAGTCGTTCCAAATGGAATCCGTGTCAGTTGGTGGCGTAAAGTCCTTGCGAATTTGGATACCGGTTATTTTATTGCCATTGATGGCGATCGCCCGATTTCTTCCTGAATGGATTGAAGACGGCCCTGCGATGATCTGGATGTCTGCAGCGTTTGGACCTTTTTTGATCTCGTTTGTATTGATGTTGTGGTGGTTATTAGCCAGTCGCGCTGGTTGGAGTGAAAAGGTTCTGGGTCTATTCGGGCTGATCGGTTTACTGGTAATCAGTGGCGTGGCTATGGATGCATCGATGCGCGATGCCCCAATGATCGTGATGACGATTCCGATGGGAATCGCGGCCTTTGCCGTGGTGTTGGTACTTTTGGGCGGTTGGCTGAATCGAACGCGAACCGTGGTCGCTTTATTGGCCGCCGCTATAGGCTTTGGTTTTTCCACGCTACTGATTAATGAAGGGGTGTGGGGCGATTTTTCATTCGGGTTTCGATGGCGCTGGCAAGAATTGCCCAGCCAAACTGCTTGGACAAACACCTCATCCCCATCGACCGACACCACAACTCCGGTAGCCGACTCGGTGATTGCTGCATTGAATGCGCCTGAGTGGTCTGGCTTTCGCGGGAATCAGAGAACTGCCTCTGTTCCCGATTTAGTCATCGAAACGGATTGGACCAAACATCCACCAAAAGAATTGTGGCGAATTCCAGTTGGTGCTGGCTGGTCGTCGTTTGCGGTTGCCGGCAATCGGTTATTCACGCAGGAACAACGCGACCAACAGGAAGTAGTCGTATGTTATGACGCTGATACGGGCAAAGAGATTTGGGCCAATGGAATTGGGTCGCGTTTTTTTGAAGCGTTAGGCGGACTCGGTCCGCGTGCAACCCCGACCGTAAGCAGCGGGTTTGTCTTTGCCCAAAGTGCCGAGGGACTATTGCGAAAATTAGATGCAATTACCGGGGCACAAATTTGGCAAGTTGATTTGCGGCTGGTTGCTAAACGCGAACCGCCGATGTGGGGATTTTCTTGCTCACCTCTTGTGCATCAAGATCTCGTAATTGTGCATGCCGCTGGTAAAGAAAATCTTGGCATCATGGCTTTTGATGTGACCAATGGTGAAACTCGTTGGACCGCGGCGGCTGGCGAGCAATCGTATGGCTCGTTGCAGACCTTTACACTCCTCGGTCAGACCTGTTTGGGACTGCTCAGCGAAACCGGATTATTGTTAGTTGACCCCATCGATGGGCAAGTTCGTTTGGACTATTCTTGGCCACATATGGGCTACCGAGCATTACAACCATTGTTGGTTAATGATCGGCAAATGCTGATCCCCACGGGGCTAGGCTCTGGTACTCGACTGATTGAAATCGAGGCTACCACGCCCGAAGCAGCTTGGCAGGGCAAAGAGCTATGGACTTCGCGAAATCTCAAACCCGACTTTAATGACCTCGTGTTTGACGATGGACTTATTTATGGATTCGATAATTCGATTTTTACTTGCATTGACCTTAAAGATGGCAGTCGGCGATGGAAAGGTGGGCGTTATGGAAAAGGGCAAGTAATGATGTTACCCGATTCCCAAGCGCTACTGGTATTGAGTGAACAAGGTGAGTTGGTCTTAGTCGCTGCGACTGCGGAAGCTCACCGTGAGTTGGGCAAAATTTCCGCTATGGAAGGCAAGACTTGGAACCATCCGGTAATGGTCGGCGATCGACTGTTCATTCGAAATGCGGCCGAAGCCGTATGTTACCAACTAACAAAAGTTGTCGCGGAAAATCCAGCCACGCCAAACGTAACTCAATAGCTGTATCCAACGGATTGCCAACTCAATTCTGTAACCTGGTCCGACAATTTAACGGGTATGAATCGGCAAGGTGAATTCGTTGCGATGCCAAGCTTCGAGAAACAATCGATTGCTGGGAAGCAGCGGGTGTCGCGACGCAAGTTCTCGAGGACTTAGCCAACCGAACCAAGCAACCTCGCGCTCATTCGGAAAAATTTGGGCATTGGGGGCGATGTCGACGAGCCACCAGTGTAGCTGCACCCCCCAGGAAGAAACATTGGTCCACAAGTGATGTTGTGGTTCGACTTCGATGCTGAGTTCCTCTTGCATTTCTCGAACCAATGCCTCTGTCACCGGTTCGCTTCCCTCGATTGTTCCGCCGGGAAAACAGAATTGGCCGGGCGCTCGCACAAGTTGACTGCGTTGGATCACTAAAAACCGTTGGTCACGGCAAATCACGGCAATCGCCCCCGATTTTACGATTGGCTGAGACGATTCCGGCAATAGCTCCAACCAATATTCGGCTGCCGGCATTGTCGATTCTGGATGACTGTGAGGAAACCATCGAACCAACCAACGGCTGCCGGTTTGATCGGTCAACCAAGCCCCTAGGTCAGGAGCGTTGGCTTGGCACCACTGGAGTTTGCCCCATCGAAGGCGACGAATGTTCCCGCGGTCTTGTGACACAGCACCTTCCAAATCAAGGTAATCAATATGGTGGTCGGCCAAGCGACGCGCGCTAACCGGCGATTGACTCCAGGGGTCACCGTTAAGTTCCCATGCCATCAGGACACCATCGATTTGAAGTAGCAGGTCCCAATGATCCCGACGATCTAGAAAATCCCTGTGGTTCGGGTTGATTTGATGGTACAACAGCGCAAATCGTTGATTTTTGGCAGGGTTTGTCAATGTAAGCTCCCAAGTTTTTTCGTGAGTCAAGTTCAAGAGTCGGTTGAGACTCAGTGATTTGTTGGCGCGGCGATTCGCGCTACGGCAAGTTCCCAAAGTTCGTCAACCACTTGGTCGAGTTCGCGGCCATCGGTGTTGATTTCAATCGCATCGACGGCTTTTCGCAATGCTCCAACCGGGCGATTGGCGTCTTGTTGATCACGTATCGTCTGCTGGGTGAGGACCTCTTCAAACATTATCGATTGTTGTTTCGATTCAAGTTCCCGCAATCGTCGTTCTGCTCGAGTCGTTGGTGAGGCCGTCAAGAAAATTTTGCAGATAGCATCGGGAAACGCTTCGGTGCCTTGATCCCGTCCTTCGCAGACATAGTTTCCAAAGGCAGCCAAATGTCGTTGACAACGGACGAGGTGGTGGCGAACCCCAGGGTTGTCGGCAACAGGCCCGATACTTTGCGCAATCGATACATGACGAATGGCGGAGGTTAAGTCTTGGCCGTCAACCAACACACGTTCTCCGTCAAATTCAATTTGAATTTCGCGAGCAACTTGGGCTACCAAGGCCTCGTGCCGAACATCAATTCCGCGACGAATGACTTCCCATGTAACGGCCCGATACATTGCTCCGGTATCAAGAAACGCCCAGCCTAATCTGTCTGCCAAGCGTCGTGCGACGGTACTTTTGCCGGCCCCAGCAGGCCCATCAATTGTAATGATCATGAACTACCACTGCCATTGTATTCGCGTAATGCCAAAGGGTTGTAACTCAAAACGGACCCGATCTTCTTGTACCGGCAACGACTGAATTAACTCGCCCGCCAATGACAGTCGCCAAGCCGATTTTAGAATACGTGGGGCCGATAAGCAAACGTCACAATACCGCCCCTCGGTTTCACGAAGCCAAACATCCGCTCCCTGGAACCGCCCCCCGTCATCATAATTTGGATTGATTCGCATTAAGTAGATCGAGTTGGGAGCGACTTCAACAAAACGAAACGCCGAGCGATCTGTCCCCATCGGCATGGGAATCGCATAAATATCAGATTGTTGAGCGATGGCAGTGGGCAGAGCATAAGGTTGGTCCAAAGCCAAGGAAAACTCGAATTGAGTTTCCGAGTCGCCCGGAATGGCTAACAGTGTATCTAAGAACCGTTCAGAGGTTTGCCGATGCCAATAGTGCCCACGAGTCATCAACGCAATCGACGCCAAGGTGTCTTCGATTTCAATGACTTGAGGCGCCGAAAATCGTTGCAATTGCAGAGATTGTCGTTGGTCATGAATCTCGCGATATCTTGGCGACGTGTCGTCGTTCCAAGCGATCTGGCTTGCAAAATAGTTTCGCCACGGAGAACCTGCCAATTTAATTTGAGGGGTCACAGTACCACGCACTTCAATTAGGCGGGAACCGCGGCCAATCGTGATCTGCTGTTCATAGATTGCCAAACACTGGTTCGATTGCCACAATTCGCCGCGAGTGGTGCTTGTCGCGTATTGAGCCGAAGGTTGCTCGAGTCGGTGATCGAGTGACCGCCAAGATATTGCCGACGTGTCCGACTCCCGACATGCCGTCAGTCGCTGTGAAACCAAGTTCCCACGCTTTTGATAATAACGAACGGCGCGAATCCCGCCTGATATCGGATCGATCTCGACTTCAAAGAATTCATTGCGTAGCCCTTGCTGCCAAACCATCGCCGCACGAGTGTCTTTGATTGAAGGGTTGGAGGCGGGTACTCCGGGAATTAACGCAAATCCTAAACTGGGAATTTCGATTCGTTGGTCCGTCAATGGCTCGATTGTTGTCAATGTGTCTTGCGAATTTGAATTTGCAAATTCACGCGCTGGTTCAGCAACAGGTTCAGTCACAGGTTCAGCCACAACTTCAACCGTCGATTTGGCTTCGTTAAATTCGGAAAAAACTGGATGGACTTGACCCCAATGACATTGGCGACCAGAGGCACTGGAGTTTATCAGTAGCCAGCCGTTGGCAGCTGCCTTGAATCGAAATCTGCTCTGCAAAAGCTCTCGGATCGTTCGCACCAATTGCTCGCCAAGTTGGTCCAGAAAAACAGCCATTTGCTGGAGGTCACCGGGAAGCTCACGATTGCTTTCCAGTGCTCGCTCGTCGGTCTGAAAGGCCAAGCGGTCATTGTGCAATGACAGGTTCGTCCAATTCGGCGAGTATTTTGGCGTCCTGCCTGAGATGCAGGGAACCATGAAGTGCAAGCGCTGGAGGTGGTTGATTTTTTGGGCATTGATCCAATATTGTCGCCAGTCGCTTGTCATCGAAAACTGCGACCGCCGAGTTTCATCCGCTAAAGAATCTTCGCGATAGTCATCGTATTTAAATGTGTCGGAATATCCGGGGTTATACATCGATTCGAGAATTTCTGAAGCGGTTGCCCAACGCCCCAACAACTCTCCGTATGAGCAAACGATGCGTAAATCTTGAAACCAATCACAATACCGATTCACTTGGTGAGCCAATATTGCCGTCGCTTGATGGGAGGCGTCGATTTGTTCACCACAGCGGATCGCCAACTGCAAATAGGTTTCCGCAGCGTTTGCGTCCAGTGGTGCGCGAGTCAACGCCGGAATGGAATCGAGACTTGCGGATTGCCATTCGACATAATCGAAACTCGATCGGGGCAAAGCCCGACCGCTGAATGAGCAATGCAAAGCGCCGGTATAGTTCCATTCGCGCAGTAGCTGTGGCCAGCCAGCATGCAAGATTCCTCGCAAACGGGCATAGACGCTGGGGGGCGTAGAAAGACTCTGGCGAAACGCGTTCTGGCCGGCCTCCCACTGAAGCAACCATGCAGCAAAGGGCATCAGTTGCTCGGGGTGCTCTTGCCAAATCCCACCCAACAAACACTGCATTTGAGGATCAATGTTCTCAAAAGTCGATTGTGATTCGTTCGGCAATTCCTGGTGCCAACGCTCGAGCTGTTCACCGGTCACTAACAGATTGATTTTGTGGTCTACGGCCAATTGTTTGCCAACTTCCGATAGACTGATTTTGGAGGGAATGACTCCTAAATCCAGCAAATGGGCCGCCGTGGGATAATAGCGGTTCTTTTCTTCGAGCAACAAATCAAAACATCTGTCCAGCGCGGTATGCGTTGCCGAGTCGTCGCCACTCAACGCCATTGACACGGCTGTCTTTACCTCGTCGGCAAGCTTGGCAAAATCCAATTGGCAGGTGTACCGCAGTTGTTTGGTTAGCAACAAAGTTTGCAAGGTGGCGTACCCCAGCGCAAAGAAGTCGTTCAGTCGACACGGTGACGTCTCCGTGAAGTGGGGCAAATTGGTCTGTGGATTTACAAGCAGCGCATTAAGCTGCTTAAGCGATTCGGCGCGATTAGCTCCGCAATGAATCGCGTGAAATGGTGGGTCCGGATAAACGCGTGGGGTGGTGCCCTCGGGTGGTAAATCCGGCAGCTCGCGCGGTAAACGATCTCGGCAAAACTCTGGAACTAGTAAAAATGCTCCCTCAAACGGATGCGGATAGGCGTCGCAGCGGTGCCATTGCGGCAGCGATTTGGATTTTGCCAATAGGTAGGGGTGCCACGCCAAACTGGCGGTCGTGAGCAGTTCGGCAGCCGCCGCCCCAGTCATATGCGTGGGAAAATCCTCCAAGCTATGGCCCGGAAATAACATGTAAATGGCTGAATAATCGACTTTTTGCGCTTGGTCCGTATCAACCATTTAAGACGAAATTCTGTTGTACTAAAAATATTGGGAACGAAAGTTACTCGTGTGCGTCCAAACCCTAACCGGATTGCCCACCGATTTTACCCTGTGGGGTAAGCTTGGGGGACCGGTTGAACAATTATTGCAGGGTTCGGCGGAAATGCTGGGCCTGACATGATTGCCGGCCATAACGATAACGTCTGGCAAATATGTCGGTTATGTCATTTGGCAATCGTCCGATTGGGCGTACACCTAGTCTGGCACCTGCCGTTACTGGCTGCCGGTTGCGAACCGTGGTTGGTCTGTAACGAGCGAGTGGTTCGCGTTGCGACCGCATTCGGTCATTGACTGGGTTTAGGCGTCGAGTCAGTCGAGCATCGCAATTAGACTGATAGACTACGGACAGGCTGAAGTGTCGTTTTAAATGCGAAAGACAAATTTGACGGAACATTGAGAATAACCGGTACTTAGAGCGCAAATCGTTGACAGTTAAGGGCGTTCGTTAGTACATTAGTACTGGGTGGTTTATAAGCGTCCCTGATTTGAATCGGGAATAAGGTCTAGCGAATATGGCGAAGAAAATTGGTGTTTGGGGAATTGATATCGGCCACTGTGCGGTCAAGGCCTTGCGGTGTGTCAGTGGCGACAATCCCGGCGAAATCATCGCCGATCGCTACGATTATTTTGAGTTTCCCAAAATGTTGAGTCAGATGGAATCCGACTCGGACGAAGCGGTAAAAGAAGCCCTGCAGACATTTCTATCGCGCAATGAAGTCAAAGGTGATTTCGTTTGTGTTAGTGTACCGGGACAATCGGGGTTGTCGCGATTTTTTCGCCCACCACCTGTGGATGCTAAAACGCTCCCGGACATCGTCAAATACGAAGTGAAGCAACAAATTCCATTCCCTTTAGAAGACGTGATCTGGGATTGGCAACAGCTGGGTGGTTCGATCGTCGACGATCGACTGGTCGATGCTGAGGTGGGTTTGTTTGCGATGAAACGAGAAGCGGTTTACCGCCAATTGAAACCGTTTGATGACGCAGGAATTGAAGTCGATTTTGTGCAGTTGTCGCCTTTGGCCATTTATAATTACGTTACTTATGACGTAATGGAAACCCTTCCAAATCCTCAGGATTTTGACCCCGAAAGTCCTCCGGATTCGATGGTTGTCATGTCGATGGGTACCGATACGACGGATCTAATTATCACCAACGGCATTAAATTGTGGATGCGCAATATTCCGGTTGGCGGCAATCACTTTACTAAACAGCTTGCTCGAGAACTAAAATTAACGCATGCCAAAGCCGAGCAATTAAAACGCAATGCGCGACAAGCGGAAGACCCGAAACAATTGTTCAAAGCGATGCGGCCGGTCTTCAACGATTTAGTCAATGAAATTCAGCGATCGATTACGTTTTTCTCGGGCTTGGAAAAGAACGCAAAGATTTCCAAAATGGTTTTGTTGGGAAATGCCGCAAAACTGCCCGGTTTACGTCAGTTTTTGAACACGCAATTGGAATTGGATATCGCCAAGGTCTCAGAATTTCGCAAATTGGGTGGTTCGGAAGTTACTAAAGAAAACACCTTTGAAGAGAACTTACTGACCTTTGCTCCCGCTTATGGTTTATGTATTCAAGGGCTCAAACAAGCGGCCCTGCGTATCAATCTGCTGCCTCAAGAAATTCAAACCGAACGGCTCATTCGCCAGAAAAAGCCATGGGTTCTCACGGCAATTAGTCTGATGTTGTTGGGTATGTTAGTAGGGTTCGCCTTTATGGTGAATGCTTGGCAACGCGTACATCCAACTTTGTTTACAACCGCAGATACCAGCTGGGACGCCGCTAAAATCTTGGTCAAAGCCAAAGATTCTGAAAGCACGAAGCTGATGACGATGGACGCGGCTCAAAAGAAATTGCTTGGTCAAATCAATACATTGAACAAAGAGTTGTCTTCGTCGTCCGACAAAAAAACGACTTGGCTGGAACTGGAATCGGTGATCTACCAAGCGTTGCCAAAAGATCCTCGTACGGAAGATCGCATGGTCCCTGTGGATCCGTTCGAAATTCCATACGTCGATCGCAAAGAGATCTTTGTCGACTGGATTGAAACCCAATTTTCAAAAGACCTGGCGTTATGGTTGGACAAAGTCCGTCCAATTTACGACAACATGTTCGAAAGTTCTGCCGAAGAAGCAGCTCAATTGGTTGGCGTAAAGCCAGCCACGGGTGCACCCGAATCGACCGATGAAGGTGCGACACCTCCCGCCTCTCCGGTTAGCGGACCGGGTTGGGTCGTGGAAATTAAAGGACACCATTACCACAACAGCAGCAAAGCCATCACCGAATTACTGGAAGCTCGCCGAACGTTCGTGATGAAGAATTTCATCAACCGCATTCTCAATGAAGAAATTGTGTTGCCTGGTGATGACAATGAAATTGAAGGTGGCGGGCGTTATAAATATAGCGATTTCGGGATCTATTATCCAACGATCGTCGATAGTGATGACCTCCCGAAAAAAGAACTAATTGTGTTTGATGCCAAGCCAGTAGCGCCGGCTTCGGGTTCTGGCGACTCCGGTCGCGATGATCAACGTCCAGAATCAGGTACGGGTGGCGGCGTTGCCGATGAGTCCGAATCGAACACATCGAAGGAAACAATACCCAGCGATGGTAAATTTCAAGTTGATCGTTTTGATTTCGTCGTCCAATTTGCCTGGATTCCTCGTTCGCCAAGAGAACGATTTCAGGCTAGAGCGGATCGGTTAAAACAAGAACAAGCAGCCGCAACGGCAACGGCCGCGGGTAATGCGGAAGACGGGGAAACAACTCCGCCAGCCGCGTCCAACCCAGCAAACACCAATCCGCCAACTGCGACTACTCCGCCGGCCAACGCCAACAACGACGATGATGATGACTAACTGGTCAAAAAAATTGGCCGAGATCAGTCTCAGCAGTAGTCTCAGCAATAGTCAATGAGTACGAGCATTTAAGTTTTACATCGGTCGCAAAGCAAATATTGAATTTAAGACACAGCGGTTAATAATTCCTTGGTTAATAATTCAGTAGTCAAGAATTCAATCGAAGATAAACAAGTTCAGTCGAAATCCGATTTCGATATATTTAAGGTGGTACGAAGATGGAACAAGTAACAAAAGCCATGCAGTTCCTGAGCAAGAACCGTTTCTGGGTGGGGTGCGTGATTGCAACACTGGCCTTAGTTGTCATGTTTTATTTCGCGTCGACGCGGCTGGCTACCGAACGCAATGCGTTCACCAGCGAGATTCTCAGCAGCGTGCAAACGGTCGACAAAATCATGAAAAACAGCGCTGATATTGGCCCAGAGAACAAAGCTGTGGTTGCTCATCCCAACGAGCAAACTCGTATGGGAATGGGAGCTGAGTTAAACAGCACGATGGAGTCGATGGCGCAAGCTTGGAAACTGCGCCGCAGTCAACAAGAATCGGTTTTGAAATGGCCGACTACCGTGTTAACAAATACACTAGTACTTCAGACGTTTGCCCAATTTGACCCACCGGAAAAATTCACGACGATTGAACAAGGTCGATTGGCTAGTTTTTTGGATGCTTATCGAGAACAAATTCCCAATCGGATGCCGGAGATCTGCCAAGTCATCGGCACAAAATGGGAATTTCCTAAAGATGTACCTCAACAAGTGGCAGGCAACGGACGCGATCAGTCGGGGCAAAATCCTAGTATCAAAGTCGGTGGACTGGATAGCGATTTGAATCGAGTCGTCGTTCGCTGGGACAAGAAGAATCAAGAGTTGTGGCGCGATAAGCTCACAATTTTTGAAGGAATCGACGGGAATAAAACAAAAACGCCCACGGCCTATCAAGTACTGGCGCTGCAACAAGATTTGTGGTTGTTGGAAGCCATGTTCGATATCGTGAAAAAAGTAAACGGCACAGCAGATGCCAACGACTTAGCAGCAATCAAAAACATTCACTATGTCGTTTTCGGACGCGAAGCGCGGACCAAATTGGGCAAAGTCAGTCCGCCAAACATGAAATGGGCACGAGCGGGTGGTTCAGCGACCGCAGCGGCTGCCGCGCAAAGAGGTGCCGCACCGGATGAAGATGAATTTCGTTCATCTACCGGCGGTCCTGCCAACAGTTCCGATCCATTCGGCGAACAAGCTAAATCTTTTGACGTAACGTTGCCGGAAGCAATGGCCCAAATGGCGCCATTTCACGGTCGTTATGTCGACGAAAATTTTGACCCCATCAGTATTGTCGATCTACAGACTGCTTTGTCCGGCGATAGCTTACCGGATACCTTGTTGGAAGCTATTGTCGCAAAACGAGTACCCGTTCGAATTGCAGTCAAAATGGATGAAACCAAAATTAAACAGTTTATCGCCGAATGTGCGGCATCGCCTTTCGCATTTGAGATCTTTCAAGTGCGAATTAACCGCGATGTTTCCGGAGACGACATCAAACTGGCCGGTGGTACAAAACGCACCTCCGGACAAGGCGAAAGCGACCGCAACTCGCCGGTTATTGGTACGGGTGGTGGAGCCCAAGGTGGTGGTGGTAGCGGGTCGGGTGTATTGGGCGATGACCCCGGCGGCGGAACGGGGTCTAGCAGCTCGAATACAGGCGCTCGTGAAGTTGAATCCATCGATACGCGTACCACGTTTGATGTCAACGTTGAATTTTATGGGATTGTCAAAATTTACAACCCTGTCGATGATAAACGGGTTCGTCAACTGATTGATGCAAACAGTGGCAACAAAGTCACAGGTATCAATGAAAATTCGAATTTGACGATCGCAACTAAGTAAATTGCTAATGAAATGATTTTTGAATTATCGGGAATCAATCTCGATCTTTCGGTTTAGGATATGACCATGAAAAAAATGAAAGTCGATCTATCTCAAGAAGGTTTGCAACGATTTTGTTTGCATCACATTGAGAAAGTCATTCTCGTTGTTGCGGTAGTGTTGTTGGGGTTGTATTTTTGGCTAGGGTATACTGCTCCCGTATACACAGCCAAGAATCCCGAACAGTTAAAACAATTGGCCGGTGAGGCCGACCGACATATCAAATCGGATGCGAGTTGGGAAAAGATCAAAGAGTTTCGCCAAGGCGACACGTCAGCGCACGAACGGATTCAACAAGCGGCGGCAGTTAAATTGGACGTTGCTGAATACGTGGGCGGTCCGGTTTTAGGTCCACGACTAAAAACCCTAGGCCTACGGTTGGACCCCGAACTTTCACCAGCTAAAGAACTACTTGCCCGTTCATTTCGGGCTCCAATGTTTGCGAGGGGAACAATTGTCGAAATCGACCGGTTGGGGTCACCTAAGATTACAGTCGCTGGCTCCGAAGGCCGCCGCGGTGGAGGACCTGGGGATCGCGATGAAGACGGTCCCACCGATCGCGAAGAACGCCCTCGCCCCAAAGAAAAATCTGACTACGGTGATACGATTCCTGATATCCAAAAAATGGAAATGCTCGGCGTTCGTCCTAAAGTCGCCAATATCGGCGGCGACCAAGCAGCATTTGTAAAAGATATCGTTTCGGTAACCGGTATTATTGAATTCGAATCGCTTTGGAAAGAATACGAACGAACGTTGTCCAACGCTAAGGGATACTATCCACCCGGAGACAAACCTGACTTTAAGTTCATGCAAGTTGAGCGTCGTGTCGATCAGGGCGATTGGCAAGACATCACGGCCACGATTCTTGATCGCTATAGCCTGTTCCCAATGGGCTCAGATGGATCACCAATCACTCCGGAAGTCATTGATCCCTATTATTACGACGAAATTCTGACGATGGCGATTCCACCGATTACCATGGCGGACTATCGACCCTACGCAACTCACCCCAAAGTGCCACTGCGTAGCTATGTCCCTAAGTCGGTTATTAATCGACTAGATGGCAAAAAGGACACGGAAGAATTGCGAACGCAAAATTTCTTTGACCAACAATCGGGCAATGCCCCCGCGGGCGGCAATCAAGGCGATCAAGCCAACCAAGGGCAAGGAGGGGGCACGGGCTCAGGTGGTGATCGCGATGGTCAGGGTAACATGGCTGGTCAAAACGATCGCAGCGGCAAAGGTTCGTCAACCAACGATATCGATGAACTCAAAGGTTCAAACCGTGAGCCCTACAAAAGAGTCATGAAATTGAAACGCCCCAAGGCTCCATTGAAATTGGTTCGCGTTTTTGATTTCGATGCACCGGTTGGAAAATCCGTGGAATACCGTATTCGTTTATGGGTACTCGACCCCAACAGTCCTACCGGGGCTTTGGTTGCTGCTGCGGATTCAAACGCCAAACCAGGTGATGGCGTGAGAATGGGCACAGGCGGCGGTTCAGGCGGTGGCGTTTTGGGGGATGATCCTGGCGGCGGAACCGGTGGCAGCACCAGTGCAGGTGGCGGGACTGACAACGAAATCTTCGATGAAAAGAAATACACCCGAGTGGCTATTAATTCATCGCTGGTTGATCCAGAAGTGCGCCGTCGACTTGGTGAGCAGGCCAAGACTTTGGAAGATTTCAAAACCGATCTCAAAACTCGTGGCTTGGACAAGTACACCGAATTGTTGCGAAATTGCCGCCCCACGGAATGGAGCGAACCATCCGCACCGATTACGATCGGAACCGCCACGGCTGAGTTCTATGCGGGTGATGTCTCCAAAGTCCGGATGGCGAGGGTCGACGATACTTCGATTCCGATCGCAGAACCAACGGCTAAACTGGTCGCTGCTGTTTGGGACAAAGTATACAACACCGCAATTCCGGCTGTTAAGGAAATTGCTCGTGGCGACTTTTTGAACTTCACCGTTCCCAAGGCTCACTTGATCCACCCCACGCAGTGGGATGTTCGAGTGCTTGAAAATGCTGAAGCCAAAACCGATGCCTTGGTGGTCGACATCATGGGTGGTATGGAATTGCCGATTCGAGATACCAAGCTAGAGTACCAAACTCCAGGCGAGATCTTGATTATGGATGCCAACGGTAACTTCCATGTGCAAAATAACCTGACGGACCTAAAGATGTATCGGCACTCCCTGTTGATCGATGACGAATTTTCAGTTTATGGAAAAGTACGTCGTTCGGAATCACAGGATGATTCTGGAGATGATATTCGTTAAGATCGGCAAACTACGAAAAACACTCATAACCCCAAGCAGGAAACTGCTTGGGGTTTTTCTTTTTATAGGGATGGCAACAACAATTGCTGCTCAACTTTGGGCTCGATTTAACGTTTTTTTGCTACCTCTTGCCTAATCCAACCTACACTTAGGCGTCCCAATCATGGGCGGCGTCCTCATAATGGGCGCCGCGATAATTGGGCATCTCTGGGATTTAGCGATGCAGTTGGGATTTTCAAGCAATGAGGTTGTACATGACAACAATTCGCGTTTTGCCCCTTGGCTTTAGGTCCTGGGCCTTGGCCAGTTGTCTCACGGCAATTTCACTTTTTTCATCCAGCTCATCCCTACGCGGCCAATACGAAGGGTTCACCGAGCCTGTCCGAACCATCGAATTGGCCAGCGACGAATCCGGGATCATTCAGTGGATGGGGGTTCACGAGGGAGCTGCGGTAAAATCGGGTGAAATCATTGCTCGGCTCAGCGACGATCTACAACGCGTCCAATTTGAATTGGCTTCGCACTTGGCAGACACGGATAGCGCCGTGATTTCCGCTCGCGAGATGTTGGAAAAGCGTCAAGCGATCTTAGAGGAACTACACAAACTTCGCAGTCAGAATTTTGCCAGTGAGAACGAGATCTTGCGCGCTCAAATGGAATTGGAAATTGCCCGTGCCCGGTTGAGAACCGCTGAGGACGAGCAGAAGGCACGTCGAATCGAAATGCGGCGCGCAGAAACCCAACTCAAAAAACGAGAAATTACCGCGCCCTTTGATGGCATTGTCTCCCGAATTCATCGCAAACAGGGCGAGTTTTTGTCACCACTTCGCCCAGAACTAATTACCTTGATCGATATCCGCGAACTTTATGCAACCTTTAATGTTTCCAGTTCCGACATCCATCGCCTTACTGTCGGCCAAGATCTGCAATTGACTATTGGCAATGGGCAACGCAGCGCCGCCAAGGTGGAGAGTATTGGCGTCCAAATCGAAGCACAAAGTGGTACGGTTCAAGTCAAGTTGTTGATTCATAATCCGGAAAATAAATTCCGTTCCGGGGAAACTTGTCTATTGCAGTTTTAAATGATCCGTCGACTCGAACAATTGCAACTCGCCGTCTGATTGTTCCAGGTATCGCATCACCAATAATCAATAGGTCCACGCCGACCCCGTGATCTGTTGTTTCCACTGGTCGCTGAATAATTGTTTGATCGTACTGGTTGAACCCGGGCCAGGCGGACCAAAATATCAGATCGACTTGAGTCAATTGTGGGAAACAATCATATGGCCGTAACGGTCCAGAATTCAAACGATCCTTCGCCATCGCCAGCTCCGCTGGCTTTAATTGCGTCGCCACACGCATCCGGAACACATTTGCAATCCAGCCCAGGGTTCGAAAAGAATCCGCTAGACTCAATCCTTCAAGAAATTTGCAACCCGGAACTGGTTGTTGAGCAGGTCATTGCCCAAATCATTCGCTTGATTGAGCAACACGCCATTTGCGATGAACTTTGGCTCGTACGTCGTGAGTCGCCTTCCAGCGACCAAGTCGCCTGGATGCCGTTCAAAGTCAATACAGCCCATCAGGTCGCAGATTCCACGGAATCATCCGCTCACGCCACGCAGGCCATCCAAAATATAGGCCTGTGGGCGCTGCAACACTGCAAATCTGCGGACCAAACAAGTCGGGATGGCAAGCAACTATTGATCGCCACGCCGATTCAGGGTACGAATGACTCGCGAGAAGTTTTGGTTTCTAGAGTTCAACTGGCAGGCAATTCCAGTGTGCGGTTGGTTTGGTTGTTGAGCCTCATCGCTCAAGCATACGGTTCTCGGCAACGAGGACTGGCCCTCCGATCGGCAAATGATCAATTGCAATTTTTGCGTCAATGTCAATCACGTATTGACCTAATGGCTACGACTGAACATCGTACCGATCTGGCAATTGAACTCGCCAATTTCCTCAAACAGATCACCAATAGTAATCAAGTCGCTGTTGCCCTGGCCGATCACCGACAAATTCCACAGCTGGCGGCAGTGTCCGACGTCGAACATTTTGAACCGCAAGCGTCGTCGATCGTGCTCTATAAGCAGGCTATCGCAGAACGATCCATTGACGTGGACGCCTGGCGAATCGAAAACAAGTCCAACGATCTATCGGTTGGTTCACATTGGCCCCGACTGGCGGAAGTAACGCAATCCTCCCAAATTGTTTATTGGCCAATTGGTTCTTATGCTGAAAAACTGGCACTCTTCATTTTGGTGGGAAACTGGAGTCCGCAACAACTTGCACAGATTCAACAACTTCAACAGCAATGGACTCAGTCTTTATCGTTGCAGTTACAGCAATGGTTTCGTGCGCGACGAACCGTGCAACAACGTCTGGTCTCCACCGCCAAGCGCTGGTATCGCAGTCGCACCGCCCGACAATGGTTGATCGCCGCCAGTTGTGTTTGCCTGTTGATGTTAATACCAATGCCTTGCCAACTTAATTGTGACGCGATTGTCCAACCTGTATTTCGAAGATTTATTACAACGCCTTTTGAAGGCACACTCAGTGAATCGTTAGTACTGGCCGGCGATACAGTTGAACCTGGTCAAGTGTTAGCTCGATTGGATGGTGCGCAATTGCGGATGGAGTTGGCTGGCCTGGATGCTGAATATGCGGCAGCTCGCAAAAAGACCAACGCGGCATTGGCACAGGGAAATATCTCAGACTCGCAAATTGCGGACAGTGACTCCAAACGAATACAAGCAAAAATCAACTTGCTACAAACTCGCCTCAATGACTTGGAAATCCGCAGTCCCATTGCCGGTGTCATCGTCAGCGGCGACCTGACAAAATCAACTGGCGCACCACTGCAAAAAGGTCAGGTGCTTTTTGAGGTCGCACCACTTGCGGGCATGCAAGTTGAATTGCACGTTCCGGAATCAGACGTTCGATTGGTGAGGCCGGAACAATCAATCGAGCTGCAACTCAGCGCTTTTCCCTTTCACCAATGGAAAACTAAATTGCAGCGAATCCAACCGCGAGCCGAGATAATCGATCAAGCCAATGTGTTTGTCGCTGAAGCCGCGATTGAAAACTTTAACGATCAATTGCGGCCCGGAATGAAAGGCCACGCCGAAATTTCAATAGGCTGGAAATCGATAGGTTGGATTTGGTTCCACCGCGTTTGGGAACGTGTCCAATATCAATGGGTGTGGTAAGCCCTATGAAATTGCCCTCAACTCCATCAGCGCCAGATTCACAGCGGTTGCAAACGCGACTCAAATTGCGATCCGATCTCGTGTTTCGCATTCAAAATGATGACGCCTCAAAAGTCATCATTATCGAAGATCCCCTGCGAAACACTTATTTTCAGGTCCAACCTGCTGACTATCGCATTTTGCAGGCTCTCTCGGGACGGGAAACCTTAGAACAAGTTATTCTTAGGCTAGGGTCGAACGATCAGGA